>NZ_PJZI01000015.1 GCF_002858805.1 Chimaeribacter arupi
GGTGGGCGATGACGGGCTCGAACCGCCGACCCCCTCCGTGTAAAGGAGATGCTCTACCAACTGAGCTAATCGCCCATCTGTCACTGCTGTTTACTTTTTACTGCTTATCAAACGCTTTATCACAACAAGGCCACCTGTAAGATGGTGGGCGATGACGGGCTCGAACCGCCGACCCCCTCCGTGTAAAGGAGATGCTCTACCAACTGAGCTAATCGCCCCCGTCGTGATGGAGTCGCATTATAGGGATAGTTCAAAGTGAGTCAACGCTTTTTCCGGAGAAAATAATCGTTCGCCGCAAAAGTAATCAGGATGCAACATTTATCAGCAGCGCTGCGGCAATTTTGTGCATATCTTTGATGAATGAGCAAAAGGCGGGGGCGTTCAGCGTTGAGGAATCGACATGGAGTGGTAGAATGTTGCCCACTTTTTGGTTCTTTCCGAGCAAGCTGTGGCCCGCGTCGGCTGCATTGCGTAATAAGGCTGTGTTCCCCATGAAAATCAAAACCCGTTTTGCCCCCAGCCCGACCGGCTACCTGCACGTTGGCGGCGCCCGTACTGCCCTTTACTCCTGGCTGTTTACCCGCCACCTGGGCGGCGAGTTTGTGCTGCGTATTGAAGATACCGATCTGGAGCGCTCTACCCAGGAGGCCATCGACGCAATCATGGACGGTATGAACTGGCTGAATCTGGACTGGGACGAAGGCCCGTATTTCCAGACCAAACGCTTTGACCGCTATAACGCGGTGATTGACCAGATGCTGGAGCAGGGCACCGCCTATAAATGTTACTGCTCGAAAGAGCGCCTTGAGGCACTGCGTGAAACCCAGATGGCCAACGGCGAAAAGCCGCGTTACGACGGCCGTTGCCGCCACAGCCATGAACACCATGCCGCGGATGAACCGTGCGTGGTGCGTTTTTGTAACCCGCAGGATGGATCGGTTATCTTTGATGACAAGATCCGTGGCCCGATTGAGTTCAGCAACCTTGAGCTGGATGACCTGATCATCCGCCGCACCGACGGCTCGCCGACGTACAACTTCTGCGTTGTCGTGGATGACTGGGACATGGAAATCACCCACGTTATCCGCGGTGAAGACCACATCAACAACACCCCGCGCCAGATCAACATTTTGAAAGCGCTGGGCGCGCCGGTGCCGGAATACGCCCACGTGTCGATGATCCTGGGTGATGACGGCAAAAAGCTCTCCAAACGCCACGGCGCGGTAGGGGTGATGCAGTACCGTGATGACGGTTACCTGCCGGAAGCCCTGCTGAACTACCTGGTGCGCCTGGGCTGGTCCCACGGTGATCAGGAGATCTTCTCTATTGAAGAGATGAAATCGCTGTTTACCCTGGAAGCGATCAATAAATCCGCCAGTGCGTTCAACACTGAAAAATTGCAGTGGCTGAACCATCACTACATCAACACCATGCCGCCGGAGTATGTGGCCACCCACCTGCTGTGGCATGTAGAGCAGCTGGGCCTGGATACCCGTAACGGCCCGCAGCTGTTTGAAATCGTGACCCTGTTGGGCGAGCGCTGCAAGACGCTGAAAGAGATGGCGGAAGCCTGCCGTTACTTCTATGAAGATTTCAGCGAGTTTGATCCAGACGCTGCGAAAAAACACCTGCGCCCGGTTGCCCGCCAGCCGCTGGAAGCCGTCAAAGCGAAACTGGCTGCCCTGACTGAATGGACGCCGGCCACCGTGCATGACGCGATTCAGGGCACGGCAGATGAGCTGGGCGTCGGGATGGGCAAAGTCGGGATGCCGCTGCGTGTGGCCGTGACCGGTGCCGGCCAGTCGCCGGGCATGGATGTCACGGTGCATGCCATTGGTCAGCGCCGCACGCTGGCACGCATCGACCAGGCCCTGGCCTACATTGCAGAGCGTGAAGCACAGCAATAAGGCAGCGCCAGAAACAGCAAGGCCGGTAAGGAGACTTACCGGCCTTTTTTATCGGCGTGATAGCGCTGAACCGCTGCGACAGGCGGTTATTTCGGCGGCTTGCTGTCCGGATCATCGTTCAGGCCCAGTTTTTCCATCATTCCAGAGATGCCTTCACGCAGAATAAATTGAGTAATCAGATGTTTTTCACGACGGTTAAGACGGGCAAACGTCGCAAACCAGATGTCCCGCGGCTGGCTGGAG
Organism: Chimaeribacter arupi; assembly: GCF_002858805.1. GTDB lineage: Bacteria > Pseudomonadota > Gammaproteobacteria > Enterobacterales > Enterobacteriaceae > Chimaeribacter > Chimaeribacter arupi. Next base: position 2,151 of record NZ_PJZI01000015.1, read on the forward strand.
GAAGCGAGGTAAGGGGCAGGATCTTCATGCACTGAGCGACTCTTGGCGAGGAAAGGCGCTGCGCTGGCCAGGGAGAATTCATGGGCCCGGCCGCCTTGCACACCGGGGCGCAGGCGCTTTTCCCAGTTCTCTTTCGCCGCCCGTTGATTAATGCTTTGCTCGGTATAGCCGGTCTTCTGTGCCAGCTCTTTTGGAGTGATCCACTCGTCGTTCATCATGCTTCCCTGATGAGGTGAAATTAACGGTTGTCGTAAGTAGATCATTTTACATGATTCACTAACGGGATTGAGGGCATTAAAAAAAGGCGCGATCTGGATCACAAGAAAACTGCCCGCAAAAGCGGGCAGTAAAAGAAGGGGGTAAGCAGGGCGGAAGATCAGCTTTGCAGCTGTTTCACTTCGTTGCCAGGACGATAAGCCAGGAAGTAGATCAGGCCGACAAACCCTGCGCCGCCCACGGCGTTGCCCAGGAATACCGCCACGAAGTTCGGGAAGTAATCCGCCCAGCTCAGTGCACCGGCAAAAATCGCCGCCGGAATGATGAACATATTCGCCACCACGTGCTGGAAGCCGATGGCCACAAACGCCATCACCGGGAACCACATGCCAATCACTTTCCCGCCCATCTCTTTGCTGGCAAAGGAGAGCCACACGGCCAGGCAGACCAGCCAGTTACAGCCGATACCGGAGATAAAGGCGTGCAGGAAGTCAGCGTTGACTTTAGCCTGGGCAATAGACACGGTTTTTGCCAGGAACGCACCTTCTGTCATCCCCAGCATATGGCCGAAGAAGAACGCGACAGCCAGGCTGCCCAGCAGGTTGGCAATGGTCACCCAGAACCAGTTACGCAGAATAGCCAGCCCGTTAATCTGGCGTGAGAACCAGGCGATCGGCAGTGTCATCATGTTACCGGTCAGCAGTTCACCACCGGCCAGCACAGTCAGAATCAGCCCGACCGGGAAAACAGCCGCGCCCAGCAGGCCGCCGAAGGAGCCCCACTGCGGCGGCAGCGTACCGATAACGTGCAGATCAAGCAGGAAACCGGTAGCAATAAAGGCCCCGGCCATAAAGCCCAGAATCAGCAGATTCATGATTGAGGCACGGCTTTTCACCACGCCTGCCTGAACAGCAATTGCGGCAATTTCTTTTGGTGTGTGCAATGACATGTGTAACCCGGATGTAAAAGTTATGATAAAGGCGCGGGCAGTCTAGTATGAGAATTATCTCAAAACAAGCGCGTTTCCTATGCGTGCTAACATTTTTTTAAACTGCCTCTAACTTCATGATCTTAATATGTTGCAATATGTGCGGTTGCCTTTTACATGCGGAATAACAGGGGGACAAAGGGGAATGCTGAGCACAGCAATGCGCTTGCCCGGCGCAGAAACGCGGCAATAGGGCGGTTTCCAGAAGAAGAAATCACTCTGGTTGCGCCCGGTTGGCTGCTTTTTCAACGCTTGAATTAATTATGATATTTAGCCGTTGACAGGATCTGGTGGGTTTCATATTATGCGCCCCGTCCACACGACATGTTGTGTTGATACGGGGCTATAGCTCAGCTGGGAGAGCGCTTGCATGGCATGCAAGAGGTCGACGGTTCGATCCCGTCTAGCTCCACCAACTTTCTTCCCAGAAAGGTTGGTTAAGGACGCCACACCGTCCTGAAAAATGTGTGACCACATCTGTGGGGCTATAGCTCAGCTGGGAGAGCGCTTGCATGGCATGCAAGAGGTCGACGGTTCGATCCCGTCTAGCTCCACCAAATTTAAGAAACCGGCTCAGGCCGGTTTTTTGCTTTCTGGCGTTCCTCATCCCGCGTTGTTTTCGCTCCCTGCGTCGTCCTTAGCATCGCTGCATTGTCACCCGTGGCGCGCCTTCGTTAATCATGCCGTCTACCCACCCATTGCGTTTTCCACTCTCTTTTCCCGTTCTGTTTGCCGTACAACGTTATGCGTCATGCGCCGGGGAGCAGGCATAAAAAAAGGCGCCGCAGCGCCTTTTTAACCTGGGGTCATGCCTTAGCCGAGCACCAGACCAGCAATAGAGGCGGACAGCACACTCACCAGCGTGGAGCCGTACAGCAGCTTCAGGCCGAAGCGGGACACCACATTCCCCTGATGCTCGTTCAGGCCTTTGATTGCACCGGCCACAATCCCGATAGAGGAGAAGTTGGCGAAGGAGACCAGGAACACCGACAGGATGCCTTCTGAGCGCGGGGAGAGGGTATCGGCAATCTTTTGCAGATCCATCATGGCCACGAACTCATTGGACACCATTTTGGTGGCCATAATACTGCCGACCTGCAACGCTTCATGGGAAGGCACGCCCATCACCCAGGCAAACGGGTAGAAGACATAGCCCAGCAATTCCTGGAAGCTATGGCCAAACAGGGTGCTGAACAGGGCGTTGATGGCGGAGATCAGCGCGATAAAGCCGATCAGCATGGCGGCCACGATAATCGCCACTTTAAAGCCGGCCAGGATGTATTCGCCCAGCATCTCAAAGAAGCTCTGCCCTTTGTGCAGCTCACCGAGTTGCAGATCCTGCTCGCCTTCCACTTTATATGGGTTAATCAGCGACAACACGATAAAGGTACTGAACATGTTCAGCACCAGCGCGGCGACCACATACTTGGGTTCCAGCATCGTCATGTACGCGCCGACAATCGACATCGACACCGTGGACATCGCAGTGGCGGCCATGGTGTACATGCGTTTTTCAGACATCTTGCCGAGAATATCTTTATAGGCAATAAAGTTTTCGGACTGGCCCAGGATCAGCGAGCTGACGGCGTTGAAGGATTCCAGTTTCCCCATGCCGTTGACTTTAGACAGCACGGTACCGATCCAGCGGATAACGATCGGCAACACGCGGATGTGTTGCAGAATACCAATCAGAGCAGAAATAAAGACGATCGGGCAAAGCACTTTCAGGAAGAAGAAGGCCAGGCCTTTGTCCCCCATACCACCAAAGACAAAATCGGTGCCCTGAGCGGCAAAACCAAGCAACTTATCAAAGAAGTTAGCGAAACCCTGAATAAACCCTAAACCAATTTCGGAATTCAGGAAGAAATAGGCAAGCAGGACTTCAAGAACCAGTAACTGTGCGATAAAACGTAAGCGGATGTTCTTGCGATCGCGGCTGGCCAGCATGGCCAGGACGGCGACCACAGCCAACGCTAACACAAAGTGCAGTATTCGGGACATGTGTGCTCCAAATTTGAGGCAGGCAATATTTCGGGGGACATTTTATGTAACGGCGACATTAAAAACGAGACATCCCTTGCAAATATAAAAATTCATCTCCGTGAAATCAATCAAATTGCGTATTTCGCTAAGAAAAATCAAGATGTTAAGAAATCCATGTGTCAGGTGAATATCTATGCTAGTTTTATTAATTGCGGTAATACGCGCTGAATTTTGCCGGATTGACTGATTTTACATCGGTAAAACCCTCAAAAAACAGGGGACTCTGTGGCGGTTGACAGCCCGCTGAGCCTTTCTGTATCACTGCGGCCTATCATAGAAATACGTAAAAGTAACAGGGATGCGCTTGATAACGATTCTCATTTACCTGAAGATAACAGGTAAGCACACAATGATTAAGGGTTACACGCTATGCTGAACAGTCGCGCTGATGCAAGCAGCCGCACGTCCAGAAAAATTAAACTCTCCTTAATGGGGCCGGCATTTATCGCCGCCATTGGCTATATCGATCCGGGTAACTTTGCCACCAACATCCAGGCAGGGGCCTCGTTCGGCTATAAATTACTCTGGGTCGTGGTGTGGGCCAACCTGATGGCCATGCTGATTCAGCTGCTCTCTGCCAAACTTGGCATCGCAACCGGCAAAAACCTGGCGGAACATATCCGCGATCGTTTCCCGCGCCCGGCAGTCTGGGCCTATTGGGTGCAGGCGGAAATTATCGCGATGGCGACCGACCTGGCGGAATTTATCGGGGCGGCGATCGGCTTTAAACTGCTGCTTGGCGTGTCGCTGTTGCAGGGGGCCGTGCTTACCGGCATCGCCACCTTTATTATCCTGGCTGTCCAGCGCCGCGGCCAGAAACCGCTGGAGTGGGTGATTGGCGGGTTGCTGCTGTTTGTGGCAGCGGCATACATTGTGGAACTCTTCTTCTCGCAACCCAAAATGGGCGAGCTGGTGAAAGGCATGGCGTTGCCCTCTTTGCCGGGGGCCGATGCGGTGTACCTGGCGGCCGGGGTACTGGGGGCGACCATTATGCCGCACGTGATTTACCTGCACTCTTCACTGACGCAGCGTTCCGGTTCCAGCTCCAAAGCCGATCGTTACTCGTCAACCAAACTGGATGTGGCCATCGCCATGACCATTGCCGGTTTTGTGAACCTGGCGATGATGGCCACCGCCGCCGCCGCGTTCCACTTCAGCGGCCACAGCGGCATCAGTGAGCTGGATCAGGCCTACCTGACGCTGGAGCCGCTGCTCGGCCATGCGGCCGCGACCATCTTCGGCCTGAGCCTGGTGGCCGCCGGCCTCTCCTCCACGGTGGTCGGCACGCTGGCAGGGCAGGTGGTGATGCAGGGCTTCGTCCGCTTCTATATTCCGCTGTGGGTGCGGCGCGTGGTCACCATGCTGCCGTCCTTTATTGTGATCATGATGGGGATGGATGCGACCAAAATTCTGGTGATGAGCCAGGTGCTGCTGAGTTTCGGCATCGCGCTGGCGCTGCTGCCGCTGCTCTCCTTTACCGGCAACCGGGAGCTGATGGGCGAGATGACCAACACCCCGCTGATGCAAAACCTGGGGCGGATCATTGTGCTGGTGGTGATTGGCCTGAACGGCTACCTGCTGCTCAGCATGATGATGTAGCGTAAATCATGCTGTGTGCTGATGAAAAAAGAGAGGCAGGCCAAATGGCCTGCCTTTTTTATTGCTGTGTGTTTTTATTCTGTTAACTAGTGCCAGTGACGGCCGCGGTCATGATGGCGGTCGCGTCCGCCGCGCTCATAGCCCCGTTCATAGCCACGCTCAAAACCGCGCTCGTACCCCCGGCGGCGGTCATGCCCATAGGCATGGCCATGCGGCGGGCCATAAAAACGTGGGCCGTGGTGACGGTAAGGGCGGTGGTGGCGTTCCCACCAGCCGCGGTCACGCCAGCGGCCGCCGTCCCAGTAGTTACCGTGGCGGTCGCGGTCACCGATAGACAGCGAGAAGCCGGGCATCCGCACGCTCAGATTATCTGCCTTGGCAGGTAATACAGCGGGTAACAAGGTAATGAAAAGTGCGCTCAGCAAAAGTGTTTTTAGTTTAACCATTCTTATTATCCTCCAGACCACCTCAGTGGGTGACATAGATATACGACCAATCACCGCTAATCACTATCGGATAACAGGCGATTTTGAATCATTTACCCGTCTTAACAGTTTACTGACAAATGGCATCAAAATGGAGCAATTGTGGAGGAAAAGTAACATGGGGAACGCAGGCGGAGAACAGGCCCGCCGCCCCGGAAAGGCGGTGGGCAGGGTAAGCGGTTACATCAGGATATGGTCAATCTCATCCAGCTCCTGTGGGCTGAATGTCCGGTTTTGCAGCATGCCGACGGCATCATCAATCTGGCTGGTTTTACTGGCACCGATCAGCACTGACGTCACGCGATCGCCGCGCAACACCCAGGCCAGCGCCATCTGTGAAAGCTTCTGCCCGCGCCGTTGCGCCAGCGCATTCAGCGCCCGCACCCGCGCCAGTTTCTCGTCAGTGAGTTGCTCCGGCTTGAGGAACCGGCTGCCGCTGGCAGCGCGCGAGTCCTCCGGGATACCGTGCAGGTAACGGTCAGTGAGCTGGCCGCCGGCCAATGGTGAAAACGCAATAGAGCCGACACCGTGCTCAGCCAGCGTATCCAGCAATTGCGCCTCGATCCCGCGTTCATACATCGAATATTTCGGCTGGTGGATCAGGCAGGGCGTACCGAGTTGAGTCAGGATCTCAAACGCCTGGCGCGCGCGTTCCGCCGGGTAGTTTGACAGGCCGATATAGAGCGCCTTGCCCTGGCGCACCAGCAGATCCAGCGCGGCCATCGTCTCCTCCAGCGGCGTGTCAGGATCGGGGCGATGATGGTAGAAAATGTCGACGTACTCCAGCCCCATGCGGCGCAGGCTCTGGTTAAGGCTGGCAACCAGATACTTTTTCGACCCCCAGTCACCGTAAGGGCCGTCCCACATGGTGTACCCGGCTTTGGAGGAGATGATCAGCTCATCCCGGTAGGGCAGGAAATCTTCTTTCAGAATGCGGCCGAAATTCAGCTCAGCGGAGCCGGGCGGCGGGCCGTAGTTATTGGCCAGATCAAAATGCGTGATGCCGAGATCAAACGCCCGGCGCAACAGCTGGCGGCTGTTCTCAACCAGCGTGGTATCACCAAAATTGTGCCACAGGCCGAGGGAGATAGCGGGCAGCTTCAGGCCACTGCGGCCGCAACGGCGATACTCCATACTTTCATAACGTGCCGGGCTGGCGTGGTACACCATAGTATTCCCTTATCAGTGAAAGAAAAGTTGCACTGTAGTGTAGACGGTTACACCACCGGATGCCGTCGGCAGGATCACAACTTATTGAGCATACTCGCGTTAACGCAATGATCGCCGTGGTCGATGAATCCAGCTTATCCGGCCCGGCTGCGGCACGCTGACGGTGCAACGCTGTAACGCCCGCTTGCCAGGCGACATGCCGGATAAGATTCGCCCGTTTCCCCCGCTCAGCAATACTTAATGCTGGATAAACCTGAAACGGCAGGGGGAGCAATGAGCGAAAAGGTTACGGTGGGTGATTATCTCTTGGCACGGCTGGCGGAGGTGGGGATTGAGCACCTGTTTGGCGTGCCGGGCGACTACAATCTGCAATTTCTCGATCATGTGATTGATAACCCAGGGATCACCTGGGTCGGCTGTGCCAATGAGCTGAATGCGGCTTACGCGGCAGACGGTTACGCACGCTGCCGGGGCGCAGGGGCGCTGCTGACCACCTTTGGCGTCGGTGAGCTGAGCGCGATTAACGGCACCGCCGGCAGTTATGCGGAGTATGTCCCGGTGGTGCATGTGGTCGGTGCGCCGCCGCTCGCGTCGCAACAGCGTGGGGAATGGTTGCATCACTCGCTGGGCGACGGCGATTTCGGCCATTTTGCCCGCATGGCGCAGGAGGTCACTGTGGCACAGGCGCGCCTGACAGTGGACAACGCGCAGGCTGAGATCGACCGGGTGATCACCACCGTGCTGCATACACGCCGCCCCGGCTACCTGCTGCTGCCGAGCGACGTGGCCGCCGCCCCACTGCCGGCACTGCCGCTGCCGCTGGTACGGCGTAAAGAGGAGTGTTCGCCGGAGGCGCTGGCGGCGTTTACTGCCGCAGCCGATGCGCTGCTGAGCCGGGCGGGCGGGGCGGCGGTGCTGGCCGATTTCCTGGCCGACCGTTTTGGCGTGGGTGACGCGTTAAACCGCTGGCTGGCGGAATGCGGGTTGCCGCACAGCACGCTGTTGCTGGGCAAAAGTGTGCTGAATGAGCAAAACCCGGCCTTTACCGGCACCTACGCCGGGGCCGCCAGTGATGAACAGGTACGCCATACGCTGGAAGGGGCGGACGTGATGATCACCGTGGGGGTAAAATTCACCGACACCATTACCGCCGGCTTCAGCCAGCAGTTGCCGCCGGAAAAAACCATCGATCTGCAACCGTTCCAGGCACGGGTGGGTGCGCAGGTGTTTAATCAGCTGCCGATGGCTGAGGCGCTCACCGCCTTGCAACAGGTCGTGGCCCGGCACTTGCCGCGTTGGCAGGGCAACCCGGTGACGCGGCCCGCACTGCCGCCTGCGGAGTCCGGCAGGCTTGACCAGCCGGCATTCTGGCAGGCGATGCAGGCTTTCCTGCGGCCGGGCGATATTCTGGTGGCCGAGCAGGGCACCGCCTGTTTTGGCGCGGCGGCCCTCACACTGCCTGAAGGGTGCCGGATGCTGGTTCAGCCGCTGTGGGGCTCGATTGGCTATACCCTGCCGGCCGCGTTTGGCGCACAGATCGCCCGGCCCGATCGTCGGGTGGTGTTACTGATCGGTGACGGATCGGCCCAGCTGACCGCGCAAGAGCTGGGATCGATGATCCGGGATGGCCTGAACCCGGTAATTATTATCCTCAATAATCAGGGGTATACGGTGGAGCGGGCCATCCACGGCGCCCGGCAGCGCTATAACGATATCGCGCAATGGGACTGGACGCACCTGCCGCGGGCATTGGGCAGCCGCGACGGGCAGGTGGTGGCGCTGCAAGCAGCAGATACCGCGCAACTGCATGACGCCCTGGCCCAGGTGGCGATTGCGGAGCAGTTGGCGCTGATCGAGGTCATCCTGCCGAAAATGGATGTACCGGAACTGCTGCAAGCCGTGACGCAGGCACTGGAGCAGCGTAATGCCGGGAAAACGCCGGCCGCAGAGTAGGGGCTGCCCGGCCCGGTGGGGATCGCTTTCCCCGCCGGGCCAGACGATGAACCCTTCACCCCAGCCGTTGATAGTTACAACATACTTATAAGCGGATGCGCCACACCGGTGCCTGCCTCTCGCTGCGTGATAAAAACTACGTTAAGGTCAGGGCAGGCTATTTGCACAGGACACGCCGCGCATGATCCCCTGTTTAATGGAAAGGGGCGTCCGGCTGCAAACGGGAGGCCGGTAGGGCCTCTTTTCCTTCCCGCCCTGCGAAGTGGGGCATTCTGGAGAGCGGCAATGAAAACACTGGGGCTGATTGGCGGCATGAGCTGGGAATCCACCGTACCGTATTACCGCATGATCAATGAGCAGGTGAAGCAGCAACTTGGCGGCCTGCACTCCGCGCAACTGGTGCTCTACAGCGTGGATTTCGACCGCATTGAGCAGTTACAGAGGCAGGGTGCCTGGCAGGAGGCGGGGCAGTTGCTGGGGGAGGCCGCCGCCGCCCTGCGCCGCGCCGGGGCGGAGGTTGTCGTGCTCTGTACCAACACCATGCATAAGGTGGCGGACGATATTGAGCGCATCGGCGGCCTGCCGCTGCTGCATATTGCGGATGCCACCGCGCAGGCGGTACAACAGCAGGGCATCCGCCGCGTGGCGCTGCTCGGCACCCGTTTTACCATGGAACAGGATTTCTACACCGGGCGGCTTACGCAGCAGGCCGGCCTGGAGGTCATCGTGCCGGACGAGGCTGACCGCGACACCGTGCACCACATCATCTATGACGAACTCTGCCTCGGCATACTCCGTGACGAGTCGCGCGACGCTTACCGCCGCATCATGCAGCGGCTGGAAAGCCGCGGGGCGGGCGGCATCATCCTCGGGTGTACCGAAATTGCGCTGCTGGTGGGTGCACAAGACGCCCAGGTGCCGGTTTTTGACACCACGGCCCTGCACGCCGCCGCCGCTGCCCGTTTTGCGCTGGCCTGACAACCGGGGGCAGGCGGCATCCGGGTTCTGCACCGGAAAGGATGTCGCAAATTCCTAATTATCGCTGCAATCGCCACAAGCCTGATCCATTGTCACCGAAGCAGTATAGGATAGGCGGTCAATGGGCTGGAGCAGCCCCTGTGCGCGTGCCACAACCTGCAAAAAGGGCGGGCAGCGTGCCAACAGAGTGATGACACTTTCACCACCAAACGAAAGTAGAAACTTATTTTTGTGATCAAGATCACTAAAAAGCCAGGGCTTAACCGCCCGGCATTGTTGTTTTGCAGGGGTAAATTTACAGTGTGCGCAGCTAATAACATTCCTTTTCGTGGAGAAGCATCCTCAATGAACAAATATTCCCTGGTGGGCGATGTGGGAGGCACCAATGCCCGTCTGGCGCTATGCGCACTGGAAACGGGTGAGATCTCACAGGCCAAGACCTTCTCCGGCCTGGAGTTCGAGAGCCTGGAGGCCGTGGTCCGCCATTATCTGGCAGAGCATCCGGAAGCGGTGGTCGTGGATGGCTGCATCGCCATCGCCTGTCCGATTACCGGTGACTGGGTCGCGATGACCAACCACACCTGGGCATTCTCCATTGCTGAGATGAAACAGAACCTGGGGTTCAGCCACCTCGAAATCATCAATGATTTTACCGCAGTATCAATGGCCATCCCGATGCTCGGCGAGCAGGATGTCCTGCAATTCGGCGGTAAAAAAGCACAGCCCGGTAAACCGATCGCCATCTACGGTGCCGGCACCGGCCTGGGCGTGGCGCATCTGGTTCATGCCGGCAACCGCTGGCTGAGCCTGCCGGGCGAAGGCGGCCATGTGGATTTCGCGCCGAACAGCGTGGAAGAAGACATTATCCTTGAGCAGCTGCGCACCGAGCTGGGCCACGTCTCTGCTGAGCGGGTGCTCTCCGGGCCGGGGCTGGTAAACCTCTACCGGGCGATTGTGAAAGCGGACGAGCGCCTGCCGGAAAACCTGCAACCGAAAGACGTCACCGAGCGCGCCCTGGAAGACAGCTGCATCGACTGCCGCCGCGCCCTGTCGCTGTTCTGCGTGATCATGGGCCGCTTTGGCGGCAACCTGGCGCTGAACCTCGGCACCTTTGGCGGCGTGTATATCGCCGGCGGCATCGTGCCGCGTTTCCTGGAGTTCTTTAAGGCGTCCGGCTTCCGTGCCGCGTTTGAAGACAAAGGGCGTTTCAAAGATTACCTGGTGGACATCCCGGTTTACATGATCACCCACGAGCAACCGGGCCTGTTGGGTGCCGGCGCGCACCTGCGCCAGTCGCTGGGCGTCATCCTGTAAGCGGACACCGCGCATAAAAAAGCAGAGCCGGGTGGCTCTGCTTTTTTTACGCCTGGGGGTTGGGTTCAGGGCGTGGTTCGCCGGGGCTGCGCTCAGGCATGTTGCCGGTTGCGCAGGGGGGCGGTGGCATGGGAGGTGTCGCCCACCGGCGGTTTGATCATCAGGGTAATCAGCAGAGACAGCACCGACATCACCCCAATCACCAGGAAGGTGGTATGGAAACCGCCGAAGTGCGCCGCCACAAAGGAGCCGGCCAGCGCGCCGAGGCCAAAGCCCTGATACACCAGCCCGTAGTTTTTGCTGTGGTTACGCAGGCCGAAGAAGTCACCGACAATCGCCGGGAACACGGTGATATTGCCGCCGAAGCAGAACGCGATGGCACCGACACAGAGGAAGAACAGTGACGAGGTCAGCGGGATAAAGCTCAGCGTCGCCACCGCCAGCGTGGTCACCAGCAGGGTGAAACTGATCACCCGCATCCGGCCGACTTTATCTGACAGCGCCCCGAGGATGATCCTTCCTGCGGTGTTGAAGATGGCAATCGCTGACACGGTGTTGGCGGCCGTGGCCAAATCCATCCCCGCCAGTTGCACCCCGATATCTTTCACAATCCCAATCAGGTACAGCCCGCTCATACAGGCGGTAAAGAAGATCAGGAACAACAGGTAGGCTTCTTTGGTTTTCAGCATCTCTGCCACGCTGAAATCGGGTTTCCCGGCCTGCGTGTGCTGGGCAGCAGGCTGCGCCGGCACTTTTTTCTCTTTCAGCAGCAGGGAACCGGCAGCGATCAGCGCCATCACAATCACGCCCCAATAGAGGAACGCCTGCGATACCCCTGCCTGCGCAATCAGTTCCGCATTCACATACTTAAACAACAGGCTGCCGGTGCCGAAGGCCCCGACCGACACGCCGGAAATCAGCCCTTTGCGTTCCGGGAACCACTTAATCAGGTTAGAGAGGGTGGTGATGTAGGCGGTGCCGTCGGCGAAACCGACCACGAACCCGGCCAGCAGGTAGAACTGGGTCAGCGAGGTGGCGTAGGCGCTGGCGATAAGCCCGCAGCCCAGCAGCAGCCCGGCCAGCAGCGTCAGGCGGCGGATGCCGAGGCGCTCCTGGAGCCGCCCGGCGAACAGCGTGGCGATGGCGAGTGAGAAACTGGTGATGGAAAAGGTGGTGGCCACATCGCCCAGCGCCCAGTGGAATTTCTCCACCAGCGGCTGGTTAAACAGGCTCCAGGTGTAAATAGTGCCCAGCCCCATCTGCACGATGATGGTACCCATAACGATCAACCCGCGACTTACCGGTTTACTGCTGTTCATGCCGGCCTCCTGATACGCAAACATGGCCCGTTGGGCCAAACTTTACAGGCCGGAGATGTGCAACAACGGGGATCCGGCCCGCCCACTGGAGCCAGTATACGGGCGGGTTTCAAGCCCGCGATCGGATCGGGAATGAGATGCCGTCAGCGCGGAATGAAATGCATTCAGATGCGCATCAGTTGCCGGAATTCTTTGACCTTGCTGCGGCTCACCGGCACTTCAAAGGGTAAATCGCTCAGCCGCAGGATGTAGGTGTTATTGAACCACGGCACAATTTCGCGGATTTTTGACAGGTTTACACAGTAGGAGCGGTGGCAGCGGAAAAAGAATTCGTCCGGCAGGCGGCTGCAAAACTCGGTGATGTTCATCGGCATGGTGAACGCCTCGCGCCGGGTGTAGACCAGCGTCACCTTCTCCTGCGCGGCGGCGTAGTAGATGTCGTTGATGTCAGTGACGATGATGCGCTCATCCTTGATAAGGTTGATGCTGTGGCTGTGGCGCGCCGCCACCGGCTGCTCACCGCCTGCCACCGGCAGCTCACTGGCGGCCTGCCGGTCGCGGCGGAAATGCGCCTCCAGCTTTTGCAGCATAGTGACGATGCGCGCCTCATGGTAAGGCTTGAGGATGTAGTCAAACGCCTCAATCTCAAACGCCTCGGCGGCGTGTTCCTTATAGGCGGTGATGAAAATAATATAGGGCCGGTGGGCAAATTTGCTGATGTTCTGCGCCAGCAGCACCCCGTCCAGCGACGGGATATTGATGTCGAGGAAAATGGCGTCTACCTGGTGGTGTTGCAGGTATTTCAGCACATCCAGCCCGTCGTCGAAGCTGCCCTCCAGTTGGATGCTGCTGTGGGCATTGATCAGGTATTTCAGCTCCTCCTGAGCCAGGAATTCGTCCTCAACAATAATGGCTTTCACATGCTCTCCCCGGTCATAACGCCCGCTCACCGGCCATAACGCCCGGCATCAGGCCAGCGCGGCGTGGTGCTTGCCGCCTTCTTTGGTAATAAAGAACGCAATCTCGGTGCCCGGCGACAACCGGCGGATCTGCAACCCTTCGCCATACAGCAGCGACACGCGGTGATGGACGTTCAGCAGGCCGATTTTATTGCCCGGCATCTCATTGCGCGCCACCCGGTCGATGGTCTCCTGGTTGATGCCGTGGCCGGTGTCCTGCACCGCGACGCGGATGCGGTCACCCACGTGTTTCACGCTTATCGACACCACCCCTTTGCCGCGGCAGGGCTGGATGCCGTGCACAATCGCATTCTCCACCAGCGGTTGGATCAACAGGCTGGGGATCGGCACCGCGATCTCTTCGTCAACGTCATACAGCACCGTGAGCTTGCTGCCGAAGCGCGCCTGTTCAATGGCGATGTAATCCTGCACCTGATGCAGCTCTTTGCGCAGGTCGATCAGCTCGTCATTCAGCTCCAGGTTGTAACGCAGGTAGCGCGACAGGTTGATGATCAGCTGGCGGGCGGTGTCCGGATTAATGCGGATAGAGGAGGAGATGGCGTTCAGCGCATTAAACAGGAAGTGCGGGTTAATTTTGCTTTGCAGCGCGCGCATCTCCGCTTTATTGGCCATCTCCCGCAGTTGCTCGGTACGCGAGACTTCCATCTGGGTGGAAATCATCTGCGACAGCCCGACCGCCATCACCTTCAGCGAATAGGTAATCTTGTGCGCGCGGCAGTAGTAGATCTTCAGCGAGCCGGTCACTTCCCCTTTTTCCCACAAGGGAATGATGATAAGCGAGTGGATCTGCGGCGTACGGTGCATCTCATCGTTGTTCTTGATGGTGATTTTGCCGCGCCGCAGCGTCTCTTTGGTCATCTCGCTGATGATCTCATGGCCGATGTTGTACTGCTCCGCACCGGTGCCGACGTAGGCCAGAATGGTTTTGGTGTCAGTGATGGCGACCGCGTCGGCCTTGATATCACGGCGGATAATGTCGCAGATGGTGGTCAGCGAGGCGTGGTTGATATTGCGGAAATAGGGCAGGGTCTTGTTGGCGATGTCCAGCGCCAGCCGGGCCTGGCGGGCGGCGATCACCTCTTTTTCATCCTCCACGCTCTGCACCAGCAGCACAATCAGGCCGATGCAGGTCGCGCCGAGGATCATCGGCACGGCGATTTTCGAGACAATCTCCAGCCCCAGCGACAGCGGCTGTGCCCACACCACCACCAGCAGCATGGTGAGCGATTCACAGGCCATCCCGGCCGCGATGCCCACCGACCAGCGTTTCTCCTTCAGCACCCGCTGGTGGATAACGCCGGACAGCACCCCGGCGATCACGCTGGTGATAAGGCAGGGAATGGCGGTAATGCCGTGCATGTCGATCGCGTAGCGGTGCACCCCGGCAATCACCCCGGTCACGATGCCGACCCACGGCCCGAACAGGATACCGCCGGACATCACGGCGATCACCCGCACATTGACCAGCGAGCCTTCCACATTAATGCCGGAATAGGTGCTGAACAGCGCAAACAGGGAGAAGATGGCGGTCACCGCGGCCAGTTCACGCGGCGTGTGCTGCTCTTTTTGCAACAGCTGGCGGAAGGGGCGGGTACGGGTCAGGAAGAACAGGCAGATAAGCATCAGCGCGGCGCGGTCAAACACCGCCAGCAACATCTCAAAGACCGAATTTTCGAACATCACATGCACAACAGGCATCCTGTGCCATATCACGGGCTTTCACTATAAAGAAAAGCCACCGGGGGCACCAGCGCCGGTGGCTTTGGGTTTTACAGGGGCGTAACCACAGGGTCAGGCATCGATGCCCATCTGTTGCCGCCCGGCCGGGGTGAGGTCGTCAAGCGTGGCACGGCCGGTGAAATCCACCTCGAAATCATCCGCGGCGAAATCGGGCGGCGAGCGGCCGTCCAGGAAACTCGCGGCCTGCTTCGGCAGGTAGGCGGCATTTTTCTCGCACCACGGCGCGGCGGCGATGTACATCACGTTACTGTCAAATTCGCCGTTATGCTCATTCTCCACGGCGTGGATCACATCGCAGTGCCAGAACACGGTGTCGCCCGGCTCCAGATCAGGGATGGGCGACACCGCCTCCAGCAGCAGCGGGTGCCACTTTTCGGAAATCGACAGCGCGCGGCCCGGCGCGGCGTCACACAGGTCATCCTCCGGCACATCGTCCTGCAACGCCCGCAACAGCACATAGGCCATCGCATTGGCAATCGGGATCAGGTTCAGCGTCCCGGCGTGGGTGCGTTGCGGCGTCAGCGCCGTCCAGCCCTGGAACGTGCGGAACATCGAGCAGACCGCCGGGGAAGGGAACTCACGCGCCTCCGGCCGCCCCTCTGCGGCGAACGGGTTATAGTCGCGCCAGTTCCCGGCGAACACATGGCGGTAAACGTGGCGGAAATTCTCATCCAGCCAGCGCTCCAGTGAGCCGCCGTCCACGTGCGGCGACAGCCCCAGCGACGAGGAGCGCGGCGGGCGGCGGCGGGTACGGTCGGCGTAACTCACCACCCGCTCCGGGTCGAAATGCTGTTTGCCGTTGCTGTCAGCGTCCCACAAACGGTTGAGGAACACCTGCACCGCTTTCATCCGCGCATCCTGGCGCGCCTCAACCTGCGGCTGTGACCAGTAAATGCCGTAAATCTGCGGCTTACTGGCGGCCAGCGTGCCGAAATAGTTGTCTTCTGCCGCGTTTTTCAGCCGCTCGACAAAGTTATTGCCTTCCAGGTAGTCGCCAATCATCTGGTTCCAGCGCTGCGCCTTTTCCCGTGGGAACACCCCGCGGATGGCACAGGCACCGCGCTGGCGGATCAGCGCTTTCTGCTGCTCGCTCACGCGGCCCTGCAAAATATCTTCGGCGTCCAGTTGCGGCACCGGGTTTTCACCGCGTGCCAGCTCACTGCGGATCGCCGTCACCTGCTGGCGGATCGCCTGTTCAACGTCCTGAAAAACGTTTTTATAATCAGGCAGATCGCGGCGGAGCTGCTGTTTGACTTTTCGGATGGCATCGGGAATGTTATCAAGGGTCAGAGCGGCCATAATGCATCTCCAGGGTAGGGGTAACAGGCAAAGTTGTTTTGTTTGTGTTGTACAACTGTTAATCATTATGGGCTGTATTAATGCGAAAGAAAAGGGATTAACTTTCAAATGAAACATCCTCTTTTACGTATGAAGATAACACCCCGGAGGCGTCGGATATGCACCTGAGCACCGCAAGGCTTACCTTACAGACCATGACGGAAGCGGACTGGCCGCTGTTTCTGCAACTGCAACAGGACCCGCGTGTCATGGCATTTGTGGCAGACCCGCGCAGTGAGGCGGCAATCCGCGCCCAGTTTGAGGCCCGGCTGCCGGCGTGGGAGAAAACCAGCCACCACTGGCTCTGCCTGGTGATCCGGGAAAAAGAGAGTGGGGCGGCGCTGGGCGTGACCGGTTTTCTGCCGGAGTGGGAGCCGTTCCGCCAGGCTGAAATAGGGTTCATGATGCTGCCGGACGCGCAGGGGCGCGGATACGCCAGCGAGGCACTGGCCGCCGTGTGCGACTTTGCGTTCGACAGTTGCGGCTTCCACCGGTTGAAAGCGCTGGTGGTCGAAGGCAACCGCGCCTCACGCCGGGTGCTGGAAAAGTGCGGCTTTGAGTGGGAAGGCACCTTACGGGATAACTACCAGCTGGACGGCGAATGGGAAAGCGACTGGCTGATGGCGCGGATAAACCGTGGATAACGGACGCTTTTTACCGGCAGGTAAAAGGGGTTACCGCGGCGCAGACGGAAAAACATCGATAAAAAATTTTTATAGATAAGTGACGTAAATGTAAAAAATAAGTTGCAGTCGGCTCGACAGCCTTTTTCCGCTGCGATAAGGTCATCTTTCGACCGCAACGCGGTCAACGTCGCTCGGACGGTCCGGGCGCTAACGTGACATTGAGGACATCATGGCTGAACCCCGTGCATTACGCCGCTTTACCCGCATTGAACGTCTCCCTCCCTATGTGTTCAACATTACCGCCGAGCTGAAAATGGCGGCCCGCCGCCGTGGTGAAGACATCATCGACTTCAGCATGGGCAACCCGGACGGCCCGACGCCGCCGCATATTGTGGAAAAACTCTGCACCGTGGCACAGCGTGAGGATACCCACGGCTACTCCACGTCCCGCGGCATCCCGCGCCTGCGCCGGGCCATTTCCCGCTGGTACGCGGACCGCTACCAGGTGGAGATTGACCCGGAAAGCGAGGCGATCGTGACCATCGGCTCGAAAGAGGGGCTGGCGCACCTGATGCTGGCAACGCTGGACCACGGCGACACCGTGCTGGTGCCGAACCCCAGCTACCCGATCCATATCTACGGCGCAGTGATCGCCGGGGCGCAGGTGCGCTCCGTGCCGTTGGCCGAGGGCGTCGATTTCTTCGGTGAGCTGGAGAAGGCGATCCGTGAGTCGATTCCGCGGCCGAAAATGATGATCCTGGGTTTCCCTTCCAACCCGACCGCGCAGTGCGTGGAACTGGATTTCTTTGAGCGGGTGGTGGCGCTGGCGAAGCAGTATGACGTGCTGGTGGTGCATGACCTGGCTTATGCCGACATCGTCTATGACGGCTGGAAAGCGCCGTCCATCATGCAGGTGCCGGGCGCGAAAGAGATTGCGGTGGAGTTCTTCACGCTCTCCAAAAGCTACAACATGGCGGGCTGGCGCATCGGCTTCATGGTCGGCAACCCGGAGCTGGTCAGCGCGCTGGCGCGGATCAAAAGCTACCATGACTACGGCACCTTCACCCCATTGCAGGTGGCGGCGATTGCCGCATTGGAAGGGGATCAGCAGTGCGTGCGTGACATCGCCGAGCAGTACCGCCAGCGGCGCAATGTGCTGGTGAAAGGGCTGCATGAGGCGGGCTGGATGGTTGAGAACCCGAAAGCCTCGATGTATGTCTGGGCGAAAATCCCGGCGGCTTACGCCCACCTTGGCTCGCTGGAGTTTGCCAAAAAGCTGCTGGCCGAGGCGAAAGTCTGTGTGTCGCCCGGCATCGGCTTTGGTGACTACGGGGATACCCATGTGCGCTTTGCCCTGATTGAAAACCAGGACCGCATCCGCCAGGCGGTACGCGGCATCAAAGCGATGTTCCGGGCCGATGGCCTGCTGGCGGCCCCTGCCAAAAGCAACGAGCCCGCCGGCAGCAATGAGGCGGCGGGCTAAACCTGCCGGGCTAACCTTACCGGACAAAGAAAAAAGGGCGCAAATGCGCCCTTTTTGTTGGGTAACGTCTCTGTGGCCTTACCGCATCAGCATGGTGAAGGCACCCAGCCAGACGGCCATCATAAACGACACACCCATCACGAAATATTTCACGTCTCTTTCCCCAGAATACAGATGCCGTCAGCAACCCTTGCGATGGCCGCGGCGAAAAATGGTGGGGGCAGCCCCAGGCGTTTACCCGGCTGCCCGGTAACCCGGTTAGAACAGGGAAAACACCAATGCCCAGAACAGAACACAAAAGGTAAAAATGCCAAGCCAGGTTATGCGGCGGCTCATCATAGTGGTTGCCTCGCTGAGAGCAGATATCCCGGATATCGGCCCCGGCCGGGAAAACTTTAGCTGCCCGGCAGCAAATTGTGGTGCCATTCCCCCTTTTGTGGTTAAAGTGCCGCTTAAGCCCAGTTTTATATATAGAAAAAATATAATTGTAGAAGTGATTTATAAGATGGTTTAATGCTTTTAACATTTGGATTAAGCGTCTACTTGTTGTAATGCAACCTGTTCACCCTGAAAGTGCAGTGACGCGGTGTTAAAAGTATTATGAATTTTAATTAAAACTAACGCGATGTCTGTGTATAAAATAGGGGGCTTAGTGGTGGAGCACTGCCCAGGAACAGAATTTCCTGACGATTTACGGCAGATTTAACCGCATTTGCTGAAATCTTGATGAAATTTTTTAATCCTTGCGCTGCAAGAAAAAGCGGCATTGGCATGGCCGGCAGGCAAAATTCCCAGTTTCTGTTTACGCTTATAACATTACCGCCGCGGTTATCATTTTGCGGTGTGCTTTGAATAAGTGTCGACACTTCACCATGGAAAGGCAGCAATTCAGTGAGGCAGTACCGAATGAAGGCAGCAACACCGATAAAATCAATAGCCGGGTCACCACCCTGAAAAAATTGATAACGTGTGGTCGCTGATTAGGGTAGCAATGTCAACACTATGGTCACCGGCGGCAACGTCAGTTGCAGTTATTACCGCGTGACACTTTTTTATGAGTGAGGTACATGAATAATTTTTACTTCATCTGTCAGCATTGTGGAGGTGAAGATTTTGAGTCTTTGGACCAATCTGAAGTTTCCGGTACATCTCCTGTTTATCTGTGTTGTGACTGCGGTCACCAAGTAAATCAAGAGGATATCCATAGGTTTCATTATCTTATCAAAGATGAAAGTATTAGCTGGCTGGTCGAATAGCCGCACTGATCGGTAAAAAAAGTGGGTGTTTATAGCGCATCGCCTGTATTCAGTAATCCCTTTTCTTTTCTCCGGTTATATCTTCTGCTCTTTTCACTTCTCTGAAATTTCCTTTATCTCCGTGAGGGTTATCAAAAGGCTCTGCCTGCCTTGTATAGCCCTCTGGCCCTTCCTGTTTTCAAACATCACCGTGACAGGGATGTCCGGTAACGCTTTACCCCCAGTTATTTTAAGGTCGCTTAGTGCAGTGCATAAGGCTTATTTTTTTAAAGCCGCAAATAAACGCCGGATTAAGGGCTTTATTACCGGATTGATCGCTGCAAATAAATCTATCAATAAATAAAACCGGCAAAAAAACAAAAATGGCGCAGAGTGAGAATAATCCTGCCATTTACCGATGGCCGTGAAGTCGTAATGGAACCGGTTCCTAAGGGGCGGAGTGAGTAAATACGTCGCGAAATGTGATGAAAACCGCTATCCGGCCAGTTGGCTTTGCAGAAGGCCAGAACCTGCTGACGTCACTTATCCGTTAAAGAACACCGGCATCCGCCAACAGGTTCTGTAAACCCTTTCCGTAAACGATTTTTATCAATCAGGAAACCGGCCAGGTCATGGGTGCCGGGCCGGCTTCGTGACATGATCAGACAGCGGAGGTTTTGAACACCGACACTGTCCTGGCCAGATGGTCGGCCTGTTCTTCCAGTGACACCGCCGCCGCAGCCGCCTGCTCAACCAGAGCGGCGTTCTGTTGCGTGACTTCATCCATCTGCGCTACCGCAATGCTGACATGTTCGATGCCGTTGGCCTGCTCATCAGACGCCGTAAAGATTTCGGCCATGATGTCTGACACACGGCGGATGGCGCTGACAATTTCGCCCATGGTGGCGCCGGCATCCGCCACCAGCTCGGAACCCTGGGTGACGCGGGTGTTCGAGGCACCGATCAGTTGCTTGATCTCTTTGGCGGCGTTGGCGCTGCGCTGCGCCAGGGCGCGCACTTCACTGGCCACCACGGCGAACCCGCGGCCTTGCTCACCGGCACGGGCGGCTTCCACCGCGGCGTTCAGCGCCAGGATATTGGTCTGGAAGGCGATGCTTTCGATGGTGCCGATAATATCCACCACATGTCTGGAGCTTTCCGCGATGGCAGACATGGTGGTAACCACCTGTTCCACCACATCACCGCCGCGCACCGCCACCTGCGAGGCATCGGTGGCCAGTGAGCTGGCATGTTGGGCGTTGGCAGTGTTCTGGCGCACCGTGGCAGTGAGCTGTTCCATGCTGGCTGACGTCTCCTCAAGCGAGGCCGCCTGCTGTTCGGTACGGCTGGAGAGGTCAGTATTGCCGCTGGAGACCTCTTTGGCGGCATTATCAATCATGGAGGCGGCCGTCTGGATATCAGACACCACGCGGATCAGTTGCGACTGCATTGTGGCCAGGGCATCCAGCAACATCCCGGTTTCATCGCGGGAGTCCGCCACCAGTACCGAGGTCAGATCCCCTTTGGCGATGGCTTGCGCCGCAGCCACGGCCCGGTGCAGCGGGGCGGTGATGGAGCGGGCCAGCAGGTAACCCAGCGTGATCGCGATGCCCAGCCCAAACAGTGCGCCAAACGCCAGGGTCAGGGTGGTGTGTGTGCGGGTGGATTGCACGGCAATCTGGCGTGCGCCAAGCAGCGACTGCTCCTCACCTGAAACCTCCATAATCACCGCGCGCATGCTGTCCATCTGCGCTTTGCCGGTGTTGGCGCGGAAAGCCGCGAGGAAGGCCTCCGGCGTCATCGCGCCGGTCGTCTGCGCACGGCGGTTATCCAGCAATACCTGGGCGAAAGAGGTGGTCCACTGCTGTTGCTGTTTCAGCAACTGATCCAGGCGATCCTGCTGGGCCGGGTTGTCTGGGGTTAACGCTTTCGCTTTATTGAGGTGTTCGATAAACGCCGCCTGGCCCGTGGTGTAAGGCTGCAACATGGCGTCATCGCCGCTGAGTGCAAAGCCCCGCAAGCCGGTTTCCATATTGACCAGGCTTTCCACCAGCGCACGGCTTTCGTCGATCACCTGGTAAGTGTGGACGTTCCAGTCATTGGCACTGACAATCCGGGAGAAGTTCATATAAAACGATGCGCAGATAATGATAAGAACCGCTACCACGGCACCAAAGGCAGCGATAAATTTTTGACGAATACTGAAATTCTTTAGCATGATTCATTTACCCACGCGTTAAACGTGTATTGAGTCGGTTATCAGGGAAAAGGGCAGACAACAAATCGGCCGGCGTCGGCAATTCTTTAGCGCGGCAAACATATTTAATGGGCAGGCAGGGCAGAACCGCCCTAAATGCTAAAGCAGGGTGATAATTACGCACGTAAAACGCAGGGTTAAGGTTCAGGGAATTATTGATCCAGGCCACACCCGCCGCAGGCTTTCCGGTGAGTGGCGGCAGGGGAGTAACACCCCTATCCCGCTGTTTTTAAATCACGCCGGATTATTTACGCCGGAAATCCCCTAAAAGTATCAGGTATTCACCGCCATTCTGTGTTCCCCCTCTCTTGTTGTTTTATTAGCCGCTACCCAGAATAGCGTATTCCGCGCGTTGCCGATCCCGGCATCACGGCCTTATTCCGGCGTGATCCCTGACGCCGGTCTCTTTGTATTAAGAGAAACGTAACGAAAAAGATCACTTTATGTTGGGCTGCGCGGTTATCAGCCGGCCAGGGGAAATGAAACACCACACAATAAGGGCAGCCGATGAAATACCGCTTTCCTGAGACATTCTGGTGGGGCACGGCGACCAGCGCCACGCAATCCGAAGGCCGGCTCCCCGGCGACGGCAAAGGCGACAATATCTGGGATTACGCCTCGCACCATTTTAATGACCGCTTTTATCAGGGCGTCACCACGGAGAATACCTCCACGTTTTACCGTCACTGGCGGGAGGATATTCAGCGTGCCAAAGCCCTTGGCCTGAACTCTTTTCGCACCTCGATCTCCTGGTCACGTTTAATTCCGGACGGCGACGGCGAGATTAACCCGAAGGCAGTCGAATTTTATAATAATGTCATTGATGAATTGCTTGCCCAGGGCATTGAGCCTTTTATTAATCTCTACCATTTCGATATGCCGATGGCGCTCCAGGAAAAAGGCGGCTTTGAACATCGCGACGTGGTGGACGCCTTCGCGCGGTATGCCGATAGATGCTATCAATTGTTCGGCGACCGCGTGCGCTACTGGTTTACCTTTAATGAGCCCCTTATTCCGGCAGAGGCGGGCTACCTGCACCCGCGCCATTACCCTTACGTCAGCGATTTCCGCCGCGCCGCCCAGGTGCTGCACCATATCGTGATGGCGCACTGCAAAGCGGTTGCCGCCTGGCGCAAACGGGCGCTGCCGGGGAAAATCGGCATCATTATGGATGTGATCCCGGTGTATCCCCGCAGTGACAGCCCGGAAGACACCCAGGCGGCGGCGATGGCCGACCTGTTTTACACCCGCAGCATCAATGAGCCGATATTGTGCGGCCGCTACCCGGCGGAACTTATCGCCTTACTGAAAGAACATCACCAACTGCCTGACGTGTTACCGGGCGACACCGAATTACTGGCGGCGACGCAGATTGACCTGCTCGGCATTAATTATTACCGCCCGCGGCGGGTCAAAGCGCGTGAGACTCCCTTTGACGCATCCGAGGGTTTTTTGCCGGAGTATTTCTTTGAAGAGTATGTGATGCCGGGCCGCCGGATGAATACCTCACGCGGTATCGAAATATATCCGCCCGCGATTTATGACATCGCCATGCTGATTAAAAACCGTTACGGCAATATCCCCTGGTTCGTGTCGGAAAATGGCATCGGCATCATGGACGAAGAGCAGTTTATGGTCGAGGGCGAAGTGCAGGATGATTACCGGATTGTGTTTTTACAGGAGCATTTAGCCTGGCTGCATCACGCCATAGCCGACGGCAGCCGGTGTCTGGGTTACCACATGTGGACATTTATTGATTGCTGGTCGTGGCAGAACGCCTATAAAAACCGGTACGGCTTTTATCGTCTTGACCTCGCGACCCAACAACGTTCACTGAAAAAATCCGGCCGCTGGTTCCGCCGCGTGATTGAAAATAATGGCTTTGAGGAGAACGACCATGCCGGGCTTTGAAACACTGGTGGAAAAATTATTGCCGGTGGCCAATGCCATCGGCAACCAGCGCCATATGCAGGCGGTCCGCAATGGGCTTATCTCTATTTTACCGCTCACGATTGTCGGGTCATTTTTTGTGATTTTGCTGAATATCCCGATTAAAGGCTATATGGCCTTTATTGCGCCCTGGCGCGATATCCTCGACGTCCCGTTTCGTTTCACCGTCGGGCTGATGTCGCTCTATGCCGCGTTTACCATCGGCTCTTTCCTCGGCAAAAGTTATAAGCTCAATGAGATGACCAGCGGCCTGCTGGCGATGCTGGCAACCCTCCTGATGGTGGTGCCGGTGAACATTACCCAGGGCGTGACGGTGACGGGGGAGGCGGTGGCCGGGCGTTATATCCCGCTGACGTCGCTCAGCTCGCAGGGGCTGTTCGGGGCCATCATCTCCTCGCTGGTGGCGATTGAGATTTTCCGCTTTATCAAGACGCGCAATATCGACATCACCATGCCGGCCGGGGTGCCGCCGGTGGTGGCAAGCTCGTTTTCCGCGCTGTTCCCGACACTGGCGGTGGTGCTGGTGTTCTGGATCCCGCGGCATTTCCTGAATATCGATATCAATGCGCTGATAAGCACCCTCATCATGCCGCTGAAAGGCTTTATGACCGGCACCAACCTGTTTGGCGGCATGGTGACGCAGTTCATGATCGACCTGTTCTGGGTACTGGGCATTCATGGCCATGCGGTGATGGGGCCGCTGATCCGCCCGCTCTGGGATCAGGCGATTATGCAGAACATGGAGCTGTTCCAGTCCGGCGTCAGCGCCTATGAGCTGCCCAACATTTTCACCGAGCAATTTTTCCAGTGGTATGCGCAGATGGGGGGCACCGGCTCAACGCTGGCGCTGGTGGTGCTGTTCATCCGTTCCAGGGTGGTGTACCTGAAACAACTGGGGAAACTGTCGTTTATCCCTGGGCTGTTTAACATCAATGAGCCGATGATTTTCGGTGCGCCGATTGTGATGAACCCGCTGCTGGCGATCCCGTTTGTCCTGGCGCCGATGGCCAACACGCTGGTGGTGTACCTGTTTACCGTCAGCGGGTTAATCCCGCGCATGATGGTGAAGCCGCCGTTTACCGTCCCGGCCCCGCTCGGGGCGCTGATCACCACCAACTGGAACCTGATCGCCTGCGGGCTGGTGTTTATCTGCTTCTTTATCTCGCTCGCCATCTACTACCCGTTCTTTAAGGTCTACGAGAAAAAGATGCTGGAAACCGAACGCCGCCAGCAGGAAGAAAAAGCCAGGGAGGTGGCGCAGGCGACGCGCTGACGCTCTCTCGCCTGTCAACCCCGCCGCCTGCAAAGCCCGCGCCCGGCCAGGCGCGGGGAGGGCGGATCAGAACGCAGTGTCCAGCTCTTCCAGCACGTTGTACTCGTCATCCACCAGCAGCAGCGTTTTCCATTTATCGAACGTCAGGCACGGGTGCGAGGTGCAAAACAGCAGGATATCGCCCACCTGCACCTCCGCGCCCGGCTTCAGGGTCAGCATGGCGTGCTGGTCCATCATGCCGGTGGTTTCCATCGTCAGCGCCGGGTGCGGCAGCGCGACGCCCCGGCGGTAATGCGCGATCGGCTGCGGCAGCCCGGCATCAAATGCGCTGTCACGCTTGCCGAAATTAGCGATGGCCCGGCCCGCTTCCGGCACGGATTGCACCAGCGCTGCCAGCTCCATGGCCGAGGTTAAACTGCCGCCCAGATCGCAGGCGACGTTGTCCCGCGCCATCAGCGCGTCCTGTGCGTCCTGGTAAATGCCGCCGTCATGGGTGATGTAGCAGCCGGGGCGGATGGCGATGCGGCAATTGGCCGGTTTCTCCGCCTCCAGCCAGACGTTGCACACCACGTCATACCACACCGACCCCGCGCCGGTGAGCAGGAACTCCCCGTCGGCATAGGGCGCGAGCCGGCAGGCCAGCGCGGCGGCGTCACGCAACAGCGCTTCCACCTTCGGCTGCGCCTGTTCACCGTGCACCACGCCTTCGTAGAGCTCCAGCCCGCGCAGCCGCAGGCCCGGCAGGGCAGCCAGCGTCTCTGCCAGTTCCAGCGCCTCATCGGCGGAACGGCAACCGCAGCGGCCGCCCGGCACGCCCAGCTCAATCAGCACGTCCAGCGTCTGGTGTTGTGCGGCGAAAAACGCGGAGAGGGTGCGTGCGTTGGCCGCGCTGTCGACACAGCAGAGGAAATCCACCGCCGGGTAACGGGCTTTCAGTTGCGAGATCAGCGTCATGTTCGCCTTGCCCAGCAGCTGGTTCACCATCAGCACGCGCGAAATGCCGCTCTGCATCGCCACGCTGGCCTGCCACGCCGTGCCGACGCCGATCGCCCAGGCGCCGGCGCGTTGCTGTTGCTGAAAAATCCACGGTGTCATGGTGGTTTTGCCGTGCGGTGCCAGGGAGACGCCGCGCGCGTCGGCGTAACGTTGCATCCACTGAATATTGTTTTCCAGCGCGGTTTTCTTAATCAGTGCCGCAGGCAGGCACACCTCTTCCCGCAGCACATTGGCCGGGGTGGTGATAAGGGCAGACTTGTGGGAAACGAGAGGCTCTTCCTGATATTTCATAACACACTTCCTCCGGGTGGGTACTTTCTTTCAGGGTGGGTATCTTTTTTAACTTTTTGTAATTATTAAATAAATAGTGATGGCATGGCGTTTAATGAATAAAAGTATCAGTAATTCGTCAGCATTTTGCGTAATTTTCCACTGTTTTCACCCATTGTAAATGGTTAACTTCAGCGCAGGCTATAAAGGGGGTAAGGAACACATGAAGTTCGACTATCTGTTCAGGAATGTCACGGTCATTGATGGCTCCGGCGGCGCGGAATACCGGGCGGATGTGGCAGTGCAGGGCGATCGCATCGCTGAGATTGCGCCCTCTGTCGCAGGCGGGGCCGTGCACGAGATCGAGGGCCGCGGGCGCGTGCTGGCACCGGGATTTATCGACGTCCACACCCATGACGACATCAACATTATCCGGATGCCCGACTATTTACCCAAGATCAGCCAGGGCGTGACCACGGTGATCGTCGGCAACTGCGGCATCAGCGCGGCGTGCGCGACGATAAAAGGCGAGGTGCCGGACCCGATGAACCTGCTCGGCGACGCGCCCCAGTTTGCCTACCCCACGGTGGAGGCCTACGCGCAGGCGGTGGCGCAGGCGCGCCCGGCAATAAACGTGGGCACGCTGGTCGGCCACACCACGCTGCGCAACAACCAGATGGCGTCGCTGTTCCGCGCAGCGACCGTGGAGGAGATTGCGGCAATGTGCGCCGAACTGAAACAGGCGCTGCGCCAGGGCGCGCTGGGGCTGAGCACCGGCCTGGCCTACGCCAGCGCGTTCCAGTCCACCACCGAGGAAGTGATGGCGCTGGCTGAGGCACTGACCGCGGAAGAGGGCCTGTATACCACCCATCTGCGTTCAGAATTTGAGCCTATCCTGGAGGCGCTGGACGAGGCGTTCCGCATCGGCCGCCACAGCCGGGTGCCGGTGGTGGTCTCGCACCATAAATGCGCCGGGGCGAAAAACTGGGGCCGTACCGTGGAGACCCTGGCGCTGTTCGACCGCGTGCGGGCGCAGCAGGACGTCGCCTGTGACTGCTATCCCTATTCTGCCAGCTCCTCCACGCTGGACATGAAACAAGTCACCGACGACTTCGACATCGTCATCACCTGGTCGGAGCCGCATCCGGAAGTGGCAGGGCAGATGCTTAAGCAGATCGCGGCGCGCTGGTCAGTGTCACTGCATGAGGCCGCCGCGGCGCTGATGCCCGCCGGGGCCATTTACTACAACATGGACGAGCAGGACGTGCGGCGTGTGCTGCGCTACCCGGTGACGATGATAGGCTCTGACGGCCTGCCGAACGACCCGATGCCGCACCCGCGCCTGTGGGGGGCGTTCCCGCGTGTGCTGGGCCACTACAGCCGGGACGAAAAGCTGTTCCCGCTCACGGTTGCCGTCCACAAAATGACCGGGCTGTCGGCGGCCCGTTTCCGCCTGCCTGAACGCGGGCTGGTGAAGCGCGGTTATTATGCCGATCTGGTGCTGTTTGACCCGGCCACGGTACGCGATGTGGCCAGTTTCAGTGATCCGAAACAGCCTGCGGCGGGCATTGAGGCCGTGATGGTGAACGGGGTAATGAGTTATGGTCAGAGCCAACAGGTAACAGGGCGCGCAGGGCGTTTTCTGCGCCGGGAAAAGGCAATAAGGAGCATACATGAGCATTAAACGTTATGGCGTCGGTGGCAGCACCGGCACCGGCGGGCAGGCGCTGCCGTTCGCTAAAGCCGTTGAGGCGGCGGGGTGGCTTTACGTCTCCGGGCAAACGCCGATGAAAGAGGGCGAAGTGGTGGAGGGCGGCATTATTGAGCAGTCCCGCCTGGCGATTCAGAACTGCGTGGACATCATGGCCGACGCCGGTTACACCCTGGCGGACGTGGTGCACGTGAAGGTGTACCTGACGGATGCCCGCTATTTCGCCTCGTTTAATAAAGTCTTCCGTGAATTTTTCGGCGAGCACCCACCGGCCCGCGTCTGCTGCGTGGCGGATCTGGTGGTGGACTGCAAAGTGGAAGTGGATGTGACCTGCTACCGGGCTGACCGGGGCTGACGTTTCTGTAAGGCACCCTCTCCCGCCGGGAGAGGGCGAAAATAATTAAAGATGATGCCGGCCTGTTTTTACAGGCCAACGGGTTTCCTGTGCTTTTTTTCAGGGCGAGCCATTAATGTGAGCCTTAACGTAAAGTCTGGATGTGAGCCATGAATAATCTCTCTTTCCTTATTTGGTTTGGCCTTTATGCCTGCGCGATGAGTTTTCTCGGCTGGTATGTATCACGGCAGCAAAAAAACGGTGATGACTTTTTATTGGGCGGGCGTTCCCTGCCGTTATTCCTGACGCTCGGCTCCACCGTCGGCACGATGGTCGGCACCGGCTCAAGCGTTGGTGCCGTGGGGTTTGGCTACCTCAACGGCTGGGCTGGGATGCTGTACGGCCTGGGCGGCGCGGTGGGTATTCTGCTGGTGGCCTGGTTATTTGCCCCGGTGCGTAATTTGCGTTTTATGACCATGAGCGAAGAAATATCGTATTATACCGGCGGCAGTAAAATCGTGAAAAACAGCGTGGCGATATTAATTTTTATCGCGTCAATTGGCTGGCTCGGCGCGCATATTTTAGGGGGCGGATTATATCTGGCCTGGGCGAGCGGCATCGATATTACGACGGCAAAAATAATCATTGCCGCGGCCTTTATTGTTTATGTCGGTATTGGCGGGTATTCCGCGGTAGTCTGGATTGATACCGTGCAGTCACTGGTGCTGTTTATCGGGTTTATTCTCATGGCGTGGCTGGCGGTGGATCACGTCGGCGGCTGGCAGCCCATCCGGCAGGCGGTGGACCCGGCGGCACAAAGCCTGTTTGCCGTCGACAAACTCGGCGTCCTGCCTGCGCTCTCCCTGGCGGTGGTGATCGGCGTCGGCGTGCTGGCGACCCCCTCATACCGCCAGCGCATCTATTCGGCGAAGTCCGTCTCCACCCTGCGTAAATCCTTTATCATCACCGGCATGCTGTACCTCGGCTTCTCGTTCCTGCCGGCGATCATCGGCATGGCCGCCTACACCATGAACCCTGCGTTGGAGAACAGCGGCTTCGCCTTCCTGTTCGCGACCCAGGTCTTGCCGCCGGTGCTGGCGATGGCGGTGCTGATCGCCGGGATGTCGGCCAACATGTCCTCCGGCAGCTCAGACGCCATCGCGGCGGTTTCTATTATGCTGCGCGACCTCTATACCCTGATCACCGGCCATATGCCCGCGCCGGAGCGGGCCATCCGCCTGTCGCGCCTGTTCCTGGTGCTGGTGATTGGCCTGGCGCTGCTGTTCGCGCTGACCTCTGACGACATCATCGGCTACATCACCAAAATGATCTCCATGATCATGTCCGGCATGTTCATCTGCTCCCTGCTCGGCCGTTTCTGGACGCGCTTTAACTGGCAGGGCGCGCTGGCCGCGCTGGCGGGTGGGGCAGGCACCGCCCTGCTGATGCTGGCCAACAGCGGCTGGATGGCGACCTGGGGCAACCCGTGCATCCCGTCGGTGCTGGCGAGCCTGGCGTGCGCCGTGGTGGTCACGCTGGTGACCCCGGCGAACACCATGAGCCGCGAGGAGGCGCTGGCGATGATCACCCGCGAACGGGAAAGCCGGCCGCAGGCCGTGCCGGTTCACCCGGCCAGTGCGCCACAGGGGGCCGCCAATGAGTGACAACGTGATAGCGGTTGACTGGGGCTCCAGTCAGTTGCGGGCGTGGCAGGGCGATAAAACGCTGGCCCTCCCGCTGGGCATCAGCCGCCTGAACGGCCTCTCCCCCCGCGAAGTCTTTGAGCAACACATCGCGCCGTGGCGTGAAAGCGCGGCCACGCCGGTGCTGATGGCCGGGATGATCGGCAGTGACGCGGGCTGGCAGCCGGTGCCTTACCTGCCGTGCCCGGTGCCGCTACGGGCATTGGCCGCCCGGCTGTGCGAGGTGGCGGACAACGTCTGGATTGTGCCGGGGCTGAGGGCCGGGCGCGAAGAAGTGATGCGCGGTGAGGAGACGCAACTGCTGGGCGCGACGCAACTGGCCCCGGCGGGCTGTTACGTGATGCCGGGCACCCACAGCAAATGGGTACAGGTGGAGGACGGCGGCGTCACCGGCTTCTCCACCGCCATGACCGGTGAGCTTCACCACCTGCTGATGACGCACTCGCTGATCGGCAACGGGCTGCCGGCGCAGGTGGAGGACAACGCCCGGTTTTGCCAGGGGCTGGAACGCGGTCTGGCTGCCCCGTCGCTGGTCAGTGAACTGTTCCGGCACCGGGCGGCGCGCGTGCTGGGCGGGTTGCCTGCAGCCTCAGTAGGCGAGGCGCTCTCCGGGGTGCTGATTGGCGCGGAAGTCCGCGCCATGCTCGCCGCACGCCCGCTACACACTATCACGCTGGTGGGCAGCGCGGCGCTGTGCTGCCGCTATCAGCAGGCGTTCGCCTGCGCCGGGGTGGATACCCGTAGCCTCTGCGGCGACCGCGCCTTTCTGCAAGGGATAAGGAGCCTTCTTGATGCACGATGCTAACCCGTTAGTCGCCATTTTACGCGGCATTACACCCGCTGAGGCCGAAGGCCACCTCGGCGCGCTGATAGACGAGGGCTTCCGCTACCTGGAGATCCCGCTCAACTCACCAGACTGGCAGCGCAGCATCCCGCAGATGGTCCGCCGCTTTGGCGACCGGGCTGTGATCGGCGGCGGGACGGTGCTGAACGTGGATCAGGTGGAGGTGCTGGCACAGGCCGGGGCGACGCTGGTCGTCACGCCCAATACCCATCCGCCGGTGATCCGCCGCGCCGCCGCGCAGGGGATGCGGGTGTGCGCCGGGTGCGCCACGGTGACGGAAGCCTTTGCCGCGCTGGAGGCGGGCGCGCAGTGGCTGAAAATTTTCCCTGCCTCGGCGTTTGGGCCGGCCTATATTTCCGCCCTGAGAGCCGTGCTGCCGCCGGCTGTCCCGGTGCTGGCGGTGGGCGGCGTGACGCCGGAGAACCTACGGGATTACCTGAACGCAGGCTGCCGGGGGGCCGGGTTGGGCAGTGAGTTGTACCGCGCCGGGCAGGGCGTTGAGGTCACCCGGCGGCAGGCGCGACGGTTTATGGCGGCGCTGGGCCACCCCGTGGTGCCGGATTAGTCCCCCAGCGGCTGGCGGTCTGCGCCGCCGCGGTGGCTGTCCAGCGCCAGCTTAATCCGCCGTAACCGGTCTTTCGCCTGGCTTTTGTTGGCCATCGCCAGCTCGGTGGCCAGCACATCTACCATCGCCAGCATGGCGTAGCGCGACGTGCTCGGCTTAAAGATGTAGTCGTTTTCGCGCACCATCAGCGGCAGCACCAGATCCGCCTGCTGCGCCAGCGGCGTCCCGTCCGGGGTAATGGCGATCACTTTTGCGCCGTACTGTCTGGCGATGGCGGCGCTCTCCACCACGTCCGGCGTAAAACCGCCCAGCGACAGCGCGATCGCCACATCATTGGGCGCGACCGATGCCGCCATCATCCGCACCAGCAGCCCATCGCTCTGGCTCACCACCGGCAGGCCGAGGCGGAACAGCCGGAACTGCAACTCCTGCGCGCAGACCGTGGAGCCGCCGCCCATGCCGAAGGCCAGAATTTGCCGCGCCCCGCTCAGCCAGCCCACTGCTTTTTTCAGCGCGTCCGGGTTCAGCGCCCGGCGGTTGATGTCCAGCACGTTGATGATCGCGCCGTAAATCCCCTGCACGCCCTCCAGATCCGGCACATCAATGATAAAACGCTGCCCTACGGCGAGCGACTGCGCCAGCTTGACCTTCAGCTCGCGCACATCTTTGCAGCCGATGGCGCGGGCAAAGCGGGTAATCGACGCCTGGCTGGTCTCTGTCAGGCGCGCCATTTCCGCAATCGGCAGCGCCGCGGCAGTCTGCACGTCATCGAGGATAAATTGCGCGATACGTTTTTCGGTGGCGGTAAGTTCCACGAAGCGGTCAGTGATACAAGAGATGATGTCGATGGAGTAGCCCATAGCGTGTCCCTGAAAGTGAGCAACCGGGAAAAGCGCAGCCAGCGTGTCCGGCGCCCGGCACACAAAAAGAAGGGTATTTTGTACCATAGGTGCGGGGAGACGAGCTATTGAATATCGGGGGCTGGGGCGTGGCAGAAGATGTGTGGGAGGTACGGGTGGGGCAGGGACAACAGCCTTTGAAAGGAATATGGACTCCATGAATCGCGCTCTCACAATCATTGCACCAGGCTCATCTGATTAATTCCTATCCTTGCGCTGCAGCCAGGCGTCATATAAAAAATCCGCTCGCATCCCTACGGCTACGCCTATGTTCATAAAGTACAATAAAAACATAAGCCTTCGATAGTGTAGAAAACCATTATTCCTTCGAGTTACCTTAACGCTAGCCCTGGAATAGCTTGGGTTTTTTTATACATGGTTCTCGTGCTTAAGCATTTCACGAACCTCGCCGTTCGATCACCCCCACAATCATAATTCTTCCAATCCCCAGATAAACCGTGTCTCATTCATCCTTTAAGTGCGATGGAGTACAGACATGCAAAGAAGGACATTCTTCAAGAACATAGCCCTCACAGCGGTGAGCGGCAGTGTGCTTCCTTCTGCCTCTGGGGTTGGCCTCAGGAGAGAACCAATGGCCGATATCACGCCAAATGTTGTTGTATCTATGCCGTCACAACTTTTTACCGCGGCGCGAGCATTTAAGGCGCTTGCCGGCGGTCGCATTTACCTTGGCAAGATTGATACCGACCCGACTATTGCCGCTAACCGAATTCAGGCTTACGTGGAGAATGAGGATGGCAGTCACATCCCGATCCCACAGCCTATTTTAATCAACCTTGGCGGCTTCCCGGTATATAACGGCCAGGTAGCGAAAATCGTCACGGTTGAAGGCCACTCAATGGCTGTATATGACCTCTTCGGGGTACAGCAGTTTTACTTCCCGAACGTGTTGCGTTACGACCCCGATCAGCTTCGTCAGCAGTTGGCTAGCAGCAAAGACGGGCTGGGTGACTATCTTATTGGGGTTAAACAGCCGTTTAC
The DNA here is from genome assembly GCF_002858805.1 of Chimaeribacter arupi. Lineage (GTDB taxonomy): Bacteria > Pseudomonadota > Gammaproteobacteria > Enterobacterales > Enterobacteriaceae > Chimaeribacter > Chimaeribacter arupi. Next base: position 35,422 of record NZ_PJZI01000015.1, read on the forward strand.
CGGTTCAGTCGCCAGAAGCCAACATGACAAAAACAAAGATTTTGTTTCGGTCGCTGACTTTATCCCGCCTTCAGTTTCTACCGGAGCAAACTTATGTGATGCGTATTTCTCAGCAGCAGAAGCGGCGGCTGATGTGATATACGTCCCGGCAGGGACCTACCGTTTATCAACGCCGATGATTCTCGGCTACGCAAAGAGTTATTACGGACCCGGTGTTTTACGATTTGATAATGCTGAGTGGTGGCGGAAAGGCGGCAGCTCAGGAAGCGTTGATATCGCTGAAAGGTATACTTTATTTTACAACTTTGACTCTCAGTCAGATGTGTCGGTCACTTACGATAGCGTTCCCCAGATATTCACCTGGATAGATCAAAGAACTATTGAAGCGCCTGGAAGCACAACCAGCGTAAGCGTAGTGATTAATATCAAAAATGGGTATATCAAGCTTGGGGGCACTGCTGAGCAGATACGCTCTTATAACATTATAGGCAATGGAGGTGGCGGCTCTAAGTTAACCCCCCAATTACCTAACCCCTCAACTGCCCCTACTGGATATGATAATACCTCTTTTGGGGCTCGGGCATTAATGGATATGCAAAGTGGGGTCAACAACACTGCGTTGGGCTCAAAAGCTTTGATGTCTAATCAATCGGGAAATAACAATACTGCTGTTGGTTTCCTTGCGCTTTACCGGAGCTCTGGAGAAGGAAACACCGCAGTTGGCGCTGTTGCTGGAGAATGGCTCACTACAGGCAGTTATAACAGCTTCTTTGGTATGAGTGCGGGAGAGAAAATTACCGGTGGAAGATATAACGTTGGCGTTGGGTTTGAAGCAATGGCCGAGGCATCGGCTACAACGTATACCGTTGCGGTAGGTTATCGGGCAAATGGAAACCCCGGGGATAACTCACAATCCAATAGTGTGTATGTAGGCGCTTTCGCTGGAGATTTTGCGATTGGTTCAAACAACACAATGGTTGGATACCGTGCAGGGAATTGTTTAGGCGGTGCAACTTCGCCAGGGGCAGGTATTGGGCACGATAATACCTTTATTGGCATGTTCTCTGGCCGAAATAATCTGGCTGGTTCAGAAAGTGTAGTATTAGGTGCGGGAGCGGCAACTACAGCCACAAGGGTTCAGAGAGCCGTTATCGCAGGATTTGGAGCATGTGGTAATTCTGCCACACTTGGTGACTTCACAGTAGCCGTCGGCTGGAAAGCTCTGTTGAATTCAACGGGAACAAATAATGTTGGCATCGGGCAGCAGGCTTTGCTGGCTACCACCACAGGAACCGGAAATGTTGCTGTGGGCTCTGGGGCGTTAGTCACAAATACCAGTGGAGCAAACAATACTGCAATAGGCAACAACTCCGGCAGGCTTACTCAAACTGGCTCCCCCACAGCCGTTCTTACCAATACGACAACAGTAGGTAATGACGCCAGGGTGTCAGATAGCAACCAGGTTCAGCTGGGTAACTCGGCCACAACCACATATGTGTACGGGACTGTGCAGAACCGATCTGATAGCCGTGATAAAACTGATGTCGAGAACACCAAACTTGGCATTGATTTCATCATGGGATTGCGGGCGGTACAGGGTAAATGGAACCTGCGCGATGATTACTATGAAGTGGTTGAGGAAGAAACAGGCGAGCTTGATGAGAACAAGCAGCCCATCATTAAGCGCACGGTGACTTTCAATGAAGAGGCATATAAGAAAGAAACCAAAAAGCGCACCCGTGAGCATCAGTGGTTTATTGCTCAAGAGGTGCAGGCCCTGCTCGAGAAACTCGGCATTGAAGATTTCGGCGGACTTCAGCATCACTCCGTAAATGGCGGAGATGACGTTTACTCGCTTGGCTATGATGAGTTCATTCCACCGGTTGTGAATGCGATCCAGTCATGCTGGAAAAGACTTGATGATATCGAGGCAAGATTAAAATCTCTGGAAGAGAAGTGAATTCAAAGGCAAGGGATTGCCAATCAATATTGTTGTATTGCAGAATTTGGCTACTCTGCCGATAACAGGTAGAGTGATTTTTAACTTTTATGGAAAAAAAATGTCAATCCTGAATGATGAAAACCCATACTGTTGTGTCGTCCCGAGCGATACATCCAAGCGAGTCTATATAATCTTTTCTTCAGTAGACATCGATAAAGGAAAGTTCATGTTTTGGAAGGTCATGAACCGAATGGATGGTACTAAAATTTTCATCAATGAAGAAAATAACGGTTGGTATGTGCATGGCATCCCAGGGATGGGTGGCAGCGTAACAAGTAGCGCAAGCTTTCTCCTGTCTATGCTGGAGTCTCTGAAAGCAGAAGAGGTGATTTTAGTTGGTCCATCAATGGGGGCATATGCAGCGATGCTGTATGGCACGATCCTCAAGCCTAGAATGCCGGCTGTAAAATTTAGATGCCTTTCTTTTGGTGGTGAATTCCTCTTATATATAAGGGAAACCAGAAGTAAAAATCTGTCTAAAAAGCCTAAGAATCTTTGGTATGCGGATTTACGAAGCCTTATTGCTTCTTCTGAGTTAGAAATCACTCATGTATATGGTGACAATGACATAAATGATATTTTCCAGGCATCTCTGGTTCATGGCTTAGAAAATGTTAATTTAATATCATTAAGTAACGCACCTCATGCTGTATCGACGTTCTTAGGAAAGAAATTTGACCTTACAAAGTTAATTAAAAATTATGAGACTACAGGTAGTTTTGATGTTGATTGTGCGTCTGATATAAGCAAATCATCATCTCATGGGTCATATCTCTATCATGGACACCTGATGATGTTAGATAACAAACCAGCTGAAGCTGTTTCAAATCTTGAAAAAGCTGTAAAAATATTCCCTAACCACGCATTAACCAGGCACAAGCTCGGCTTAGCACTTCTTATGATAAAAAAGGAATCAGAGGCACTTGAACAACAAGAAATTGCTGTTAGCTTGAATCCAGACTTAGCACATGCGCATTTTCACATCGCAATATTATCAGCGGTCACAGGGAATAATGACAAGGCCCTACATCATTATAAAGAAAGTGTCAGAGCTGATGATAAGCATACTCGCGCATTATTGGCCTTGTCTCACCATTATTTAAAGTCAGGTGATAAATCCTTAGCCGAGGATTACGCAAAAAAAGTAATTAGCTACGATAAGAATAACAAAGATGCAAGCTCAATCATTGATAAACTGCAAATCATGCTTAGCTAAATTTGATGCTCGCAACTTCAATTCATGCAACCCAAACCGTGGTTGGTGCATTGACGCGATGGGGCAGCTTTGAGACACGCAAAGGTTTGTGACCTTTACCAAGCCTTTGCATGTTTTGGCGTGTGAGCGCGGTCAGGTAGTCTTCCCGTCTATTCTATATAGTCAGCCCACCACCGCACCATCTCCCGCCGTTTCTCCATATACTGGGCGTGATTGTAGATGCCGCAGATGTTGTTCCTGTCTACGTGCGCCAGCTGGCGCTCAATGGCATCGTGCGGCCATCCATGCTCATTCAGGATATGCTGAACTGGTGCCTGAAACTATGACCGGCTAACCCTTCATAGCCAATCTGCCGGATAACCAGGAGCACAGCATTCTCACTGAGGGACTTCTTCTATCATTTCCTCCCATAAAGGCAAAAGATGATATAGATGCTTCTTACCTGATGCCGGCACATATAAATAGAGGCCGTTGCTATCCAGCAGGCGGTAGGGCTTTTCCTTAGGCTTTGCGGCCTCAATCTGTTTTATCGTGAGCATTGGGTAAAATTTCTTTGGGTAAAAATAATTACCCAGTATTTACCCAGACAAGATAGCGGCTGTCACGAACCACAGCGAACGACTATTAGTGCTAGATATGGGTTTTACTGAGGATTTGCGAACTGCTACGGAGGGTGGCGAACTGTTACATGGTGTCCCCTGCAGGAATCGAACCTGCAACTAGCCCTTAGGAGGGGCTCGTTATATCCATTTAACTAAGGGGACAACCGGACGGCGTGGTGCCGTCCGCCGGGCATTATACCCATTTTTGCTCTGAGAATAAGCGCCCGGCTGACCGTTTGCCTATTCCCTCGCCAATCCGTGGCGTGACGGCCGCGCCTTAACGGCTCTCCTGCTCCTTTTCCTCTGCTTTGCGCGCCTTTTTCTGTTCGGCTTCCAGCCGCGCTTTGGCTTCGTTGCTCATGTCATTGCGGATCTGCGCGTGGCTTATCAGCGCGAAGATAAAGGTGCCGCCAATGATATTGCCGGCCAGCGTCGGCAGGGCGAACGGGTAAATAAACTCCTGCCACGGGATAACCCCGGCAAACACCAGGTAGAGGATCTCAACCGACCCCACCACGATGTGCGTCAGGTCTCCGATGCCCACCAGGTAAGTCATCAGCACAATCACCCAGAGTTTGGCGGCGCCGGCGGACGGGAACATCCAGACCATCGTCGCGATAAGCCAGCCGGAGATAATGCCGTTGGCGAACATCTCCGTCGGCGTGTTTTCCATGATCTTCTCGCTGATGCTGACAAAAGCGTGGCGGACGGACTCATCGAAAATCGGCATATAAAGGAAGGCGAGGGCGGCACAGGCTGCGCCAATCACGTTGCCGAGCAGCACCCAGCCCCACAGCCGGAACAGCAGGCCAAAATTTTTCAGCGTGGGTTTATGCATAATAGGCAGCACGGCGGTCACGGTGTTCTCGGTGAACAACTGCTGGCGCGCCATAATGACGATGATAAAACCAAAGGTGTAACCGAGGTTCTCAATAAAGAAGCGCGCCGGGGTGTCCGGCAGGTGGGCGTGCAGAATCCCCTTTGCCATCAATGACGCGCCAATCGACAGCCCGGCCGCAATCGCGGACCACAGCAGCGCCATGCCGTCACGCTCCAGCTCCTTCTCGCCCTCCATGCGGATTTGTTCATGCACCGCGGCCGCGCGGGACGGCAACTTCTCCTCATCCACTTCAATGTCAGTACCGCGATCGCTCTCCTGGCTGTCAACGTCGTGCTCATCCTGATCCTGCTTGCCCTGTGGGCGTTTTTTATCGGTGTGTTGATTCATGGTCATTTCCCAGTGTGGTGAACCATCAGCCATCTTGGCTAATGAAAATGGCGGGCCGTCAGGCCCCCTGCTAAGCATAGAAGATTTCACAATTCACGGAAGGGGTGGCACAAACTGTTACGCCAAATAAAGAAAAAAGTAACAGAATCTTAACCTTGAGGAAAAATGCAGCATTGTGTGGGGGAATGCCGGTGAAGCGGTATTAACGATAGGCAAACCCTTCCTGGGCGGGCTGCGTGCGGCTTGCGGCTTATGTTATGATTCGCGCTCCCAACAAAAGAGATGAGTTTCCCGATGCTGGAAGCCTTGCGGCTGAGCTGCGTCCGCGATGAGCGGGTGTTGTTCAGTGACTTAAATTTTAACATTACGCCAGGCGAAATTGTCCAGGTGGAAGGGCAGAATGGGGCGGGCAAAACCTCCTTGCTGCGTATCCTGGCCGGGCTGGCGCAGCCGGAAAGCGGTGAAGTGCGCTGGCAGGGGCAGCCTGTCGGGCGGGTACGGGAAACCTTTCACGCGCAATTGCTGTTTCTTGGCCACCAGCCGGGGGTAAAAGCCCTGCTGACGCCGTTTGAAAACCTGACGTTCTATCAATCGGCAGCCGGTAAACCGGATTATGAGGCTATCTGGCAGGCGCTGGCACAGGTGGGCCTGCTGGGCTATGAAGAGGTGCCGGCAGGGCAACTCTCCGCCGGGCAGCAGCGGCGCGTGGCACTGGCGCGCCTGTGGCTGAGCCGCGCCCCGCTCTGGGTGCTGGATGAACCCCTGACGGCGATTGACCATGAGGGCGTTGCGCTGCTGATGGCGCAGTTTGAGCAGCAGGCCGCGCGCGGCGGCATGGTGTTGCTGACCACCCACCAGCCGTTGCCCGCCACCGGCCGGGCGGTTCGCCGCCTGCGCCTGACCGACCCGGAGCCGTCCTGATGTTTATGACCCTGATCCGGCGTGAGCTGAAAACCGCGTTCCGCAACCGGGCGGAGATCGTCAATCCGCTCTGGTTTTTCCTGATCGTGATTACGCTGTTCCCGCTGGGCATTGGCCCGGAACCGCAACTGCTGGCGCGCATTGCGCCCGGTGTGGTCTGGGTGGCGGCGCTGCTGGCATCGCTGCTGTCGCTGGAGCGGCTGTTCCGCGATGACCTGCTGGACGGCTCGCTGGAACAGCTGCTGCTGTTGCCGACCCCGCTGGCCATCACGGTGGCAGGCAAAGTATGTGCTCACTGGCTGGTGACCGGGCTGCCGCTGTTGCTGCTCTCACCGCTGCTGGCGCTGCTGCTGTCACTCGATTTCCCCACCTGGCGGGCGGTGGCGTTCACGCTGCTGCTGGGCACGCCGACCCTGAGCTTTATTGGCGCGATTGGCGCGGCGCTGACGGTTGGGCTGCGCAAGGGTGGGGTGCTGCTCAGCCTGCTGGTGCTGCCGCTGTCGATCCCGGTGCTGATTTTCGCCAGCGGCGCGATTCAGGCCGCGGCCAACGGCATGGCGATTGACGGCTATCTGGCGATCCTCGGGGCGATGCTGGCAGGCAGCATTACCCTGGCACCCTTCGCGGCCGCCGCGGCGCTGCGCATAAGTGTGCACTGACTTACTGTACTGATGGACCGGGACGTGCGCCGCCTTGGCGGGCGCGCTGTTCTCATTGCGCCTGACAAGAGCGGCCCCTGCGGGAGGCTGCCGCCCCGCACCACGGGCAGGCGTTCACACCGTGAATTTTTACAACGAGCACTGAACAATGTGGAAATGGTTACACCAACTCGGTAAGCCGGACCGGCTTTACCACCTGTGCGGCCGGTTTGTGCCCTGGCTGGGGCTGGCGGGTGCGCTGACGCTGGTACTCGGCTGGGTCTGGGGCTTTGGCTTCGCCCCGGCTGACTACCAGCAGGGCAACAGCTACCGGATTATGTACATCCATGTGCCGGCTGCCATGTGGTCGATGGGCATCTACAGCGCGATGGCGGTCGCCGCGTTTACGGCGCTGGTCTGGCAGATGAAGATGGCGAACCTGGTGGTGGCCGCGATGGCCCCGGTCGGCGCGGCCTTTACCTTTATCGCGCTGGTGACCGGCGCGGCCTGGGGCAAACCGATGTGGGGCACCTGGTGGATCTGGGATGCGCGCCTCACCTCCGAGCTGGTGCTGCTGTTCCTCTACCTGGGCGTCATCGCGCTCTATAACGCCTTTGAAGACCGGCGGCTGGCGGGCCGCGCGGCCGGCATCCTGGTGCTGGTCGGCATCGTCAACATCCCGATCATCCACTACTCGGTGCAGTGGTGGAACACCCTGCACCAGGGTTCCACCAATATGCAGCAAACCATCGACCCAAGTATGCGCTACCCGCTGCGCTGGGCGATTGTGGGCTACCTGTTCTTCTTCCTGACCCTGACGTTGATGCGCCTGCGCAACCTGATCCTGATCCAGGAGAGCCACCGCCCGTGGGTGCTGGCCCTGTTCAGCCGGAGACCCCGCCCATGAGTCCTGCTTTTTCATCCTGGGCCGCCTTTTTTGCCATGGGCGGCTACGCCTTTTATGTCTGGCTGTCGGTAGGGGTCACGCTGCTGACGCTGGCCGGGCTGCTGCTGCACACGGTGCTGCAACGCCGCCAGGTGATTGCCGCCGTCCGCCGCCGTGAGGCGCGGGAAACACGCATCCGGGCATCCAAAACCGTTACGCCTGCCGCCGCTGCGTCAGCGCAGGAGAGTTCACAGTGAATCCACGTCGTAAAAGCCGCCTGTATCTGGCGGTGGCCGTGCTGGTCGGCCTGGGCCTGACCGCTGCGCTGGTGCTTTATGCCCTGCGTTCCAACATCGATCTGTTCTATACCCCCAGTGAAATTTTACAGGGCAAAGGCGAAAACCATGAGAAGCCGGAAGTGGGCGACCACCTGCGTATCGGCGGCATGGTGATGCCCGGCTCAGTGAAGCGCGACGGCAAGAGTTTGCAGGTCAGCTTTAAGATTTATGATGCGCGCGGGGCCATCGCGGTAACGTACACCGGCATCCTGCCTGATCTGTTCCGCGAAGGGCAGGGGGTAGTGGCGCAGGGCGTGCTGGGGCCGGATAACGTGGTCGATGCTAAACAGGTGCTGGCCAAGCATGATGAAAAATATGTGCCGCCGGAGGTGGCAGACGCGATGAAAGAGAACCACCGCGGCCCGGCGGCGGCGTATGTCGCCAATGAGGGCGGTAAATCATGATCCCGGAAATCGGCAGTTTTCTGCTCTGCCTCGGGCTGGGCGTCGCCCTGCTGCTGAGCATTTACCCGCAGTGGGGCGCAGCGCGCCAGGACGCCCGGATGATGGCGGTGGCGCGGCCGCTGGCCTACGGCATGTTCGCCTGCATCGCCGGGGCGTTCGCGATTCTGGTGCACGCCTTTGTGGTCAACGATTTTACCGTGGCCTATGTGGCGACCAACTCCAACAGCCACCTGCCGGTCTACTACCGGGTGGCGGCGACCTGGGGCGCGCATGAAGGGTCACTGCTGCTGTGGGTGCTGCTGCTGAGCACCTGGACGTTGGCGGTAGCACTGCTGAGCCGCCGGATGCCGCAGGACGCGGTGGCGCGGGTGCTGTCGGTGCTGGGCATGATCACCGGCGGTTTCCTGCTGTTTATTATCCTGACCTCAAACCCCTTTACCCGTACCCTGCCGGACTTCCCGATTGACGGCAGCGACCTCAACCCGCTGTTGCAGGATATTGGCCTGATCTTCCACCCGCCGCTGCTCTACATGGGCTATGTCGGCTTCTCGGTGGCGTTCGCCTTTGCCATCGCCTCGCTGATGGCCGGGCGGCTCGACACCGCCTGGGCGCGCTGGTCACGCCCCTGGACCACGGCGGCCTGGGTGTTCCTCACCATCGGCATTGTGCTCGGCTCCGCCTGGGCCTATTACGAACTGGGCTGGGGCGGCTGGTGGTTCTGGGACCCGGTGGAAAACGCCTCCTTTATGCCGTGGCTGGCGGGCACGGCGCTTATCCACTCCCTGGCGGTGACGGAAAAACGCGGCACCTTCAAAGCCTGGACGGTGCTGCTGGCGATCACCGCGTTCTCGCTCTGCCTGCTCGGGACGTTCCTGGTGCGCTCCGGCGTGCTGGTGTCGGTGCATTCATTCGCGTCTGACCCGGAGCGCGGCCTCTACATCCTGGCTTATCTGGTGATTGTCATCGGCGGGTCGCTGCTGCTGTATGCGGTGCGCGGCGCGCAGGTGCGCAGCCCGGGCCGCCATGAGCTGTTCTCGCGGGAGAGTTTTTTGCTCGGCAACAACGTACTGCTGATTGCGGCGATGCTGGTGGTGCTGCTCGGCACCCTGCTGCCGCTGGTGCACAAACAGCTTGGCCTCGGCAGCATCTCGATTGGCGAACCCTTCTTCAACACCATGTTCACTTTCCTGATGGCCCCGCTGGCGCTGCTGCTGGGCATCGGGCCGCTGGTGCGCTGGCGGCGGGATGACGCCGGGAAATTCCGGAAACGGCTGGCGGCCTCGCTGGCAGTGACGCTGCTGCTGTCCGTGTTGCTGCCGTGGCTGATGCAGGACCGTATCGCCGGGATGACGGTGCTCGGGCTGATGATGGCGCTGTGGGTGACGATCCTGACCCTGCTGGAGCTGCATGAGCGCGCCACCCACCGCCACAGTTTCTGGCGCGGGCTGACCACCCTGACGCGCAGCCACTGGGGCATGGTGCTGGGCCACCTCGGCGTGGCGGTCACGGTAATCGGCATCGCCTTCAGCCAGAACTACAGCGTCGAGCGTGACGTGCGGATGAAGGCGGGTGACAGCGTGGATATCCGCGGTTACCACTTTGTGTTCCGCGAGGTGCACAGCATCACCGGCCCTAACTACAGCGGCGGCGCAGGCATTATTGACGTCAGCGAAGAGGGCAAACCGGTGGCTGAACTGCGCGCCGAAAAGCGCTACTACAGCGTGGCGCGCAGCATGATGACTGAAGCGGCGATTGACGGCGGGCTGGTGCGTGACCTCTACGCTGCGCTTGGCGAGGAGCTGGACGACGGCAGCTGGGCGGTGCGGCTCTACTATAAACCGTTCGTGCGCTGGATCTGGCTCGGTGGCCTGCTGATGGCGGCGGGCGGGGTGCTCTGCATCCTTGACCCGCGCTACCGGATGAGCAAAAAGCAGGCGCGCCGGCCTGCGGTGGAGAAAGTATGAACCGTAAGCTGTTATTTATCCCCCTGATCCTGTTCCTGCTGCTGGCCACTGCTTTTGTGGTGCAGTTGCAGCGCAACGCCCACGGCGATGACCCGACCCGGCTGGAGTCGGCGCTGATTGGCAAACCGGTGCCGGTGTTTACCCTCGCGTCGCTGGCGGAGCCGGGCAAAACCTACAGCCAGGCCGTGCTGCGTGACGGCAAACCGCTGCTGCTGAATGTCTGGGCCACCTGGTGCCCGACCTGCCGCGCGGAACACCAGTACCTGAACAGCCTGGCGGCGCAGGGCGTGCGCGTGGTGGGGCTGAACTACAAAGATGACCGCGCCAAAGCGGTCAACTGGCTGAACACCCTCGGCAACCCCTACGCGCTGAGCCTGTATGACGGCGACGGGATGCTGGGGCTGGATCTCGGCGTGTATGGCGCGCCGGAAACCTTCCTGATCGACGGCCAGGGCATCATCCGCTACCGCCATGCCGGTGACCTGAACGCGGAAGTCTGGCAGCGCGAGGTGGCGCCGCTCTACCGCAAATATGGCGGGGGCGCATCATGAGGCTGCTCTGTTTGCTGGCCGGGTTGCTGCTGAGCACCAACCTCTGGGCGGCGATTGACACCTATCAGTTCAAGAGCACTGAACAGGAGCAGCAGTACCGCGAGCTCACCGAACAGTTGCGCTGCCCGAAATGCCAGAACAACAGCATCGCGGATTCCAATTCCATGATCGCGGCGGACATGCGCACCAAAGTCTATCAATTGATGGAGCAGGGGCAGTCCCGCCAGCAGATCATCGACTATATGGTGGCGCGTTACGGCCATTTTGTGACCTATGAGCCGCCGGTGACCGCCTCGACCCTGATTCTGTGGGCCGGCCCGGCGCTGTTTGTGCTGGCCGGCGGGCTGGTGGTGGTGCTGCGCGCGCGCCGACAGGGGCGGGCGGCCACGCTGTCGCCGCAGGAGCAGGCGCGGCTGGCGCAACTGCTGAATGATTCTGACAGGACACATGACTGATGGCTTTTTGGCTGATTGCGTTTTTATTGCTGGTGATCGCCGCGACCCTGCTGGTTGCGCCCACCTTCCGCCGCACTGCGCGTGCGCCGGAGGCCAGCCGGGACAGCCTGAACAAGGCGTTCTACCATGAGCGGCTGGCTGAGCTGGCCCATGACGAGCAGCAGGGGATCATCGCTGAGCGGCCGCTGCTGGTGCAGGAGTTGCAGGAAAACCTGCTGAGCGACATTCCCGGCCGGGCGGCTGCGCCGGTGCGCCCGCTGGGCCGCTGGGTGCTTATCCCCGGCGTGCTGGTGCTGGTGCTGGTTGCGGTCGGGTTCTACCTGAAAACCGGCGGGCTGGTGCAGGTGGCTGCCTGGCAACAGGCGGTGCGTGACCTGCCCGCCTTGCGCGCACAGGTGGCGGACGCCCACGCCGCCCCGCTGACGGATGACGACGTGGCGCGCCTTGGGCTGGGGCTGCGCACCGCGTTGCAGCACGATCCGCAGAATGTGGAGAACTGGCTGCTGCTCGGGCGGGTCGGCGTGGCGCTGAACAATGCCGCCACCGCCACCCAGGCGTTTGGCCGCGCCTATGCGCTGCAACCTGACAACCGCGACGTACAACTGGCCTATGCCGATGTGCTGACCCGCTCAGCTGACCCGGCCGATCAGCGCCAGGCGGAAACGATGCTGAAAGCGCTGGGCAATGCGGACCCGACAGATTTGCGGGTGCTGAACCTGCTGGCGTTTAACGCCTTCCAGCAGGGGAACTACCCGAAAGCGATTGAGGGCTGGAGCCTGATGCTGCGGGTGCTGCCGGCGGGTGACCCGCGGGCGGAGATGCTGCGGCGCAGCATTCAACAAGCGCGCAGCAAAGCGGGTATGGATAATGTGCGGCTCGGCGTGGCGGTCACGCTCTCACCCGAGGCGGCACGCCGGCTGCCGGGGCAGGGCATGGTGCTGATCTCTGTCACTGACGGCGTTAGCCCGGTGCCGGTCGCCGTAAAACGCCTGCCGCTCAGCCGCTTCCCGCTGTCACTGACTATTGATGACACGAATGCAATGATGCCTGAAAGGTTGCTTTCTTCAATACATCAGGTCAAAGTCAAGGTACGCATTTCGCCGGAAGGATCGGCCACCCCCCATCACGGGGAGTGGACAGGTGAGAGCAGTCTCCAGCCATTTTCCGGGCGACAACAGGTCAATATTGAGATTAATCAGCAGGTGCCGTAGTGCGCCTGCCGTAAAAATAGGGAGAAAAGAATGAACTACCGCCTGATGGGATTGGCCTTTGCCGGCGTACTGCTTGCCGGTTGCGCCAGTTCACCGGATGAGCAGCAGCAGGGGCGGTCTGATCCGCTCGAGGGCTTCAACCGGGCGATGTTCAGTTTTAACTACGATGTGCTGGACCCGTACATCGTGCGGCCTGCGGCGGTCGCCTGGCGGGATTACGTGCCGATGCCGGCGCGTAACGGCCTGAGCAACTTCACCGGCAACCTGGATGAACCGGCCACCATGGTCAACTACTTCCTGGAAGGCAAACCCTACGATGCGATGAAGCACTTTACCCGCTTCTTCCTCAATACCCTGCTGGGGATGGGCGGCCTGATTGACGTGGCCGGCATGGCGAACCCGCAACTGGCGCGCGAAGAGTCGCACCGTTTCGGCAGCACGCTGGGCTATTATGGCGTGGGTTACGGCCCGTATGTGGAGTTGCCGGGCTACGGCAGCTTCACTCTCCGTGAGGATGGCGGTGAGTGGGTGGACAAACTCTACCCGCCGCTGAGCTACCTGACCTTCTGGATGTCCGCCGGGAAATGGGTGGTGGAAGGGATTGAAACCCGCGCCCAGCTGCTCGACTCTGACGGCCTGCTGCGTAACTCTTCCGACCCGTATGTGATGGTGCGTGAGGCCTACTTCCAGCGCCACGATTTCCTGGCGCGCGGCGGTAAACTCACCCCGGCCACCAACCCGAACGCGGCCGCGATTGAAGGCGACCTGGACGACATCGACGCCCAGTAACCGCCGGTGCCACCCGATAACTGACGAAAAAAAAGCGCCCACGGGCGCTTTTTTTATGGGGAAGTCTTTGTCAGAACAGGTAGTTGAAGTTAACGCCGTAGAGCCAGGCCTTGCCTTCGGAGTCAAACTCGTAGTTCGGCAGGCTGGCCGAAATCGCTTCACTGATGTGCACTTTCTGGCCATGCATGTACGACACACCCACATCCACGGAGGCATCTTCGTTGAAGGCGTAGGTCGTCCCGGCGCTGAGCCAGAAGCGGTCCTGATCCGGGATCGAGATGGTGCGGTTTTGCGCCGGCACCGGGCTGTCATCAAACGCGATACCGGTGCGGAACGTCCAGTTGTCGTCGTAGTAATAGGTGGTGCCGAGCGCCAGGCGGTAAGCGTCTTTGAAGCCTTCATGTTTTTCAAACAGCGTCTGGCCGCTGGTGCCGGTGGCTTTCAGCTCCTGGAACTGGCTCCAGCTGGTGTACGTCAGGCTGTAGTGGATCGCCCATTTCGGGGCCACTTTGTTATAACCCGACACTTCCCACATCTCCGGCAGGTTCAGCGTCAGCGCACCCGGAATGGTGCTGCCGCCGGTGCCGCCGAGCTGTGCCGGCAGTTCGTTGCGGTAGTCGCCGTCAAAATCGATGTCGACTTTCGAGCGGTAGGTCAGGCTGTAGCGGTTGTTGTCATCCACTTCATATAACAGCCCGGCGTTCCAGCCGTAGCCCCATTCGTCACCTTTCAGGTGGGCGATCTGGGTATCGGCGGAGATCAGGCCGCGGCTTGACAGCACGCCCGCCTCACCGGCATTACGTTCAATTTTGGCGCGTGCGTAGACAGCGTCAAACCCCACACCCACGCTGAAGTGCTGGTTCACGCGGTAGGCGGCGCTGAGGTTAAAGTTACCGGTTTTGAGTTCGGTTTTGCCGCCCATCGGGCCGGCCGCATAGCCGCTGTTGAAGTCGGTGGCCAGGCCATAGTTGGAGGTGGCGGACGCGCCCACTGCCCACTGGTCATTCAGCGGCAGAATGAAGTGCAGATTGGGTACCCACTCGGACGGTGCAATATTGCTGGCGCTGGTGCTGGCACCGGTCAGCGGTGAATTGCCGGTGATGTCGACATCCGGGTCGATATAAATGGCACCTGCGGAGAACGCCGGGCGGTCAAACATGGTCATGGTGGCCGGGTTACGGCTGCCGGACGCAGCGTTGTCTGCTATCGCGCCTTCACCTGAAAAGGAGCGGCCCAGCCCGGACGTCGAATATTCATTGAGCAGGAAGCCCGCGGCGGATGCCTGCGAGGTAATGACGGTGAGTGCTGCTGCCAGTGCAGTTCTTTTGAACAGGTTTTTCTGGTTCATGACCAAAACCTCATGTTATTTGTTTATTTTTAGCATTGTTACATGACGTAACAAGGAGCGCGGATTGTAGGGTCCGGGGAGCGGCCGACAAATCAGACCAGTGAGCGAATTATAGAGCTGACCTTGCTTTTTGTTGCAATAATGTTTTCCAAATATTGCTGCATTGATAACAAAAATTAGACTGCCTTAACAAAATCGCCCTGGACATTGCCCATTGTTGTCGTTTTTCAGCGATTTTTTACGGTTCTTGTGGGATATGTGCGCCATAAAAGGCTTACGAAAAGTAAGTGCTAGTGCATCCACCGCCGCAGGCGTAAAATCTTACCTATCTTGTCACTTTCCCTTTTATATCCTGCCAAGGAGCACACTATGTCCGATGCTATTAAGACGTGTAATGCCCAGGAAACCGCTGCCTGCTGCTGTGTTGATGTCGGTACCATCATGGATAACAGCGACTGCACCGCCTCTTACAGCCAGGCGTTTGCTGACCGCGCCGCCGCTGAGGCGATGCTGGCGACGCTGACTGAAAAAGCGCGCAACGTGGAGTCTGACCCCTGCCAAATCAGCAGCCAGATCACACCGGAAGGTGAGGGCGTGCGCCTCGACGCGGAATTCACCTTCGCCTGCCAGGCGGAAACCCTGATCTTCCAGCTCGGCCTGCGCTGATCCCACTGTTTTGCTGCATCCTCTCCCTCGCCCCGGCGGGGGATTTTTTTGCCTGTTGCCCAGGCCCCGCAGCCGGGGATTGCGGCCGGGTAAACGGCGCTTTTCTCAGGGCAAAAGGTGTTCAGGCTCCCACTTTCAGCCGGTTGCGGTTTGCGGCGTGTAAACATTTGGTTAAAAATAACCCCTGTGAGGTCTGACCTGTTAACGGCAGACGCGTATTATCCCGCTTTCAGGAGCAGCTATGGACAAGGTGTTACCGCTTATCACCCGCAGCGGCGATCGCATTGCGATTGTGGATGGGTTGCGCACGCCATTTGCCAAACAGGCCACGGCGTACCACGGCATCCCGGCGGTGGATCTCGGCAAAATGGTGGTCAGCGAACTGCTGGCGCGCAGCGGCCTGGACCCGCAGGTGATTGACCAATTGGTGTTCGGCCAGGTGGTGCAGATGCCGGAAGCGCCCAACATTGCCCGCGAAATCGTGCTCGGCACCGGGATGGATGTGCAGACCGATGCCTACAGCGTGTCACGCGCCTGCGCCACCAGCTTCCAGGCCGTGGCGAATGTGGCGGAAAGCATCATGGCCGGCACGGTGCGCGTCGGCATCGCCGGTGGGGCGGACTCCTCCTCGGTGCTGCCGATTGGCGTCAGTAAAACGCTGGCGCGCACGCTGGTGGATGCCAACAAAGCGCGCACCCTGTCACAGCGCCTGAAACTCTTCAGCCGCCTGCGCCCGCGTGACCTGCTGCCGGTGCCGCCTGCCGTGGCGGAGTATTCCACCGGCCTGCGCATGGGCGACACCGCCGAACAGATGGCGAAAAGCCACCACATCAGCCGTGAGGATCAGGACGCGCTGGCGCACCGGTCGCACCAGCTGGCGGCACAAGCCTGGAAAGCGGGCCACCTGCAACAGCAGGTGATGGCCGCGCACCTGCCGCCCTACCGCACCCGGCTGGAGCAGGACAACAACATCCGCCAGGATTCCCAGCTGGCGCACTACGCCAAACTGCGCCCGGCGTTTGACCGGCGGCACGGCAGCGTCACTGCCGCCAACAGCACGCCGCTCACTGACGGGGCCGCCGCCGTGCTGATGATGACGGAATCCCGCGCGGCGGAACTGGGCATGGTGCCGCTGGGCTACCTGCGCAGCTATGCGTTTACCGCCACCGACGTCTGGGAAGATATGCTGCTCGGCCCGGCCTACGCCACGCCGCTGGCGCTGGAACGCGCCGGGTTAACGCTCGGCGAGCTGGATCTGGTGGATATGCATGAGGCGTTCGCTGCCCAGACGCTGGCGAACCTGAAGATGTTCGCCAGCCCCGATTTTGCCCGTGACAAACTGAACCGGCCGCAGCCAATCGGCGAGGTGGACCCGCAAAAATTCAACGTGCTGGGCGGCTCAATTGCCTACGGCCACCCGTTTGCCGCCACCGGCGCGCGGATGATCACCCAGACATTGCATGAGCTGCGCCGCCGCGGCGGCCGGTTTGGCCTGACCACCGCCTGTGCCGCCGGTGGCCTCGGCGCGGCGATGATCCTGGAGGTGGCATCATGAGTTTTGACAACGCAGCGGCCCGGCCGCCGGAAGAGCAGGTTGCCGCCCTGCCGCCGGATGCGGCGTTCCGCTTTGAATTACGGCCCGATGGGGTGGGGGTGATCACCCTGGATGTGCCGGGTGAAAAAATGAATACCCTGAAGGCGGAGTTTGCCGAACAACTGGCGCTGGTGCTGAAACAGGCGCAGGCCCAGCCGGGGTTGCAGGGGCTGGTGATCATCTCCGGCAAACCCGACTCCTTTATTGCCGGGGCGGACATCAGCATGATCGCCGCCTGCCACACCGCCGGGGAAGCGACCCGGCTGGCGAAAAAAGGGCAGATGGCCATGGCGCAGGTGGCCGGGTTCCCGGTGCCGGTGGCCGCCGCGATCAACGGGGCCTGTCTGGGCGGCGGGCTGGAGCTGGCGCTGGCGTGCCATTACCGCGTCTGTTCGCTGGAAGACAACACCCGGCTCGGCCTGCCGGAAGTGCAGCTCGGCCTGCTGCCCGGCTCAGGCGGCACCCAGCGGCTGCCGCGGCTGGTGGGCGTCAGCAAGGCCTTGGATATGATCCTCACCGGCCGCCACCTGCGGGCGCGTCAGGCGTTGAAAATGGGGCTGGTGGATGAGGCAGTGCCGGTGTCGATTCTGCTGGAGAGCGCAGCGGCGCTGGTGAAACGCGGCTGGCGGCCCTCGCGCCCGCTGCCGTGGCAGGAGCGGCTGATGGGCGGCCCGCTCGGCAAGGCGGTGCTGTTCCCATTGGTGCGCAAGAAAACCCTGGCGAAAACCCACGGCAACTACCCGGCCCCGGAGCGGGTGCTGGCGGTGGTGCGCAAAGGGCTGGACGAGGGCAGCAGCAGCGGTTATCCGGCCGAGGCGCGGGCGTTTGGTGAACTGGCGATGACGCCGGAGTCCGCCGCGCTGCGCAGCCTGTTTTTCGCCTCCACTGCCCTGAAAAAAGCGCGCGGCAGCGAGGCGGAGCCGGCCCCGGTGGCGCGTGTCGGGGTGTTGGGCGGCGGGCTGATGGGCGGCGGCATCGCCTGCGTGACGGCCACCCGTGCCGGGCTGCCGGTGCGGATAAAAGACATCAGCCAGGAGGGGATCGGCCACGCGCTGAGAACCACCTGGGAGACGCTGGGCAAACAGGTGAAACGCAAACGGATCACCGCCGCGCAACGTAACCGGCAGATGCAGCTGATCACCGGCACCACGGACTATCAGGGCTTCGGCCAGGTTGATCTGGTTGTCGAGGCGGTGTTTGAGGATCTGGCGCTGAAGCAGCAGATGGTGGCCGAGGTGGAGCAGCACGCTGCGCCGCACACCATTTTCGCCTCCAACACTTCGTCGCTGCCGATTGCGCAGATTGCCGCGCAGGCGCAGCGCCCGCATCAGGTGATCGGGCTGCATTACTTCAGCCCGGTCGAGAAAATGCCGCTGGTGGAGGTGATCCCCCACGCCGGCACCGATGCGCGCACGCTCGCCACCACGGTGCGGCTGGCGCAACAGCAGGGCAAAACCGCAATTGTGGTGGCTGACCGCGCCGGGTTTTACGTTAACCGCATCCTCGCGCCCTATATTAATGAAGCGGCGCGCTGCCTGCTGGAAGGCGAGCCGATGGAGCGCATTGACCGGGCGCTGGTGAAGTATGGCTTCCCGGTCGGGCCGATCATGCTGCTGGACGAAGTCGGGATCGATGTCGGCACCAAAATTATCCCGGTGCTGGTGCGTGAACTGGGGCCGCGCTTTGCCGCGCCGGAGGCGTTTGATGCCGTGCTGAAAGATGGCCGCAAAGGGCGCAAAAACGGCCGCGGGTTCTACCTCTATGCCGGGCGGGGCAAAAGCAAAAAGCCCGATCCGTCGCTCTATACCCTGTTGGGCATTACGCCGAAGCCGGGGCTGACCGAGCCGCAACTGGCCGAGCGCTGCGTGATGATGATGCTGAACGAAGCGGTGCGCTGCCTGGATGAGCAGGTGATCCACAGCGCGCGTGACGGCGACGTCGGCGCGGTATTCGGCATCGGTTTCCCGCCGTTCCTCGGCGGCCCGTTCCGCTACCTTGACCGGCTGGGGGCGGCCGAGGCCGTGAGCCGCCTGCGGACGCTGGAGGCGCGCTTCGGTGAGCGTTTCGCCCCCTGTGAACAGCTGGTATTGATGGCAGAGGCGCAGCAGCGCTTCTATCCCGTTGAGGGATAAACACGGCCGGAAACGTCACGGCGGCGCGGTCGCCGTGACGGAAATTCAGCGTTTTACCGGGTATTTCACCGCATTCCGTGATGCAGATCACTGACTGGGTGCGACGGCTGGCCTCAGGCTGTACACGTTATGAGCAGCCGACTACCGTAAAAAGAGGCGCGATGAAAAACAGCGCGGAATTTTACAAAACTTTTCGAGAGGTTACGGCATTCAATAAGATATTGAATTGCTGGTTAAGTAACCAGTATTGCGGGGCGCTGGCCCGGTTTGCTCTAAAAAACAGCATTTTCTTTGTGAGAACTTTCAGGCAAAATGCCCGGCCGCCATAAGAGAGAGACGGCGCGTTATCGTTATCAGGTTGCCCCAGGGAGGCTGGGGGAAGTCAGCGATACAGCACGCGACGCGTTTCTGTATGGCGTTATTTTGTCAACAAAAACGGTGCAATATGCAAGTTTTGATTATGCGTCACGGTGAGGCCGCCCTTGAGGCCGCCAGCGATTCGGTAAGGCCGCTTACCCAGTGTGGCCGTGATGAGTCCCATCAGATGGCGGTGTGGCTCAATGCCAAACCACTGGACATTGACCGGGTGCTGGTCAGCCCCTATCTGCGTGCTGAGCAGACGCTGGCGACGTTGCGCAGCGCACTGCGGCTGCCGGACGGGGAAGAAGTGCTGCCCGAACTGACGCCGGGCGGTGATGCGGCGCTGGTGGCCTGCTATTTACAGGCGCTGGCGAAAGAGGGCGTCTCTGCGGTGCTGGTGGTCTCCCACCTGCCGCTGGTCGGCTATCTGGTGGCAGAGCTTTGCCCCGGCGAATGCCCGCCGATGTTTGCCACCTCGGCCATTGCAGGCATCACGCTGGACGCCGCCAGCGGCAAAGGCACCTTTGACTGGCAGCTCAGCCCCGCGCAGGTGCTGGCCAAAGCCTGATTTCCCGGCCGGTTCGCCCGGCCGCGGTTACTCCGCCAGCTCTACCAACACCAGCAACGCCGCATCGCCGCCGAACGCTTTCGGTGCCTGATGGAAGGCCAGCACATCCGGGTGCTGTGCCAGCCACAGCGGCGTCTGCTGTTTCAGGATATGTTTGCCGTGCCCATGCATCACGCAGGCGCAGTGCACATGCTCCCGCCGGCAGGCGGCAATCAATGCCCCCAGCTCCTGCTTCGCCTCATGCTGCGTCAACCCGTGCAGGTCAAGGAACAGCTCCGGGGAATAGTCGCCGCGCCGCAATTTCTTCGCCTCAAAATGATCAACCCCCGGCCGCACATAACGCATCGGGCCGTCACTCTCCAGCAATGGCTGGAACTCATCTGAGAAATAGTAGGTCGCGTCGATTTGCTCCTGCATCAGCCGCTTCGGGGCGATGGCCTTCACTTTCGGGCGGGGTTTCGGGTGCACTTTGGTGTCATGGTGCAGCCGTTTGGTGCCCGCCAGGGACTCACGGAACAGCTGCTGCTCCTCACTGCTGAGCGGATATCGTTTTTTCATGCGGGTGGTCGTCGCGAAAGAGTGTGATAAAAAAGTTAACCCTAGTTTACCTATTCCGGCATAAAAAGTCCGGCCTGCCGCTTCGCTCTCCCGCCACTGTGACTATAGCTGCTGATTTGTCGCCGGCTTCATGGCACACTAGACGGCATTTTGTAAGGCGGCGGCACACGCCCGCCGCAGCGTGGGAGAACACCTTGGACAAGATTTTCGTCGACGAAGCCGTCAGTGAGCTGCATACCATTCAGGATATGCTGCGCTGGGCCGTCAGCCGCTTCAACGCGGCTAACATTTACTACGGCCACGGCACCGATAACGCCTGGGATGAAGCAGTGCAGCTGGTGCTGCCGAGCCTCTACCTGCCGATGGACATCCCGGCGGACATGCACACCGCGCGCCTGACTTCCAGCGAGCGCCAGCGCATTGTTGAGCGGGTGATCCGCCGCGTGAATGAGCGCGTGCCGGTGGCTTACCTCACCAACAAAGCCTGGTTCTGCGGCCTGGAATTCTATGTGGATGAGCGGGTACTGGTGCCGCGTTCGCCGATTGGCGAGCTTATCGACAACCGTTTCAGTGGCCTGATTACCGACTCCCCGCGCCATATCCTCGACATGTGCACCGGCAGCGGCTGCATCGCCATCGCCTGCGGCTACGCCTTCCCGGAGGCGGAAGTGGACGCGGTGGACATCTCCGAAGACGTGCTGGCAGTGACGGAGCGCAACATCCAGGAGCACGGCGTGGAGAACCAGGTGACGCCGATCCGCTCTGACCTGTTCCGCGCCCTGCCGGCGCTGCAGTATGACCTGATCGTCACCAACCCGCCGTATGTGGATGAAGAGGACATGGCCGACCTGCCGGACGAATTCCGCTTTGAGCCGGAGCTTGGCCTGGCCGCGGGCAGTGACGGCCTGAAGCTGGTGCGCCGCATCCTGGCCTGCGCGCCGGACTACCTGAGCGAGCAGGGCGTGCTGATTTGCGAAGTCGGCAACAGCATGGTGCACCTGATGGATCAGTACCCGGATATCCCGTTCACCTGGCTGGAGTTTGACAACGGCGGCGACGGCGTCTTTATGCTGACCCGCCAGCAACTGCTGGATTGCCACGCGCACTTCGCCATGTACCGCTCGTAACCACGGGCCTGCCGCGCCGGGCACCTTTACCCGGCGCGGCCACTTTCAAGCATTCAGATAACCAAGACAACGGTAAGGAGCCGTGATGGCAGGGAACAGTATTGGGCAATTTTTCCGCGTCACCACCTTTGGTGAATCCCACGGCCTCGCGCTGGGCTGCATTATCGACGGGGTGCCGCCCGGCATTCCTCTCACCGAGGCTGACCTCCAGCACGATCTGGACCGCCGCCGCCCCGGCACCTCCCGCTACACCACCCAGCGCCGCGAGCCGGATCAGGTCAAAATCCTCTCCGGCGTGTTCGAGGGCGTGACCACCGGCACCAGCATCGGCCTGCTGATCGAAAATACCGACCAGCGCTCGCAGGACTACAGCGCGATCAAAGACGTGTTCCGTCCCGGCCATGCTGATTACACCTACGAACAGAAATATGGCCAGCGCGACTACCGCGGCGGCGGCCGCTCTTCGGCGCGGGAAACCGCCATGCGCGTGGCGGCCGGGGCGATCGCCAAAAAATACCTGCAGATGAAGCACGGCGTGCAGGTGCGCGGCTATCTGGCGCAGATGGGCGACATCTGCTGTGAGCTGAAGGAATGGGATCAGGTAGAGCAGAACCCGTTCTTCTGCCCCGACCCGTCTAAGCTGGAGGCGCTGGATGAACTGATGCGCGCGCTGAAAAAAGAGGGCGACTCCATCGGGGCCAAAGTCACGGTGGTGGCGGAGAACGTCCCGGCCGGGCTGGGCGAGCCGGTGTTCGACCGGATTGATGCCGACCTGGCGCACGCGCTGATGAGTATCAATGCGGTCAAAGGCGTGGAGATTGGCGACGGCTTTGAGGTGGTGACCAAACGCGGCAGCGAAAACCGTGACGAGATCACCCCGGACGGCTTCCAGAGCAACCACGCAGGCGGCGTGCTGGGCGGCATCAGCAGCGGCCAGCCGGTGATTGCGCACCTGGCGCTGAAACCGACCTCCAGCATCATGGTGCCGGGCCGCACCATTAACCGGCAGGGCGAGGCGGTGGAGATGGTGACCCGCGGCCGCCACGATCCGTGCGTCGGCATCCGGGCGGTGCCGATCGCCGAGGCGATGATGGCGATTGTGCTGATGGACCACCTGCTGCGCCAGCGTGCGCAGTGCGCGGATGTCACGACTTCTGTCCCACGTTGGTAACACGATGAGCAAGCCCCTTCTTGCCGCACTACTCGGCGGCCTGGCGCTGGTCACGGCGCTGCCTGCTGCGGCGTTGACGCCGTGGCAGCAACTGACCCACCCGGTGGCCGGATCGCCGCAGTCGATCGGCAGTTATGCCAACGGCTGTATCGTCGGCGCGCGGCCGCTGCCGTTGCAGTCACCCGATTATCAGGTGATGCGGCCGGACCAGCGCCGCTACTTCGGCCACCCGCACCTGCTGGACTTCATCGGCCGCCTGAGCAACCAGGCGCACCGGCGCGGGCTGGGCACGGTACTGATTGGCGACATGGGCATGGCGGCCGGTGGCCGGTTCAGCAGCGGCCATGCCAGCCACCAGTCAGGGCTGGACGTTGATATCTGGCTGCAACTGCCCACCCAACGCTGGACGCCGCAACAGTTGCTGAAACCACAGCCGATCGATCTGGTCGCTGTGGACGGCAAGCAGGTGGTACGCCGCCACTGGCAGCCGCAGGTTGCGCAGCTGATCAAGATGGCGGCGGAAGATAATCAGGTGGCGCGCATTTTCGTCAACGCCGCCATCAAAAAACAGTTGTGCGCCGACGCAGGCAGTGACCGCGCCTGGCTGAACAAGGTGCGCCCGTGGTTTGCCCACCGCGCCCATATGCACGTGCGGCTTTACTGCCCGCCGGACAGCCTCGAATGCCAGGACCAGGCCCCGCCACCGCCGGGTGACGGCTGCGGCGCCGAGCTGGAAAGCTGGTTCCTGCCGCCGAAACCGTCCACCGGCAAGCCGGGCAAAGCCGTGCCGCCACCGTTGCCGCCCTCTTGTCAGGCGCTGCTGGATAACCACTTCGGAGAGTAATCATGGAAGGCATTCTTCTCGGGCCGGAGATGCTCGGCATCCTGTTTGCCGTGGCGCTGCTGGCAGGGTTTATTGATTCGATCGCCGGCGGCGGCGGGTTGCTGACCGTCCCGGCGTTGCTGGCAGTGGGCGTGCCGCCCGCGCAGGCACTGGCCACCAATAAGTTGCAGTCGGTGGGCGGGTCGTTCTCCGCCAGCCTCTACTTTGTGCGCCGCGGGGCGGTGAACCTGGGCGAGCAGAAGCTCACCATCCTGCTGACCTTTATCGGCGCGATGACCGGGGCGATCATGGTGCAGCATATGCGTGCCGACGTGCTGCGGCAGATTTTGCCGCTGCTGGTGGTGGGCATCGGCCTCTACTTCCTGCTGACGCCGCGCCTCGGCGAGGAGGAGCGGGCGCAGCGCCTGACCGGGCTGGCGTTCGGGCTGGTGGCCGGGGGCTGCGTCGGCTTTTATGACGGCTTCTTCGGGCCGGGGGCCGGGTCATTTTATGCGCTGGCCTACGTGACGCTCTCCGGCTTTACGCTGGCGAAAGCCACCGCCCACGCCAAAGTGCTGAACTTCACCTCCAACGCCGGTGGCCTGCTGCTGTTTATCCTCGGCGGCAAAGTCATCTGGGGCATCGGGCTGGTGATGCTGGTGGGGCAGGTGCTCGGCGCACGGCTCGGCGCGCACATGGTGCTGACCCGCGGTCAGAAGCTGATCCGCCCGATGATTGTGCTGGTGTCGCTGGTGATGAGCGGCAAATTGCTGTATGACAATCACGGCCCGGAAATCCAGCACTGGCTGGCGCTGCACCTGGCATAATGCCCCGGCGCCCGAGGGATTCAGGCGTTGATAGATTCAGAAAAAGTGCGGCTTGCCTTTTTCCACCCGGCCGGTAGGGTTAGCGCCTTTTCCGGCCCCTTACTTTTTACGACATGACCATGATGAAAACCACCCAGGCAGAAATCACCCACCACTACCCGCAGCTGATCGAGATCTTTAACCACTGCTTCAGCGACGAGTTCAACACCCGGCTGGTGCGCGGCGAGGGCGAGCCGATTTACCTGCCCGCCGACGATCAGATCCCTTACCACCGCATTGAGTTTGCCCACGGCTACTATGCCAGCGCGCTGCATGAGATCTCCCACTGGTGTATCGCCGGGGAGGCGCGCCGCCAGCAGGTCGATTTCGGTTACTGGTACTGCCCGGACGGCCGCGATGCCCAGACCCAGTCTGAATTTGAGCAGGTCGAGATCAAGCCGCAGGCGCTGGAGTGGATGTTCTGCGTGGCGGCAGGCTTCCCGTTTAACGTCAGTTGTGACAATCTGAGCGGCGATGTGGAGCCGGATCGCATCGCGTTCCAGCGCAAAGTGCGTGAGCGGGTGCTGCATCTGCTGGCGGAAGGCATCCCGGCGCGACCGGCACGCTTTATTAACGCGTTACATTCGTTTTACAATACGCCAACGCTGACCGCCGACGATTTCCCCTACCCGGAAGATCTCTGAGCGCAGCATTCGCCCCGATTGATGAATGAGGAAGAGTGATGATCGCTGAATTTGAAGCGCGTATTCTGGCGCTGATTGATGACATGGTGGACCGCGCCAGTGACGATGAACTGTTTGCGGGCGGTTACCTGCGCGGTCATCTGACCCTGGCGGTGGCGGAAGCCGAAGAGAACGGCGAACATACGCCGCAGGCGCTGAAGCAGCGCGTTGAAATCAGTCTGAACAAGGCGATCCACGCCGGGGAACTCGCCCCGCGCGATCAGGTGCTGGTGCAGGCGATGTGGGACAACCTTTACCAGCAGGCAAAGATCGAATCCTGACAGGGTGAACCGTGTCCGCAACGGAAAAGGGCCTCATGATGAGGCCCTTTTTCATGGCGCAAAGGCCCGGTGCCGGATCAGCCCGCTTCCGTCACCGGGCGGCCCTTCAGCAGCTTCCTGACCCAGAACCGGTTTGGGTTGAGCGCCGCCAGAATCTCCGCCGGACAGGGCAGTGGCTCGCCGTGGATCTGCGCTGCCAGGATTTCGGCGGCCAGCGGGGCGGTGCTCAGGCCGCGCGCGCCCAGTGCACCGAGCAGGTAAAGGTTGGCGTAACCCGGCGCGTCCGCCACCGGCGCACCGGCGGCCAGCTGGCGCGGTAAACCGGCATAGGCGGCCAGCGTCGCCTCAAAATCGGGTGCCTGCCCGATAACCGGCAGATGGTCGCGGGTGGCGCAGCGCACGCCGCTGCGCGCGTCACCGGCAGAGACATCTACCTCGCGCGGCCAGTCGCTCTCCGGCAGGCAATCGATCAGCCGCTGGCGGTTCTGCTGCTGCTCCTCACTGCGGTAGCCGGTGTCGGTGTCGCCGCGCTGATAGCTCGCGCCGATACAGTGCCGGCCTTCGGCGTCAGCCGGGGTCAGGTAGCCGTTATAGCAGAGCACCTGCTGCAATTGGCTGAGCGCCGGGGTGGTCGGGATATGTGACACCTGGCCGCGCACCGGGTAGGCGGGCAGCGGCACAAAGTCGGTCAGCTGGTGGCCGTTGGCCAGCACCAGCGTGGCGTGCTGCGCCGTGTGGCCGTTGGCGAACTGCACCTGCCAGCCACTGCCCTGTGGCGTCAGGCTTTGCAAGCGGTGGCTGAACGCCAGCGTCACGCCGCGCTCACCCAGCCAGCGCAGCAGCGAGCGGGTCAGCTGTGCCGGGCAGAGCCAGCCGCCGAGCGGGTAGCGCACGCCGCCGCAGCCGGTCTCCACACCGCTGTGGCGCGCCATCTCTTCCACATCCTGCGGCTGCGCCAGCTCTTCCGGCCAGCCGCCTGCCAGCAGCGCGGCGATTTTGCGGGTGCTTTTGTCGTCATAGGCCAGCTGGCCGACGCCGCTCCACCCGGCGTCAAATACCACGCCCTGCGCCGCCAGTTGCTGATAGTGGCGGCGGGCGAAGGTGAAGGCTGCCGCGAAAAACTGCTCGAAGGCATCCTGGCAGCCGTTCAGCGCCGGGTAAACCGCGCCCTGGCGGTTGCCGGATGCCCCGTGCGCCGCCTCGCTTTCGGCGCAATAGAGCGTGACGCGGCTGCCGCGCTGCCACAGCGCCAACGCCAGCATGGCGCTCGCCACACCGCCGCCGATGATCGCCACGTCGGCCGGGTTATCTGCCGCCCGGCGGGCATACCAGGGCGCGGCTGCCGGGGCGGCAGGCTGCTCACCCATGACCCCCGCGAGCATTTCGCGCTTCTGGCCGAACCCTTTGATTTTCTGCACCGCAAACCCGGCCTGTTGCAGGCCGCGCCGCACAAAGCCTGCCGCCGTAAAGGTGGCAAAGGTGCCGCCGGGGCGCGCCAGCCGTGCCATTGCGCCAAACAGTGTCTCTGACCACATATCCGGGTTTTTGGCGGGCGCGAACCCATCGAGGAACCAGGCATCCACCTGATTTTCCAGGCTCGGGTCTGCCTGCGCAAACCACTGGTTGGCATCCCCGAACCAGAGATCCAGCGTCACCGCGCCGTCGGCCAGCAGCAGCCGGTGGCAACCGGCGAACGGCAGCGGCCACTGCGCACGCAGCGCCTGCGCGTACTCAGCCAGCTCCGGCCAGCGGGCGTGGGCAGCCGCCAGATCCTCTGCCGACAACGGGAACTTCTCCACGCTGATGAAATGCAGCTGTTGCAGCGCGGCGTCCGGCTTCTCCCGGCGGAACTGGTCAAAGGCCTGCCACAGCGTCAGGAAGTTCAGGCCGGTGCCGAAACCGGTCTCCGCCACAATGCAGCGGCGGCGCGGGTGGTCAGCAAAGCGGGCCGGAAAACCGTTGCTGTGCAGAAAAACATGGCGTGTTTCCGCCAGCCCGTCCTGGTTGGAAAAGTAGACGTCATCGAACTGTTGCGAAACAGGTGTACCCTGTTCATTCCAGCTCAGGCTGGCCGGTTGGATTGGGGGATGATTCACGCGCGATACTCATGGCTCAAGGGTTGCGGGGGAGTTTAACGGTGCGATCACGCCGGTGCAAATTTGCATATAATAAGCAGACTGTTGCTGATCGGACTTGTTCGGCGTACAACTGTACGCTAGAGTGCGTGGCAAAATCCCGACTTAAAAGTGGAAGAGGTATTACATGAAACGTGCAGTGATTACTGGCCTGGGGATTGTCTCAAGTATTGGTAATAACAAACAGGAAGTTCTGGCCTCCCTGCAGGAAGGGCGTTCAGGAATCACTTTCTCACAGGAACTGAAAGATTCCGGTATGCGCAGCCACGTATGGGGCGATGTGAAACTGGATACCACCGGCCTGATTGACCGCAAGATCATGCGTTTTATGAGTGATGCCTCTGTCTACGCCTACCTGTCCATGCAGGAGGCTATCAAGGATTCCGGCCTGACGGATGAAATGGTTTCCAACGAACGTACCGGCCTGATTGCCGGTTCCGGCGGCGGCTCCCCGCGTAACCAGGTGGCCGGTTCTGACGGTATGCGCGCCAAAGGGCTGCGCGGCGTTGGCCCGTACATGGTGACCAAAGCGATGGCATCCGGCGTCTCTGCCTGCCTCGCCACCCCGTTCAAAATCCGCGGCGTGAACTACTCCATCAGCTCTGCCTGTGCCACCTCCGCACACTGCATCGGCAACGCGGTAGAGATGATCCAGCTCGGCAAACAGGACGTGGTGTTTGCCGGCGGCGGCGAAGAGCTGTGCTGGGAAATGGCCTGTGAGTTCGACGCCATGGGCGCACTCTCCACCAGCTACAACGACTGCCCGGAAAAAGCCTCCCGTACCTATGACCAGGCGCGTGACGGCTTCGTTATCGCCGGCGGCGGCGGCATGGTGGTGGTTGAGGAGCTGGAACACGCTCTGGCACGCGGCGCGCACATCTACGCAGAGATCGTTGGCTACGGCGCAACCTCTGACGGCGCAGACATGGTCGCCCCGTCCGGTGAAGGCGCGGTGCGCTGCATGAAGATGGCGATGCAGGGCCTGGATACCCCGGTTGACTACATCAACGTCCACGGCACGTCCACCCCGGTGGGTGACGTGAAAGAGCTGGGTGCGATCCGTGAAGTGTTCGGTGATACCACCCCGGCCCTTTCTGCCACCAAAGCGATGACCGGCCACTCGCTGGGCGCCGCAGGCGTGCAGGAAGCGATCTACAGCCTGCTGATGCTGGAGCACGGCTTCATCGCCCCAAGCATCAACATTGAGCAGCTGGACGAGAAAGCGGCAGGCATGGACATCATCACCCAGCCGACCCAGCGCGCGCTGAACACCGTCATGTCCAACAGCTTCGGCTTCGGCGGCACCAACGCCACACTGGTGATGCGCAAGTTCGCCCAGTAAGTCTCGAAGGCTGCTGATAAAAAACCCGCTCCGGCGGGTTTTTTTATGGCTGCCGGGAGAGATACATCACGTTTTTGTATTCATCATATTGATGCCATTCATCAATATGATACGTTGACCGCAGTAGGATTGTGACTGCAACCGCAGGCAAGACCTGATCGAACGGCTTACGCCGGGCGGTCGGGTTTTTTTGTTTTCAGGGTATGACAATGCAGATCGCCAAGATACTCAATAACAATGTGGTGGTGGTGCTGGACGGCCACGGGCAGGAGCAGGTGGTGATGGGGCGCGGCATCGGTTTCCAGAAACAGGTGGGCGAGGCTATCCGCCAGTCGGCGGTGGAGAAGATTTTCGCCCTCAAGGGCAATGATCTCACGGCGCGGCTGGGCGAGCTGCTCAGCCATATCCCGCTGGAAGTGATGACCACCTGTGACTGCATTATCCATCAGGCGGCGGCGAAGCTCGGCACGCTGCATGAGAGCCTCTGCATCTCACTGGCCGACCACTGTTACCACGCCATTGAGCGGCAAAAACTCGGCACGCCGCTGCGCAACGGCCTGCTGTGGGAAATCGCCCGGCTCTACCCGAAAGAGTTCGCGCTGGGCCGGGAGGCGGTGGCGTTGATCGCCCGGCGGCTCCAGGTGCAGTTGCCGGATGACGAGGCCGGGTTCATCGCCCTGCACCTGGTGAATGCCCAGCTCAACGGCCATATGCCGGAAGTGATGCACGTGACCCAGGTGATGCAGGAGATTTTGCAGATCGTCAAATACCAGCTTGCGCTGGACTATGACGAAGCGTCGCTGAGCTACCACCGCTTTGTGACGCACCTGAAGTTTTTTGCCCAGCGGATGCACGCCCGCACCGTGGTGGAGAGTGACGATCTCTCGCTGCATGACGCCGTCAAAACCACGTATCCGGCGGCGTACCGCTGCGCGGGCAAGATCCAGCAGCATATGGCCGGCCAGTACCAGCAGGCGCTGACCAAAGAAGAACTGATGTTCCTGACCATCCACATTGAGCGGGTGCGGAAGGAGGGGCGGTTGCTGCCCGGCTGAGCCGGGCCATACGGCCTTCAGCACACAGGATTGTTACCGCCGCCAGGCGGGCAAAACCTGAATGTTCCCGGTTGCCGGCAGGCGGCCTGGGGCATTCAGGTTTTTTTTTGCCCCCGGCGGCCTGTCACCCTATCAGGAGAAGAGGCAATGGATAACCAGCAGACGGCACGCGACATCCTCAACCGGGTCGGCGGCCGCGAGAATATCCTCAGCGTGATGCATTGCGCCACCCGGCTGCGCTTCAGGCTGCGGGCGCGCGAAAAGGCGGATGCAGAGGCGCTGAAACAGCACCCCGGCGTGATTATGGTGGTGGAGAGCGGTGGCCAGTTCCAGGTGGTTATCGGCAACCACGTGGGCGACGTCTATCAGGCGCTGGTGCAGCAGGCGGGGCTGGGGGAGAGCAGCGCGGCAGAACCGGACATGGGTAGCGCCCGGCAAAACCTGTTCAGCCGCTTTATCGATGTGATCTCCGGTATCTTCACGCCGGTGATCGGCCTGATGGCCGCCTCCGGCATCCTGAAGGGGTTGCTGGCGCTGGCGCTGGTCTGCGGGGTGCTGGAGGAGAGCAGCGGCACCTACCAGATCTTCTTCGCCGCCGGGGACGCGATGTTCACCTTCCTGCCGCTGATTTTAGGCTATACCGCCGGGAAAAAATTTGGCGGCAGCCCGTTTGTCACGATGGCGATCGGCGGCGCGCTGATGCACCCGCTGATGCTGGCTGCCTTTCAGGCAGAGAGCAGCGGTGATGCGGCCCCGTTCACCTTCCTTGGCCTGCCGGTGACGCTGATCAACTACAGCGGCTCGGTGATCCCGATCCTGTTTGCGGCCTGGGTGAGCTGTTGGCTGGAAAAAAGGCTCTATCCCCGGCTGCACAGCAGCATCCGCAACTTCGGCACGCCGCTGCTCTGCCTGATGATCACCGTGCCGCTGACCTTCCTGCTGATTGGCCCTGCGGCCACCTGGCTGAGCCAGCAACTGGCGCACGGCTTCCAGGCGATCTACATCTTCGCACCTTGGCTGGCCGGGGCGGTGATGGGGGCGCTCTGGCAGGTCTGCGTGATTTTCGGCCTGCACTGGGGGCTGGTGCCGCTGATGATGAACAACCTCAGCGTGCTGGGGCACGACACCCTGATGCCGCTGGTGGTGCCGGCGGTGCTGGGGCAGGCGGGGGCGGCACTCGGCATGTTCCTGCTCAGCCGTGAACCCAGAATGCGGGCGCTGTCCGGCTCCGCTTTCACTGCCGCGCTATTCGGCATTACGGAGCCGGCGGTCTACGGCGTGACACTGCCCGCCCGGCGGCCGTTTATTTTCGGCTGCCTGGGCGGGGCGCTGGGCAGTGCCGTGATGGGCTTCTACCAGACCAACGCCTTCTCCTTCGGCTTTGCGAGCATCTTCACCTTCGCACAGATTATCCCGCCCGGCGGCATCGACCGCACCGTGTGGGCCGGGGTGGGCGGTTCCCTGCTGGCGCTGCTGTTCGCCGCCGTGATGACCCGGCTGTTCGGGGTGCCGCGCACCGCCGCTGACGCGCCCGTGCCGGCAGAGGCATCGCCCGCTGCCCCGGCGGGCACCCCGGCAAGCGGTGAGACGCTGCTCAGCCCGATGAGCGGGGCGCTGGTGGCGCTGGAGCAGGTGCCGGACAAAACCTTCGCCAGCGGCCTGCTGGGGAAGGGCGTGGCCATTGTGCCGGAGGAGGGGCGCGTCACCTCGCCGGTGGACGGCGAAATCGCCTCAGTGTTCGCCACCCGCCACGCCATCGGCATCGCCTCCGCAGGCGGCAGTGAGATCCTGATCCATGTCGGCATCGACACGGTAAAACTTGACGGTCACTATTTCACCGCCCATGTTAAGGCGGGCGACCGGGTAGCCGCCGGTGACCTGCTGTTAACCTTTGATCGCCAGGCGATTACGGCCGCCGGCTATGACCTCACCACCCCCATGCTGGTCAGTAACAGCGACGATTTCACCGATGTGCTCTGCGCGCCGGGTGCCCGCACCCTGGGGCAGACCCCCCTGCTGACCGTGATTCATTAATCAACAAGGAGAGAACCATGACACAACCATTTCCGGCAGATTTCCTCTGGGGCGGCGCGATTGCCGCCAACCAGGTCGAGGGCGCCTACCTGACGGACGGTAAAGGGCTGTCCACCTCTGACCTGCAACCCCACGGCATTTTTGGTGAGATTACCGAGCGCCGTGAAGGGGACAGCGGCATCAAAGATCTGGCGATCGACTTCTACCACCGTTACCCGGAAGACATCGCGCTGTTCGCGGAGATGGGCTTTACCTGCCTGCGGATCTCCATCGCCTGGACGCGCATCTTCCCACAGGGCGATGAAGAACAGCCGAACGAAGCCGGGCTGGCCTTCTACGACCGGGTGTTCGATCAGATGGCAAAACACAACATCACGCCGTTGGTGACGCTGTCCCATTATGAAATGCCGTACGGGCTGGTGAAAAACCACGGCGGCTGGGGCAGCCGCGACACCATCGGCTTCTTTACCCGCTATGCGCGCACCGTGTTCCGGCGCTATGGCGCGAAGGTCAAACACTGGCTGACCTTCAATGAGATCAACATGTCGCTCCATGCGCCGTTCACCGGCGTCGGCCTGCCGGAGGAGAGCAGCAAAAGCGAGATCTACCAGGCGATTCACCACCAGCTGGTGGCCAGTGCCGCGGCGGTGAAGGCGCTGCATGAGATTATCCCGGACGGCAAAATCGGCAATATGCTGCTGGGCGGGCTGCTCTATCCGCTCACCTGCAAACCGGAGGATGTGCTGGAAACCCAGCGCCAGAACCGCGACTGGTTGTTCTTTGGTGACGTGCAGGCGCGCGGCTACTACCCGGCCTACATGAACCGCTATTTCCGCGAGAACAACATTCAGATCGACATCACCGACGAGGATCGCGAGACGCTGAAAGAGACCATCGATTTCATCTCCTTCAGCTACTACATGAGCGGCTGTGTCACCACCGATGAGGCGCAGAACCAGAAAGCGCGCGGCAACATCCTCAATATGGTGCCGAACCCGCACCTCGCCAGCTCAGACTGGGGCTGGCAGATTGACCCGGTGGGGCTGCGCATCCTGCTCAACCTGCTGTGGGATCGCTACCAGAAGCCGCTGTTTATCGTGGAAAATGGCCTCGGGGCAAAAGACAAGATCGAGGCGGACGGCACCATCCGGGATGATTACCGCATCCAATACCTCAATGACCACCTGGTGCAGGTGGGCGAGGCAATTGAGGATGGCGTGGAAGTGATGGGCTACACCGCATGGGGGCCGATTGACCTGGTCAGCGCCTCTAAGGCCGAGCTGTCGAAGCGCTACG
Organism: Chimaeribacter arupi; assembly: GCF_002858805.1. GTDB lineage: Bacteria > Pseudomonadota > Gammaproteobacteria > Enterobacterales > Enterobacteriaceae > Chimaeribacter > Chimaeribacter arupi. The sequence continues at coordinate 68,666 of NZ_PJZI01000015.1, forward strand.
GCTTTATCTATGTAGACCGCGATGACAACGGCGAAGGCACGCTGGAACGCCGCCGTAAGAAGAGTTTCACCTGGTATCAGGACGTTATCCGCAGCAACGGCAAAAGCCTGACGCGCTGATCGCATTTCCCCGCCCGTCGCGTCCCGCAACCCGAAGTTTGCGGGACGCTTTCCAGAATCACGCACCGCACTGGCATAATCCCGCACGCCGCGTTACCTTCTCTCTCCCGTTTCCTGAGAGCTGTTTTGTATGGTCAAGACGTTGTTTTACCGCGTGCTTCGCGGCCTGTTCCATGACCGCCTGTTACAGGCGCTGCTGCTGGTGGGCGTGGTGCTCACCGCGTTGCACCCGGCTGCCGTACGCACCTTCCCGGCGGCCGTTGACTGGCCGACCATCATGACCCTGCTGGGTTTGCTGCTGCTGACCAAAGGGGTGGAGAGCAGCGGGTTCTTTGACCTGCTGGGGCGGGCGATGATCCGCCGCCTGCACCGCGAGCGGCCGCTTGCGCTGTTTCTGGTGGCTGCCGCGGCGCTGCTCTCGACCTTTATGACCAACGACGTGGCGCTGTTTATCGTGGTGCCGCTGACCATCACATTGAAAAAACTCTCCGCACTGCCGGTAACAAGGCTGATCATTTTCGAGGCGCTGGCGGTCAACGCCGGGTCGCTGCTGACGCCCATCGGCAACCCACAAAATATCCTGCTGTGGAACCGCGCCGGGGTGTCGTTTGCGGCCTTTACCGGCCAGATGCTGCCGCTGATGGCGGTCAGCATGGCGCTGCTGCTGGCCCTGACGTGGTTCAGCTTCCGGGCGCGGCCGATCAAGGCGGTTCAGTTGCCGGAGGGCGTCGCCTGCCGCAAACCGTTGCTGATGACCTGTGCCGTGCTGTATGGGGTGTTCCTGGTGTCGGTGGAGCTGGGCGCGACCGGTTATGGCCTGCTGGCGGTGCTGGTGGGGTTGCTGCTGCTGGCGCGGCGGGTGCTGGTGCAGATCGACTGGGGGCTGATCCTGGTGTTTATCGCGATGTTTATCGACATCCGCCTGCTGGTGGACCTGCCCCCGCTGCGGCCGCTGATTGCCCAGCTGGCCCACCTGCCGGAAAGCGGGCTTTACCTGCTCGGTATCGGGCTGTCGCAGCTTATCAGCAATGTCCCGGCCACCATCCTGCTGATGAACGCCGTGCCCTCCACGGCGCTGGTGGCCTATGCCGTCAATATCGGTGGGTTCGGCCTGGCCATCGGTTCGCTGGCCAACCTGATCGCGCTCAGGATGGCCGGTGACCGGCGCATCTGGCTGCGTTTCCACCTCTATTCACTGCCGTTTTTGCTGGTCAGCGCCCTGGCGGGCTGGGGGTTGCTGGCGTTAACCGGCTAAGATCAGAAAACCAGCCAGAGCAGAATCAGCACCACCAGCAGCGCGGCAAACAGCAGCGGCGCGCCGCCCAACCCTTGCAGTTGCGGCGGCAGCAGGGCGATCAGCGGGTTCACCAGCGGCTGCGGCGCGGCGGCAGCCGACTGCACCATTGACGCGGAGGTCACGCTGCGATCGACGCGGCGGCTGAACAGCATCCCCAGCAGGTCATGCAGTTGCGCGGCGGTCAGCGGCGTGAGCGGCCCGGCGTTGAACTGCGTCTGGGCATACTCCGTCAGCTGTTGCTGCTCCTCCGGGCTGGCCGGGTGCTTCAGCGCGCCGTGCAGGCTGTGCAGCGTCGGGCTGGTCTGCTGGCTCAGGGTATGGCGCGCCTGCAGGTATTGGGTGATCACCTGGAAATGCCGCGCCGGCATCGGGTCGTTGGTGGAAACCCCGACCAGATTGAACAGCTCCTGCCACAGCTTGGCCGGCTTCTCGCCGGTGGCGGCGCTGAGCCGCGCCACCTGCTGTTGCAGGCTGCGCTGTTCGGCGGGCAGCACCGGGCGGTCCATCACCGGGGTCTGCTGCGGCGGGGGAATGGTCAGCCCGCCGGTCTGGATCAGCGCCAGCACCTGATGCAGCTGCTCATGGCTCAGCTGGCTGAGTACCGTGTGGCCGAAATTCTGCCGGATGAAATCGCTGACCGCCTGCCGGTTATTGCCGAGCGGCAGCAATTCGGTGAGCTGTTGCAGCAACTGGCGGGTGGCGTGGCTCTCCTGCGCGCTGCTCAGGCGGTTCTGCAAATTCTGCTCAGCCTGCGGGAACTGCCCGGCGCTGATCTCCCCCTCGTTCGGCACGTGCAGATCGTGGCGCAGGCTGGCCCACAGTTCGGCGGCTTTCATCGGCGTCAGCGCCATGATTTTCACCACCAGTTTCTCCAACGTGGTGCGCTGGGCAGGGGTGAGCGGCTGGTTCTCGCCGGGCGGGGTCGGCCCGGTTTTGGCTGACGGCAAAGGCCGGTCACTGACCGGGGGAGTGCCGGGGCCGCTCAATGGTTGCATAACGTTGGAATCCTTAATGTACAGGGTGGTAACAGGTATCAGCCGGATGCCGCGCAGAGGAATCGCCGGGGGCGGCAGTGTGGGTAAATGATACCAACCTGTACCCATCACGGATAGTGATGAATGTCGCTTAAATCATCGGCGGGGGCTGTTTGGTCACTCTGTCTGCATTTTCGGCATGAGGGCACCCCGCGGGTGTGCCTGCGTGCGGGCGGCGGCCCGGCTGGTTACTCCGGATTGATGAGCGTCGCCCGTTCTGCGGTTTGCGCCCGGCATAACGTCATGGCCCGCGCCAGGCGTTCGATACCGATCACGGTGCGCTCGGGCGTCTGGGCGCTGAAATTGAGGCGCAGGGTGAACTCGGCCTGTGGGTTGTTCCGGTAGAAACACGCGCCGCGCGCAAAGGTGACGTTCTGCTGCCACGCCAGCGGCATCAGCCGTGACACCGGGATATCCGGCGGCAGTTGCACCCAGAGGAACAGGCCGCCTTCCGGCAGCTCCACGCGGCACCCCGGCGGCAGGTGGCGGGCCAGCGCATCGGCGGCGACATCCCGCAACTGGCGGTAAAGGCGGCAGGCGCGCTGCAACTGGCGCTGGTAGCTGCCCACGGTGACAAAGGCGTCCAGCGAGCGCTGCAACAGGCTGGACGTGGTGAAGCTGTCGAGATGTTTACGCTGCGCCAGCCGGGGGTAAAGGGCGGCGTCGGCCACCAGGTACCCGATACGGATGCTCGGCATCAGCATCTTGGAGAAGGTGCCGACGTAGATCACGCCGCCGCCGGCCGCCAGGGAACGCAGCGAGGGCAGCGCCGCGCCCTGGTAGCGCAGGTCACCGACGAAATCGTCCTCCAGCAGTGTCACCCCGGCGGCTTCAGCCAGCTTCACCAGTTGCCGCCGCCGGGGTTCACTCAGGCAGCGCCCGGTAGGGTTATGGAAATTGGGGATGGTGTAGATCAGCGCCGGGCGGTGCGCGGCCAGCAGGGCGGGCAGGGCGTCCACGCACAGGCCGTCGGCATCACAGGGGATCGGCACGGTACGGACGCCCTGAAGCTCAAACAGCGTCAGGGCCTCGGCGTAGGTCGGCTCCTCCACCAGCACTGTATCGCCGGGGCGCAGCAGGGTGTGGCTGACCAGGCTCAGCGCCTGTTGCGAACCGTTGGTGATCAGAATCTGTTCCGGCCGCGCCGGGATACCCTGCAACGAGAGGATGCGCGCCAGCGTATCGCGCAGCGGATAGTAGCCGCAGTAGTCGCCATAGTGGAACGCCTCTTCCGCATGGCGGCGCAGCACCGAGTGCATCACTTTGCGGAACGCCTCCTGCGGGAAGATGCGCGGGTTGCCGACCCCGGCGGCGAAATTGATCACGTCCGGCGGCAATGGGCTGTCGGCCTGGCCATCCAGCCGCGAGGCACCGGTGGTAAAAGGGTCAACCGGGAAGAGGGCCGTCTGCTCTGCGGCAGGCGGGGCGGGTGGCGCATACGGGTGGCATACATAGGCACCGCTGCCGCGCCGCGCCTGTAAAAAACCTTTGGCCGCCAGTTCGCCATAGGCGTTTTCCACCGTCAGGCGGCTGACGGCCAGTTCAGCCGCCAGCATCCGGGTAGAGGGCAGTTTGTCCCCCTCTTTCAGGCTGCCGTCCAGAATGGCGCAGCGCAGCGTCTCTTCGATTTGCAGGTAGAGCGGGATGACACTGTGGCGATCGAGAGGGATATGCATAGCACTCCTGGGCGGCAGAGAAAAAGGCAACATGGCCGGCTTACGCGTAACGTGGCCTGGATAAGCATAACGTGGCCTGGATAAACATAAAGTGGCCTGCTTAAGATTAATAGTAAGTGGCTCTGGCCGGAAAGGGGCAGCGGCGTAAAATTCAGGATAAGGTTTTTTTCTGTTATCTGAGAGGATGTTATGCCGATCTCTACCGGAGCGGCGGCTACCGCGGCTGCCTCAGCGGGTGGCCTGCCTGCCCGTACCGGGCACGGGTTTTCCCTGGCGGTGCTGAGCGCCTTTCTGCTGGCATTTACCGCCATCATCATCCGTGTGCTGACGGAACAGTACCGGCTGCCGGCACTGGTGCTGGCGTTCTGGCGGGCGGCGCTGGTGGCGGCGGTGCTGTTTCCGGTGCTGCTCTGTGTGCGGCCGCAGTGGCTGCGGCTGGGCTGGGCGCGGCTGCGCTTCTATGCGCTGTTCGGGCTGGTGCTGGCGCTGTTCAACGCGCTCTGGACGTTCTCCATCATGCTGAACGGCGCGTCAGTGGCGACCATCCTCAGCTATTTCTCGGTGGGCTTTACGGTGTTTCTCGGCTGGGTCTGTTTTGGTGAGCGCCTGGACGCCCGGCAACTGGCGGTGATCGGCATCAGCCTGGTGGGCTGCGCGCTGGTCAGCCTGGGCGGCGACACAGAGGCGGCGCACACCGGCCTGTTCGGCCTGCTGATTGGCGTGCTGACCGGCGTCGGTTCCACGCTGTATGCGCTGTGCGGGCGGCTGGCGAGCCGCCGCGGCTACCCGGAGTGGAATACCATTCTGTATGTGTTCGCCTTCGCCGCGCTCTACCAGTTGCTGTTTAATGCGCTGGCCGGGCACCTGCCGGTGCCGGACGGCAGCCTCACCGGCAGCGTCTGGTTCTTGTCACAGGGTGATGCGGGCATCCAATGGCACGGCTGGGGGCTGTTGCTGCTGCTGGCGGCAGGGCCGACCCTGCTGGGCTTCGGCCTGTATAACCTCAGCCTGAAAACCCTGCCGCTGGCGGTGGCGAACCTGATCCTGTCGCTGGAACTGGTGTTTACCGCCGCCATCGCCTTTGTGTTACTGGGCGAAACCCTGACGCCGTGGCAACTGCTGGGCAGCGCCCTGATGCTGGCCGGCGTCGGGTTGATGCGCCGCCGCACCCGGAGGGCGAAAGGGGAGGGCGTCAGGGATCCGCGCGCTTCACCGGACGCAGCAACGGCGTGCGCATCCGCTGTGCCAGGAACACCCCCAACAACGTGATGCCGCCGCCAATCAGGTGATAGCTGTGCAGTTGCTCATGCAGGAACAGTACCGCGATCACCGCCGTAAACAGCGGCGTCAGGTTCATAAAGATCGACGTCGTGTTGGCCCCCAGCCGCATGACGCCCTGAATCCACAGGAACGGCGCAATCAGTGAGGCCGGGATGCCGGCGAACAGCACCAGCGGGATATTCTGCGGCGTCAGGGTGACATCCGGCGCCAGCAGGAAATTGGGCAGCAACAGCAGTACCCCGAACAGGATCTGCACATACAGCGCTTGCCAGTTCGGCAGCGGGATCGCCCAGCGCCGGGTCAGCACGCCGTAACAGGCGTACGAGGCCGACGCGGCAAACATCATCAGCTCGCCGCTGCCGATGCCGTGTGTCAGCAGTTGTTCCGGGTGGCCGGCGCTGACCAGCCACAGCAGGCCGCCGAAGGAGAGCACACCGCCGAGCGCCATGCCGCGCGTCGGCGCGATGCCGAGCAGCACGATGCTGAACAGGATGGTCAGCAGCGGGATAAGCGAGCTGAGAATGCCCATAAACAGCGCGCTGACGCTGTGTGCGGCGTAATAGGCCAGGCTCTGGTAGAGCACCATCCCGAGCAGCCCGAGCACCAGCAGTTTTCCCAGATGCGGGCGCAGCGTCTGCCGGTGGCGCCACAGGCCGGGCAGCACAAAGGGCGTCAGCACCAGCAGGGCCAGCAGCCAGCGGTAAAAAGAGATGGCTGCCGGGTCAATGGCCCCGGCGGCGATTTTGCTGACCACCGCATTCAGCGACCAAATCAGTACCGCCAGCAGCGGAAAAAGCGCATTCATCATGAAACCCGTTTTATTCTCTAAAAGGCGCTAGTGTACGATTGTCTGGTTTCATAGAGATAGCGATAACCAGACATCCCATGCGCATAACAGGACAACATGCCACGCCCTCACACCACTTTTGCGCCACCGGCCCAGTACGGCCCGCTGCCGGCGACCGCCCCCGGCAACCGCGCGGCGCTGCCGCGGCATCTCTTTTTCCGCGAAGAGCACCATGACCCCTACACCGATTTCCTGCCCCATACGCACCCCTGGGGCCAGGTGATCTATGTGAAAAGCGGGGTGGTGGCGCTGAATGTGGGCGGCCAGCGCTTTCTGGCCCCGCCGGAGTTCGCCGTCTGGTTGCCGCCGCACCATGAGCACAGCAGCTCCAGCCGCCGCGCCACCCGGTTCCGCTCCATCAATATTGCGCCGTCGCTCTGCCACGGTTTGCCGGAATCCCCCTGTCTGCTCGGCGTCAGCGCGATTTTTACCGCGATTGTGGATGACTGCTTCGCCCGCCACCTGGCGGAACCGGCCACGCGCAGTGACCTGCGGCTCTGCCGGGTGCTGATCGACCAGCTGCGGCGCTCGTCGCTCCAGCGTACCTATCTGCCGACCTCGCAGGACAAGCTGCTCGCGCCGGTGCTGCGTGAACTGGAGCGCAACCCGGCTGATAACACGCCGCTCGCCGTCTGGGCGCAGCGGGTCTACACCACCGAGCGCACCCTGTCGCGCCGCTGCCGCCAGGATCTGGGCATGGCGTTCAGCGAATGGCGGCAGCGCCTGCGGTTTCTGCATGCGATTTCACTGCTTGAGCAGGGAAAAAGCGTCCAGCAGGTGGCGCTGGAGCTGGGGTACAGCGCGTCCAGCGCCTTTATCGCCATGTTCCGGCAGATAGCCGGCACCACGCCGGAACGCTTCCGCCGTGCGCAATAGTCTGGGTTTCGCCTGAAGTAATGGGATTCTGCGGCATTCGGTGGCAAAATATTTGCCCTTCTTTACCGCTAAGCTGCCGGAGTGTGACGTGAAAATCCTGGTTGATGAAAATATGCCGTATGCCCAGACCCTGTTCAGCCGCCTGGGTGACGTTCAGGCGGTGCCCGGCCGCCCGATCCCGCGTGAGGCGTTGCTGGGTGCCGACGCGCTGATGGTGCGCTCCGTCACGAAAGTCAATGCCGACCTGCTGACCGGCACCGGGGTGAAATTTGTCGGCACCGCCACCGCGGGCACCGACCATGTGGATGACGCCTGGCTGGCAGCGCAGGGCATCGGCTTTTCCGCCGCACCGGGCTGCAATGCCATTGCGGTGGTGGAGTATGTCTTCTCCGCGCTGATGATCCTTGCCCAGCGCGACGGCTGGCAGCTGCGGGAGAAAACCGTGGGGATCGTGGGCGTCGGTAACGTCGGCTCGCGCCTTCAGGCGCGCCTTGAGGCGCTGGGCGTTAAAACCCTGCTGTGCGATCCGCCGCGCGCCGCACGCGGTGACGCCGGCCCGTTCTGGCCGCTGGAGAAGCTGGTGGCCGAGGCGGATATCCTCACCTTCCACACGCCGTTGTATAAAGACGGCCCTTACCGCACCCAGCATCTGGTGGATGCAGAGATGCTGGCCGCCTTGCCGGATAACCGCGTGCTGATCAACGCCTGCCGCGGTGAAGTGGTGGATAACGCCGCGCTGCTGGCGGCGCTCAACGGCGGCAAGGCGCTTCGCACGGTGCTGGATGTGTGGGAGCCGGAACCGGAACTCTCCCTGCCGCTGCTGAATGCGGTGGATATCGGCACCGCGCACATCGCCGGTTACAGCCTGGAAGGCAAGGCGCGCGGCACCACGCAGGTGTTTGAGGCGTACAGCCGCTTCCTGGGGCAGCCGCAGGCGGTGCCGCTGGAGAGCCTGCTGCCGGTGCCGGATGTCAGTGAGGTGACGCTGAACGGCAATCTGGCGGCACACCCCGATGAGGGAACCCTGCTGCGCCTGATGCACCTGGTGTATGATGTGCGCCGCGATGATGCCCCGCTGCGCCGGGTGGCGGGGACGCCCGGTGAATTCGACAAATTGCGGAAGTTTTATCAGGAGCGGCGCGAATGGTCGTCGCTCTGCATACAGTGTGACGACGAGGCCACGGCCACGTTGCTGACCCGGCTCGGCTTTACCGCCCGGCTGCGCTAAGCGCGTCACCCCCTCTTTTCATGGGCGGCAGTGACCGCCCTTTGTTTTTGTTTTTCTGGAGAAACCACTATGTCTGACGGCTGGAACATTGCCCTGTTGGGGGCCACAGGCGCGGTAGGCAACGCCTTGCTGGAATTGCTGGAGGAACGTCAGTTCCCGGTGGGCGAGCTTTTCCCGCTGGCCAGCGATCGCAGCGCCGGTGAGACCCTGCGTTTCAACGGGAAATCGGTGATGGTACAAGACGCCGCCCAGTTTGACTGGTCGCAGGCGCAGCTGGCGTTTTTTGTCGCCGGCACTGACGCCACCGCACGCTACGCGGACGAAGCCGCCAACGCCGGCTGCCTGGTGATTGACAGCAGCGGCCTGTTCGCGCTGGAGCCGGATGTGCCGCTGGTGGTGCCGGGCGTGAACCCGCAGGTGCTGGCGGATTACCGTAACCGCAATATCGTGGCGCTGGCCGATAGCCTGACCAGCCAGCTGCTGACCGCCATCAAACCGCTGACCGAACAGGCCGGGCTGTCCCGCCTGCACGTCACCAGCCTTATCTCTGCGTCGGCGCACGGCAAGGCGGCGGTGGACGATCTGGCCGGGCAGAGCGCCCGCCTGCTCAACGGCCTGCCGGTAGAGCAGAGCCTGTTCAGCAAACAACTGGCGTTCAACCTGTTGCCGCTGCTGGCCGATGAAGAGGGCAGTGTGCGCCAGGAGCGCCGCCTGGTGGATCAGGTGCGCAAAGTGTTGCAGGATGAAGGGTTGCCGGTGTCAGTGAGCTGCATCCAGTCGCCGGTATTTTATGGCCAGGCACAGGTGGTGAACCTGGAAGCCCTGCGCCCGATGGCGGCTGACGAGGCGCGCGAGGCGTTCCTGAGCGTGGAAGAGATCCAGCTCAGTGATGAGCAGGACTTCCCAACACAGGTGACGGATGCCTCCGGCAACGATGCACTGAGCATCGGCTGCGTACGCAATGATTACGGCATCCCGGAGATCCTGCAATTCTGGTCGGTGGCGGACAATATCCGCTTCGGCGGCGCGCGCATGGCCGTGGAAACTGCTGAGAAGCTGGTGCAGGAGTACATGTACTGATGTCTGACGTTGTGACCCTGCCGCCGGAGCCGGCGGCAGGCCAGTTAAAAATCGCGCTGGGTATTGAGTATGACGGCAGCCGCTATTTCGGCTGGCAGCGGCAGCAGGAAGTCGCCAGTGTGCAGGGCTGCCTTGAGGAGGCGCTCAGCAAAGTGGCCGCCCACCCGGTCAGCGTGTTCTGCGCCGGGCGCACCGACGCCGGGGTGCATGCCACCGGGCAGGTGGTGCACTTCACCACTGATGCGGTGCGCAAAGATGCGGCGTGGACGATGGGGGTGAATACCCATCTGCCGCGTGACATCGCCGTGCGCTGGGTAAAAACCGTGGACGAGGATTTCCATGCCCGTTTCAGCGCCACTGCCCGCCGCTACCGGTATGTGATTTACAACCACCGCTACCGCCCGGCGATCCTCCAGCAGGGGGTGACGCACTATCACCAGCCGCTGGATGAGCACCGGATGCAGCGCGCGGCGCAGAGCCTGCTGGGGGAGAATGATTTCACTTCCTTCCGGGCGGTGCAGTGCCAGTCGCGCACCCCGATGCGCAATGTAAAGCATGTAAATATTACACGCCTGGGTCACTATATTGTGGTAGATATCAAGGCCAACGCCTTCGTTCACCATATGGTTCGCAACATTGTCGGCAGCCTGATGGAGATTGGTTGCGGTAACCAGCCGGAGACGTGGATGGCCGAGCTGCTGGCGCTGAAAGATCGCACGCAGGCCGCGGCCACCGCCCGCGCGGAAGGGCTTTATCTGGTGGCCGTGGATTACCCGGCGCGCTTTGATTTGCCGGCACCGCCGCTGGGGCCGTTGTTCCTGCCGGACGATCTTGTCCCGGCACACTGACAGGCAACACAGGGACCCGGTCCGCCGGGTATACGTTTAAACCTGCGGGGTTGTTACCTGCATCACAGAAGATGGGCCCTATGGACTTTATCCATTTCGTTATTGATTTTATTCTGCATATTGATGTTCATCTGGCAGAACTGGTCGCGCAGTATGGCGTGTGGATTTACGGCATTCTCTTCCTTATCCTGTTTTGTGAAACCGGGCTGGTGGTCACCCCGTTCCTGCCGGGCGATTCGCTGCTGTTTGTGGCGGGGGCGCTGGCGGCGTTGCCGTCCAACAGCCTGGATGTGCACCTGATGGCGTTTTTGATGGTCTGTGCGGCGATTCTGGGTGACGCGGTGAACTACACCATCGGCCGCCTGTTTGGTAACCGGCTGTTCAGTAACCCGGACTCCAAAATTTTCCGCCAGAGCTACCTGACCAAAACACACCAGTTTTATGACAAGCACGGCGGTAAAACCATTATCCTGGCGCGTTTTGTGCCGATTGTGCGGACATTTGCGCCGTTTGTGGCCGGGATGGGGCATATGTCCTACCGCCATTTCGCCGCCTATAACGTGATTGGCGCGCTGCTGTGGGTGCTGCTGTTCACCTATGCCGGTTACCTGTTTGGTGATCTGCCGGTGGTGCAGGAGAACCTGAAGCTCTTGATTGTCGGCATTATCCTTGTTTCAATTCTGCCGGGCGTTATTGAAGTCTGGCGTCACCGCCGCGCCGCTGCGCGGGCGCAAAAACAGTAAAACAGCGTGGCGCCGTCACATTATTGTTAAGTTTTGACGACATAAACCTAACGGTTCGACCAGTTTTTTATCCACAGTGTCGAACCGTTATGGTTTAATGAGCGGCATTTATGGTCTGTCCCTGCGGACACCCTGATGTCAGTGCCTTAGTGGCGCCGTTGCGGCGCGTATCTCGGGCATTTTTTTATGGGTCGGTTTACGGCGGACAAGAACAGTGGACCGGCAATGGCCGGGTTCAAACAGAAAGGTCATCAATGAGCTGGATTGAACGAATTCTAAATAAGAGCACAATCACCCAAACCCGTAAGGCGAACATTCCTGAAGGGGTCTGGACCAAATGTGACAGCTGCGGTCAGGTTCTCTACCGCGCTGAGCTGGAGCGCAACCTGATGGTGTGCCCTAAGTGCGACCATCACATGCCGATTGCCGCGCGTATGCGCCTGCATACCTTCCTGGATGAAGGCAGCGATGTTGAGCTGGGCAGTGAGCTTGAGCCGAAAGATGTGCTGAAGTTTAAGGATTCCAAAAAGTATAAAGATCGCCTGAGCGCGGCTCAGAAAGAGACCAACGAGAAAGATGCGTTGATCGTCATGAAAGGGACGCTGCACGGGATGCCGGTTGTGGTCGCCTCCTTTGAGTTCGCCTTTATGGGCGGGTCAATGGCGTCCGTGGTGGGTGCGCGCTTTGTGCGTGCGGTTGAGCAGGCGCTGGAAGACAACTGCCCGCTGGTCTGCTTCTCCTCCAGCGGCGGCGCCCGTATGCAGGAAGCGCTGATGTCGCTGATGCAGATGGCGAAAACCAGTGCGGCGCTGGCCAAACTGCAGGAGCGCGGCCTGCCGTACATCTCCGTGCTCACTGACCCGACCATGGGCGGCGTGTCTGCCAGCCTGGCGATGCTGGGTGATCTGAACGTGGCGGAACCGAAAGCGCGTATCGGCTTTGCCGGTCGCCGCGTGATCGAGCAGACCGTGCGTGAGAAACTGCCGCCGGACTTCCAGACCAGTGAGTTCCTGATCCAGAAAGGCGCGATTGACATGATCATCCGCCGCCCGGAGATGCGCGGCAAACTGGCCAGCATCCTCTCCAAGCTGACCCACCACCCGGAACCGAACGTGGTGGTTCACGTGGTTGACAGCGACGACGTCGTCAGCGACAACCAGCAGGACGCCTGACCAGCCCGGTGACAACCGGCAACGGGTGGCTGCTGCGGCAGTCACCCGCCACCTGACAAGGGGCACCACCTGCGCCGACGTCGTGGGTGGTGCATTGTCCAATACCGTTGCGCCACACGCAGCGTAAGCAAGCGAACGGGACACATGCAAACTCAGATTCCCCACGCCACGTCGCCCCTGGCCGCGTGGCTTCATTACCTCGAACACCTCCACTCCCAGGCGATTGACCTTGGCCTGGACCGCGTCAAACGCGTCGCGGAACGCCTCTCCCTGCTCAAACCCGCCCCCTTTGTGTTTACCGTCGCCGGGACGAACGGCAAAGGCACCACCTGCCGCACGCTGGAAGCGATCCTGATGGCTGCCGGTTACCGGGTGGGCGTGTACAGTTCGCCGCATCTGGTGCGTTACACCGAGCGGGTGCGCATTCAGGGGCAGGAGCTGCCGGAAGCGGCGCACTGCGCCTCGTTTGCCCGGCTTGAGGCCGGGCGCGGCGACATCTCCCTGACCTATTTCGAGTACGGTACCCTGTCCGCGCTGCAACTGTTTCAGCAGGCGGCGCTGGATGTGGTGATCCTGGAAGTCGGGCTGGGCGGGCGGCTGGACGCCACCAACATGGTGGATGCCGATACCGCGGTGATCACCAGCATCGCGCTGGACCACACTGACTGGCTGGGGCCGGACCGCGAAAGCATCGGCCGCGAGAAGGCGGGCATCTTCCGGCCGGGCCGCCCGGCAGTGGTCGGGGAGCCGGCAATGCCGCACACCATTGCTGAGGTGGCGCGCGACCTCGGCGCGTCGCTCCATGCGCGCGGCACGGACTGGCACTTCAGCGTGCAGGCCACCAGCTGGCAGTGGCAGGCGGCCGGCCGGGTACTGGCCGATCTGCCGCTGCCGCAGGTGCCGCTCGACAACGCCGCCACCGCGCTGGCTGCGCTGCACTATGCACAAGCTGCGCTGGCCGCAGCGGTGCCGGCGCGCACCGTCGATGAACAGGCCATCCGCCTGGGGCTGCAACAGGCGATGCTGCCGGGGCGCTTCCAGACCGTCAGTGAATCGCCGCGGCTGATTCTGGACGTGGCACACAACCCGCACGCCGCCGCCTACCTGGCAGAGCGGCTGGCCGCGTTGCCGGCCCAGGGCGGCCGGGTGCGGGCGGTGGTGGGGATGCTGTCGGACAAGGACATCGGCGGGACGCTGGCCTGCCTGGTGCCGCAGGTGGATGACTGGTACTGCGCGCCGCTGGAAGGGCCGCGCGGGGCCACCGCCGCACAGCTGGCGGAACACCTGACGGAACCCCGGCAGTTTGCGGATGTCGAAACCGCCTGGCGACAGGCGATGCAGGATGCTGATGATCATGACATTGTGATTGTCTGCGGGTCATTTCATACCGTGGCGCATGTCATGGCGGCATTAGAGGTAGGGAGCAGCAGTGGCAAGTAAGTTTCAGAACCGCCTGGTCGGCACCATCATCCTGGTGGCCGTGGGGGTGATTGTGTTGCCGGGCCTGCTTGACGGCAAAAAGAAGCATTATGAGGATGAGTTCGCGGCCATTCCGCTGGTACCGAAAGCCGGTGACAGCCAGGAGAATGACGCGGTACCGCCGGTGACCCAGTCACTGCCTGCCCAGCCGCCGGAAGGGGCCGGGCAGGCCGTCGGGGCCGCCAGCCAGCCACCGGCCGCGCAGGGCAGTGCGCCGGAGGCCGCAGAGCAGCACGCCCCGGTCACGGCACCGCCGGTGACGGTGACCCACCCAGAGCCGGAAAAGGTCGCGCCGAAGCCGGTGGAGCCGAAGCCGCAGCCGGTGAAACCGGTGGAGAAGCCGAAGCCTGAGCCAAAACCTGAGCCGAAGCCGCAGCCGAAACCGGAAATCAAACCACAACCGGGTGAGGCGGCCCCGGCCGGTCAGGCGTATATCGTCCAGCTTGGCGCACTGAAAAACGCCGCCAAGGTGAATGAGATTGTGGCCAGCCTGCGCCTGTCGGGCTATCGCGCCTATACCGTGCCGTCCACGCCGGTACAGGGTCAGATCACCCGCATCTTTGTCGGGCCGGATGCCTCGAAGCAGAAGCTTCAGTCCGCCTTGCCGGAGATGAACCAGATAAGCGGGTTGAGCGGGCAAGTCCGCGCGTACAGCGCCGGGCGCTAAGCCCGGCCGGTGAAACGGGGTGCCGCCAGGTGCCCCGTTTCCACTTTCAGGGAGGGGGAAGACCGGCACAGCACGCTATGTTTCTGCCTGTATTGATGTTTTTATAAACAGTGTTAATTATTTGCGACAGGGCCGGATTTCCCCTACGCAAACGTTTTCTTTTTCTGTTAGAATTCGCCGCGAATTGGATGCGGGGCGGATCATCATTGGAATAACCATGGTCTGGATCGATTTCGTCATCATTGCAGTTATTGGATTTTCGGCTCTGGTCAGCCTGATCCGGGGATTTGTCCGCGAAGCGTTGTCACTGGTTACCTGGGGATGCGCGTTCTTTGTGGCCAGTCATTACTATCCCTACCTCGCTATCTATTTCACCCGTTTTCAAGAGGAACTGGTCCGGAACGGAATCGCAATCGGCATCTTATTTATCGCGACGTTGCTCGTAGGTGCCGTTGTTAACTATGTGATTGGCTCGCTGGTGGAGCGCACCGGGCTGTCAGGAACAGACCGGGTGCTGGGCGTGTGTTTCGGCGCGCTGCGCGGTGTACTGATTGTTGCCGCTATCCTGTTTTTTCTGGATACCTTCACCGGCTTTTCACAGAGTGCTGACTGGCAACAGTCTCAGCTGATTCCGCAGTTCAGCTATATCATCAGGTGGTTTTTCAGCTACCTGCAGAGCACGTCGAGTTTCTTGCCGCAGCATCTCTAACTGCGGCAGCGCTGATGAGGAAAAGACAACATGTGCGGTATTGTCGGGATCGCCGGTTTTATGCCGGTCAACCAGTCGATTTATGACGCGTTAACGGTGCTCCAGCACCGTGGGCAGGATGCCGCAGGCATCATCACCATTGATGCCAACAACGGCTTCCGTCTGCGTAAGGCAAACGGCCTGGTGAAAGATGTATTTGAAGCCCGGCATATGCAACGCCTGCAGGGTAACATGGGCATCGGCCATGTCCGCTACCCCACTGCCGGCAGTTCCAGTGCGTCTGAAGCGCAGCCTTTTTACGTCAACTCCCCGTTCGGCATTACCCTGGCGCACAACGGTAACCTGACCAACGCCCACGAACTGCGCAGCAAGCTGTTCGAAGGGGCGCGTCGCCACGTGAACACCACCTCTGACTCCGAAATTTTGCTGAATATCTTTGCCAGCGAACTGGACCGTTTCCAGCACTACCCGCTGGAAGCCGAAAACATCTTCTCTGCGATTGCGGCGATGAACCGGCAGATCCGCGGCGCTTACGCCTGCGTGGCGATGATCATCGGCCACGGGCTGGTGGCGTTCCGTGACCCGAACGGTATCCGCCCGCTGGTCATCGGCAAGCGTACGCTGCCCGATGGCCGCAACGAGTACATGGTTGCCTCTGAAAGCGTGGCGCTGGACACGCTGGGCTTTGAGTTCCTGCGTGACGTGGCACCGGGTGAAGCCGTCTACATCACCACCAAAGGGCAGCTCTTTACCCGCCAGTGTGCAGACAACCCGTCCTATAACCCGTGCCTGTTCGAATACGTCTACTTTGCGCGCCCGGACTCGTTTATCGACAAGATTTCCGTCTACAGCGCCCGGGTGCGCATGGGTGAGAAGCTGGGTAACAAGATCGCCCGCGAGTGGGAAGACCTCGATATCGATGTGGTTATCCCCATTCCGGAAACCTCCAACGACATCGCGCTGGAGATTGCCCGCATCCTGAACAAGCCTTACCGCCAGGGCTTTGTGAAGAACCGTTATGTTGGCCGCACGTTCATCATGCCGGGCCAGCAGGCGCGCCGCCAGTCGGTACGCCGTAAGCTGAACGCCAACCGCGCCGAGTTCCGTGACAAGAACGTGCTGCTGGTGGATGACTCCATCGTGCGCGGTACCACCTCGGAGCAGATCGTCGAGATGGCGCGTGACGCCGGGGCCAAACGGGTTTACCTGGCCTCCGCCGCCCCGGAAATCCGCTTCCCTAACGTCTACGGCATCGACATGCCGAGCGTGAATGAGCTGATTGCCCACGGCCGCGAAGTGAGTGAAATCAACCAGCTTATCGGCGCAGATGCACTGATCTTCCAGGATTTGCAGGATCTTATCGACGCGGTGCGTGAAGATAACCCGGACATTGAGCAGTTTGAGTGCTCGGTGTTTGACGGCATCTATGTCACCAAAGATGTGGATCAGGGCTACCTGGAGCATCTGGAAGCGCTGCGCAATGACGATGCCAAAGCACTGCGCGGCCAGCAGGAAGTGGAAAACCTGGAAATGCATAACGAGGGCTGATAATTCCCGCCGCTTTCGTTACCATACCCTGCTGAGAGGGCCAGGCTTGCCTGGCCCTGTTTTTTTGTGCGGCGGACGGTTGCCCGGCGCGATCACTTCCGAGGTAAGAACATGAAACGTCTCATCATTGGCATCTCTGGTGCCAGCGGCGCGATTTATGGCGTGCGCCTGTTACAGGTTCTGCGTGAGGTTGAAGGGATTGAAACCCATCTGGTGATGAGCAATGCTGCCCGCCAGACGCTGGCCCTCGAGACCGATTACGCCCTGCGCGACGTGCAGGCGCTGGCTGACGTGGTACACGATGCGCGTGATATCGCGGCCAGCATCTCTTCCGGCTCGTTCAAAACCGCCGGGATGGTCATTTTACCCTGCTCGATCAAAACCCTGTCCGGCATTGTGAACAGCTTCACCGACAGCCTGGTGACCCGCGCGGCCGATGTGGTGCTGAAAGAGCGCCGCCCGCTGGTGCTCTGCGTGCGTGAAACACCGCTGCACCTGGGCCACCTGCGCCTGATGACCCAGGCAGCAGAACTCGGCGCGGTGATCATGCCGCCGGTGCCCGCCTTCTATCACCGACCTGAAACCGTGCAGGAGATCGTTGACCAGACGGTAAACCGCGTGCTGGATCAGTTCGGCATTGAATTGCCTGACGATCTGTTTACCCGCTGGCAGGGATCACGTTAAAGATTTGTGACATAGATTGCCCCATAACTGATCACGATTTCCCCAGTGCACCATAATTGATCCCGGCATGGTCAATTAAGGTGCACCTCCGCCGGCGTCCTGCCGGGGGAGGCGATAACCTCACCCTGTTTGTCCTGCAAATTGCGCTTAAGGCGTGCGTGCGGCCGCAGTTCCGGCACACGCGGCGGCGCTTTTCCTGCACACCGGCTGCGCCTGCATAAACGGCATGGAAACTGCATAAACCGAGAGGAAATGCTGGGTTTGGCATCGGAAAATAATTTGAGGGTACGCTATGAATAAGCTGGTCAAAGTCCTTCCCCTGGTATTGGCGTTCGCGGCAGCACACAGTTTTGCCGCCGTGCCGAAAGATATCCGTATCGGCACTGATCCTACCTATGCCCCGTTTGAGTCAAAAAATGCCAGTGGTCAGGTGGTGGGGTTTGATATCGATCTGGCCAAGGAGCTGTGCAAACGCATTGAGGCGAAATGCACCTTTGTGGAAAGCGACTTCGACGCGCTGATCCCTTCCCTGAAAGCCAAGAAAATTGACGCCATTATCTCGTCGCTGTCTATCACGGAGAAACGTCAGAAAGAGATCGCCTTCACCGACAAACTCTACGCCGCCAATGCGCGCCTGATCGCCAAAAAAGGCTCGCCAATCCTGCCGACGCTGGACGCCCTGCGCGGCAAACGGGTCGGTGTGCTGCAAGGCTCCACCCAGGAAGCCTATGCCAATGCGATGTGGCAGCCGAAAGGCATCGATGTGGTGGCCTACCAGAACCAGGACTTAATTTATGCTGACCTCGACTCAGGGCGCATCGATGCCGCCTTCCAGGATGAAGTGGCGGGCAGCGAAGGCTTCCTGAAACAGCCGGTCGGCAAAAATTACGCGTTCGCCGGCGAGTCAGTGAAAGATGACGCCTTCTTCGGCGTCGGCACCGGCATGGGGCTGCGCAAAGATGACACTGAACTGAGAGAGGCGCTGAACAAAGCCTTTGCTGAGATGCGTCAGGACGGCACCTACGACAAGTTCGCCAAACAGTATTTTGATTTTGACGTCTACGGCGGCTGATGCCCGCACCGTTTCCGCAGGGGCGCCCGCCCCTGCGTTGCTTCCGTAATACAGAGAAACCGCCATGCTTGACGGGTATTCCCAACTGATTTTACAGGGTGCGCTGGTCACGCTTGAACTGGCGCTCTCGTCCGTGCTGCTGGCTGTGGTGATTGGGCTGGCGGGCGCGGGCGGCAAACTTTCCCACCACCGGCTGCTGCGCGGTTTTTTTAACGCCTACACCACGCTGATTCGCGGCGTGCCTGACCTGGTGCTGATGCTGCTGATTTTCTACGGCCTGCAAATCGCCCTGAACAGCCTGACGGAACTGGCCGGGATGGCGCAGATCAACATCGACCCGCTGACAGCGGGCGTCATTACCCTGGGCTTTATTTACGGCGCGTACTTCACGGAAACCTTCCGCGGCGCGTTTATGGCGGTGCCGCGCGGGCAGATTGAGGCGGCCACGGCGTATGGTTTCAGCGGCGCGCAGATTTTCCGCCGCATCCTGTTCCCGGCGATGATGCGCTTTGCGCTGCCGGGTATCGGCAATAACTGGCAGGTGATCCTGAAAGCCACCGCGCTGGTGTCGCTGCTGGGGCTGAATGACGTCGTCAAAGCGACGCAACTGGCGGGGAAAGGCACTTACCAGCCGTTCTTTTTCGCCATGGTGGCCGGGGCGGTATATTTGATTTTCACCACGCTCTCCAACGGGGTGCTGTGGTGGCTGGCACGGCGTTACTCGCTGGGCGTGAAGAGGGGCGAGCTATGATCGAGATTCTGCAACAGTACGGCATGGCGCTGCTCTGGAGCGACGGCTACCGCCTTACCGGGCTGGCCGTGACCCTGTGGCTGCTGATTTCATCGGTGGTGGTGGGCGGCCTGCTGGCCATTCCGATGGCGGTGGGGCGGGTGTCACCGCTGCGCTGGGTCAGCCTGCCGATTTGGTTTTATACCTATGTGTTTCGCGGTACGCCGCTGTATGTGCAACTGCTGGTGTTTTACTCCGGGATGTACAGCCTCGACATCGTGCGCGGTACCGAGTTTCTCAACACCTTTTTCCGCAGCGGGCTGAACTGCACCATCCTGGCGCTGACGCTCAACACCTGCGCCTATACCACGGAAATTTTTGCCGGGGCGATCCGCGCCGTGCCGCACGGTGAGATTGAAGCCGCCAACGCCTACGGCTTTTCCCGGTTCAAACTCTACCGCTGCATCATTCTGCCGTCGGCGCTGCGTACTGCGCTGCCCGCCTACAGCAATGAGGTGATTCTGATGCTGCACTCCACGGCACTGGCTTTTACCGCCACCGTGCCGGATATCCTGAAGATTGCCCGAGACATCAACTCCGCCACCTACCAGCCGTTTTACGCCTTCGGTATTGCGGCGGTGCTCTACCTGGCGATCTCTTTTGTGCTGATCGGCCTGTTCCGGCAGGCGGAGCGGCGCTGGCTGGCCCATGTCCGGCCGCAACGCGCGCACTGACCGACAACTTTTTTGCGGAATTCTGACTATGGCTGACAACAAACTGGCGGTAACCGAACTGCACAAGCGCTACGGCGACCATGAGGTGCTGAAAGGGGTCTCGCTGTATGCCGATGCCGGTGACGTCATCACCATCATCGGCTCCTCCGGCTCCGGCAAGAGTACCTTCCTGCGCTGCATCAACTTCCTGGAAAAACCGAGTGAAGGGTCGATCAGCGTCAACAATCAGGACATCCGTATGGTGCGGGATAAAGACGGCCAGCTGAAAGTGTTTGATAAGAAACAGCTTCAGTTGCTGCGCACCAAACTCACCATGGTGTTCCAGCACTTTAACCTCTGGAGCCATATGACGGTGCTGGAAAACGTGATGGAAGCGCCGATCCAGGTGCTGGGCTTAAGCAAAACGGAGGCACGCGAGCGGGCGATCCGTTACCTCGACAAAGTCGGGATTGATGAGCGGGCGCGCGCCAAATACCCGGTGAACCTCTCCGGCGGCCAGCAGCAGCGGGTGTCGATTGCGCGGGCACTGGCGATGGAGCCGGAAGTGCTGCTGTTTGATGAACCGACCTCCGCGCTGGACCCGGAGCTGGTGGGCGAAGTGCTGCGCATTATGCAGAAACTGGCGGAGGAGGGGAAAACCATGGTGGTGGTGACGCATGAGATGGAGTTCGCCCGCCATGTCTCAAGCCAGGTGATCTTTTTGCACCAGGGGGTGATTGAGGAGCAGGGGCCACCGACCGAGGTATTCGGCAACCCGAAAAGCACGCGCCTGCGGCAGTTCCTGTCAGGCGCGCTGAAATAGCCTGCCGCCGCTGCGGCAGGGCAACCGTTACTGCCGGGCGGCCAGTTGGCAGAGCGCCAGCGTCATCTCATACGATTTTACAAAGGCGCTTACCGGCAGGAACTCAAAGCGCGAATGGAAATTGTGTGCCCCGGTGAAGTAGTTCGGCGTCAGCAGGCCTTTGGCTGACAGCGCCGCGCCGTCAGTGCCGCCGCGCATCGGGATCACTTTCGGCTCAATACCGATCTGGTCCATCGCGGCGAAGATCAGGTCGATCGCCCGGCGATCCTCGCCGATCGCGTTGGCAATGTTGCTGTAGACGTCGCTGATTTTGAACTCCACTTTGGCGCGCGGGTAGCGGCGGGCGATGATCTCGGCCACGTCGCCAATCCGCTGTTTGCGCCGCAGGAAGCTGTCGGCATCAAAATCACGGATCGCCGCTTTCAGGTGCGCAACGTTGACGTTGGCGCTCATCTCCTGGAACCAGGTGTAGCCTTCGCGCCCCTCGGTGTGCTCCGGGGTTTCGTTGCGGTCGAAATGGCTGATGAAGTCATGGGCCATCAGCAGTGGGTTGATCAGCACATCCTTGGCGGACATCGGGTGTGCCGGGATGCCGGTGAAACTCAGCTCGACGCCGGCAGCATTGAAGTTTTCATACACCACTTCGCCCTGTTCGCAGCAGTCGATGGTATAGGCGAAATCGACATCAAAGCGCGCCAGATCCAGCGCTTTCGCCCCGCGCAGGCCGATCTCCTCGTCCGGCACAAACGCCACCACGATGTCACCGTGCGGCGTGTCCGGCGTCAGGTTGGCCAGCAACGTCATCACCACCGTGACGGCCGCTTTGTTGTCCGCGCCCAGCACGCTGGTGCCGTCACTGAAAATGATCGGCTGGCCGTGATAGGCGGTGATTTCCGGGTGATCGTTGACCCGCAGCCAGATATCTTTTTCCGCGTTCAGGCAGAGGTCGTCACCCTCAAACGTCAGGATTTGCGGGTGAATGTCCGGCGACAAGCCGACATCCACGGTGTCGAGATGGGTGATAAAGCCGATGCGCGGCGCGCCCGGCTGGTTACCCGGTTTCACGGCGGTGACGGTGGCGTGTTCATCCACCACCACCTGTTGCAGGCCAAGCCGGCGCAATTCGTCTGCCAGCAGCGCCGCCAGGTCATGCTGGCCGGGCGTGCTGGGTAAGGTGGTGGCAGCCGCGTCACTCTGGGTAGTAATGGCCAGATAGCGGAAAAAACGTTCTGTAAGCTGGTCGGCAAGCGCGTTATGCATGGTGATTCCCCGGGTGTCCACGTTCATACGTTTTTCATATATAACAATTTGTTACCAAACATCGCAGGAATGGTAATCTGTGTTGGTTCTGCGTTCTATCTCATGTCTCCTTTACCTCAGGCAAGGAAAACCAATGAAGAAAAACAGAATAGGGTTAGTGGCCGCGATGCTGACAGCCGGGCTGGCGGCTAGCGCCCCGGCACAGACGCTGGTGTTCTGCTCAGAAGGCGCGCCGGAAAGCTTTAACCCGCAACTCACCACCTCCGGCACCACGGTCGATGCCACCTCCGTGACGCTCTATAACCGCCTGGTGGAGTTCAGTGTCGGCACCACTACCCTGGAGCCAAGCCTCGCCGAGCGGTGGGAGATCAGCCCTGACGGCAAAGTGTACACCTTCCATTTGCGTAAAGATGTGAAATTCCATACCACCAAAACCTTCACGCCTACCCGCAATTTCAATGCTGACGATGTGATCTTTTCATTTATGCGGCAAAAAGATCCGGCCAACCCTTACCATAACGTTTCCGGCGGGGTTTATGCCAATTTTGACAGCATGGCGCTGGGCACGCTGATTACCGCCATCGACAAGCTGGATGACGCGACGGTGCGGTTCACGCTGGCGCACGCGGAGGCGCCGTTCCTGGCGGATCTCGGCATGTATTTCGCGTCGATTCTGTCCAAAGAGTATGCTGACCAGATGCTGAAGGCGGGCACGCCGGAGCGCGTCGATACCCAGCCGGTCGGTACCGGGCCGTTCCAGCTGGTGCAGTACCAGAAAGATTCGCGCATCCTCTACAAGGCGTTTGACCACTATTGGGAAGGCAAGCCGAAGCTCGACCGGCTGGTGTTTACCATCACCCCGGATGCGGCGGTGCGCTATGCCAAACTGGAGAAGAATGAGTGCCAGGTGATGCCGTTCCCCAACCCGGCTGACCTGCCGCGGATGCGCAACAACCCGGATCTCACGCTGATGCAGAAACCGGGGCTGAACATTGGTTTCCTGGCGTTTAACGTGAAAAAACCGCCGCTGGATAACCTGAAAGTGCGGCAGGCACTGGCGCTGGCGGTGAATAAACCGGCGATTATGGAGGCCGTGTTCAACGGCACCGGCCAGCAGGCGAAAAACCTGCTGCCGCCCGGCGTCTGGAGCGCCAATACGGCGGTGCAGGATTACCCTTACGATCCGGCCCAGGCGAAAAAACTGCTGGCGGACGCCGGGCTGGGGCAGGGCTTCGCGATTGACCTGTGGGCCATGCCGGTGCAGCGCCCCTATAACCCGAACGCCCGGCGGATGGCGGAGATGATTCAGGCGGACTGGGCAAAAATCGGCGTAAAAGCGACGATTGTCACCTATGAGTGGGGCGAATACCTGCAACGGGTGAAACGTGGGGAGCACCAGACGGCGCTGATGGGCTGGACGACGGCCAACGGTGACCCGGACAACTTCTTCGGCCCGCTCTACAGTTGCGCGTCGGCCAACGGCGGCTCTAACTCCTCCCAGTGGTGCTACCCGCCGTTTGACAAGTTAATTACCGCGGCACGCGCCACCCTTGACCAGAACCAGCGTACGGCGATGTACCAGCAGGCGCAGGTGATGATGCATGAACAGGTGCCGGCATTGATGATTGCGCACTCGACCATTTTCGAGCCGGTGCGCAAGGAGGTGGTGAATTACCAGATCGATCCGTTCGGCAAGCACATTTTCCGTTATGTCTCGCTGAAGGAGTAGGGCTTAGCGGCGCGCCAGCACGTTGCTGAGCGCCTCTTCCAGTTCAGAAAAGCGGAAATGGAAACCGGCCGCCTCCAGCCGTTTCGGGATGGCGCGCTGGCCGGTGAGCACCAGCACCGCCGCCTCGCCCATCAGCAGCCGCACCGCGAAGGCCGGGACGCGCAAAAAGGCCGGGCGGTTCAACACCTCTGCCAGCGTGGCGGCAAATTTGTCGTTGTGAACCGGATAGGGCGCGACCATGTTGAAGGCGCCGCGCAGCTCAGTATGATCCAGCAGGTAGAGGATCGCCGCCACCATATCATCGAGATGGATCCACGGCAGGTACTGGCGGCCGTCACCAAACGGCCCGCCCAGCCCCAGCCGGAACGGCGGCACCATTTTCGCCAGCGCACCGCCATGCGGGGCCAGCACCATGCCGGTACGCAACAGGCAGACGCGGGTGTGCGGGCTTTCTGCCGTCAGCGCCAGTTCTTCCCAGCGGGCGCAGAGCTGGTGGGTAAATTCGTCGTGCGGCACCTCTTCTTCGGTGACCACCGCCTCGCCCTGATCGCCGTAATAGCCGGTGGCCGACCCGGAGATAAACACGGCAGGCGGCACGGTGCTGGCCCGGATCAGCGCGGCCAGTTGCCCGGTGAGTTGCCAGCGGCTGTCGCACAACCGGCGCTTCTGCTCACGGCTCCAGCGGCGGTCGGCAATCGGCTCTCCGGCCAGGTTGATAACCGCATGGATGCCGTCCAGCGTGCGCTGCCCGCTGAGCGACGTCCAGCAGGTGACATCCTCCCCCAGAATGGCCCGTGCCCGCGCGGCATTGCGCGTCAGCACCGTGACCTGATGATGGGCCTGAAGTTGCGCCACCAGGTGGCGGCCAATCAGGCCGGTTGCGCCGGTTATCAGCACTTGCATAATGGTTTCCCGTTAAGGCAACAGAGACTCTTCTTAGCATAGGCGATACGTTGCCGCCGTCATGCGACGGCAGCGTTATTTTCACCTGAATCAATGAAATGGGGCCAGGAAGGGCCGCTTCCCGACACCGGGAGGCGGCGGGTGTACGGCGTCAGCCGGCCAGTTGGTAGGCTTTTACTGTCGCCGGGCGCACCCGGATGCGTTCGAACCAGTTGCGGACGGCCGGGAACTCCGCCAGATCGATGCGCTGGCGCTCATGGGACACCACCCAGGGGTAGGTGGCGATGTCCGCAATGCTGTACTGATCCCCGGCCAGGTAGGGTTTCTTCTCCAGCTGGGTGTTCAGCACGCCATACAGGCGTTTGGTTTCAGTCTGGTAACGTTCAATCGCGTAAGGCACCGGCTGCGGCGCAGAGTGGGTGAAGTAGTGGTTTTGGCCGAGCATCGGCCCGAACCCACCCACCTGCCAGAACAGCCATTGCAGGGTCGACGCCCGCTCACGCAGCTCCTGGCTCAGCAGTTTGCCGGTTTTTTCCGCCAGGTAGAGCAAGATGGCCCCCGATTCAAAAATGCTGACCGGCGCGCCGCCGTCGATCGGCTGGGTATCCACAATCGCCGGGATTTTATTATTCGGTGAAATGGCCAGGAACTCCGGTTTAAATTGGTCACCGGCGCTGATGTCGATCGGGTGAAGGCGGTAAGGCAAGCCCGATTCCTCAAGGAAAAGGGTGATTTTATGTCCGTTCGGGGTCGGTGCGTAATACAGGTCAATCATAATGCCTCCTGCGTTAGGTGATCTGTAAGTCATTACACGGGCGGGCGTGCTGGCCCGTCATCCAAAACAACCTGGCTAGGATAACAGCTAAGAATAGCAGGCAATGCGGGAATAGTCTGATGCTGACACTGTCCGGTTTGGGACACAAAACGCGGCGTGCGTCACGGTGGGGGCCGCCACCGGCACGGACTGCACCGCCGCCATTGTTTTTGCCCCCCGGTCACCTTTATCATCCTGCTGCATGGCCCGCTTGCATGGGGAGGCGCTGTTGATTTATGGTCATGACTCCCTTCCTGCTACGGCGCGCGGACGCCGCCCGCACGCGATGCTTTTGCTATCACACCGCGATTGCTATAAAACAGCGATGGCGGCAATCATTGCGAAAAATACAGCCATTGCGATAACAACAGATTATCAGCCGTTACAACCCTAATCGCGCGGGGTCCCGCGCCCAGAAAGAAGGTTTCAGAGGATGGATCAAGGTCAGACTGCGTACACTGAAGAGTGGGTGGACATTGTTGACGAGCAGAACGAAGTGATTGCTCAGTCCAGTCGTCAGCAGATGCGTGCACAACGGCTGCGCCACCGCGCCACCTATATCGTGGTACATGACGGCATGGGTAAAATCCTGGTTCAGCGCCGCACCGACAGCAAGGATTACTATCCAGGCTGGCTGGATGCCACTGCCGGGGGCGTGGTGCAGAGCGGCGAAAATGTGCTGGAATCTGCCCGCCGTGAAGCCGAGGAAGAGCTGGGCATTGCCGGAGTGCCGTTTGCCGAGCATGGGCTGTTCTATTTCGAAGAGGAGCATTGCCGGGTCTGGGGCGGGTTGTTCAGCTGCGTCTCCCACGGGCCGTTTGCTTTGCAGGAAGAGGAAGTGGCGGAAGTGAGCTGGATGCTGCCGGAAGAGATCACTGCCCGCTGTGATGAGTTTACCCCGGATTCGCTGAAAGCCCTGTCGCTCTGGCTGAGCCGCAATAACCAGCAGGATTACGGCAAGCCGCTGGTGCGCGAACAGAAGCCGCAGCCGGTCGCCGCAGAGAAAGGAATGTTGGGGGCGACGCCGGAGCAGGGCGAACCGCAACCTGAAGGCGGCAACGGCACGCCCGCTGCCTGACCATTATCGTCTGACCGCGCGTTCCGCCTCTGCGAGACAGCGCGTGATAACAGGCAAAAAAAACGCCGGCATCGTTGCCGGCGTTTTTGTTATGGCGGGCGGTTACTCTTTTTCCGCCAGCGCGGCCGTCTGGGTTTCAGCCTGTGCGGACTGAATCGCCGTCAGCGCCACGGTGTAGACAATGTCATCCACCAGCGCACCACGTGAAAGGTCATTCACCGGCTTGCGCATCCCCTGCAACATCGGCCCAATCGACACCAGATCCGCGGAACGCTGCACCGCTTTATAAGTGGTGTTACCGGTGTTCAGATCCGGGAAGATAAAGACCGTGGCTTTCCCGGCGACCGGGGAGTTCGGGGCTTTGGAGAGCGCCACATCCGCCATGATCGCGGCATCATATTGCAGCGGGCCGTCGATGATCAGATCCGGGCGTTTCTCCTGCGCCAGCCGGGTGGCTTCACGCACTTTTTCCACGTCACTGCCTGCACCGGAGGTGCCGGTGGAGTAGGAGATCATCGCGACGCGCGGCTCAATGCCGAAGGCCGCGGCGGAATCCGCTGACTGGATGGCGATCTCAGAGAGCTGTTCTGCGGTCGGGTCCGGGTTGATGGCGCAGTCGCCATACACCAGCACCTGATCCGGCAGCAGCATGAAGAACACTGACGACACCAGCGAGCTGCCCGGCGCGGTTTTGATCAGCTGCAACGGCGGGCGGATGGTGTTGGCGGTGGTGTGCACCGCACCGGAGACCAGGCCATCGACTTCGCCCTGTTCCAGCATCAGCGTGCCGAGCACCACGTTGTCTTCCAGTTGCTCGCGCGCCACCACTTCGGTCATGCCTTTGCTTTTACGCAATTCCACCAGGCGCGGCACGTAGTTTTCACGCACCTCTTCCGGGTTGACGATGGTGACGCCCTTGCCGAGTTCCACGCCCTGAACCGCCGCGACACGCTGGATCTCATCCGGGTTGCCGAGCAGCACACATTCCGCGATGCCGCGTTCCGCACAGATGGCGGCCGCTTTGACGGTGCGCGGTTCGTCGCCTTCCGGCAGCACGATGCGTTTGCCGGCTTTGCGGGCCAGCTCAGTCAGCTCATAGCGGAAGGCCGGAGGTGACAGGCGGCGCGAACGTTCGGACGCCGCCGTCAAGGATTCGATCCAGTCGCTGTTGATATGGCCGGCGACATAGTTTTGCAGTTTTTCCACCCGCTGGTGGTCATCGGCCGGCACTTCCAGGTTGAAGCTTTGCAGGCTCAGCGAGGTCTGCCAGGTGTTGGTATTCACCATAAACACCGGCAGGCCGGTCTGGAAGGCGCGCTCACACAGGCGGTTGATGCGTTCATCAATTTCATAGCCGCCGGTCAGCAGCAGGGCGCCGATTTCCACGCCGTTCATCGCCGCCAGGCAGGCCGACACCAGCACGTCCGGGCGGTCAGCTGACGTGACCAGCAGTGAGCCGGGGCGGAAGTGCTCCAGCATGTGCGGGATGCTGCGCGCGCAGAAGGTCACGGACTTCACGCGGCGGGTGTTGATGTCGCCTTCATTGATAATGCGGGCGTTCAGGTGCTTGGCCATGTCGATGGCGCGGGTGGCGATCAGGTCGAAACTCCACGGGATGCAGCCGAGCACCGGCAGCGGGCTGTTGGCAAACAGCAGTTTCGGATCGATATTCGCCACGTTGGCTTTGGTGGAGTCATCAAAGATCTCGGAGAGATCCGGGCGGGTGCGGCCCTGTTCGTCCACCGGGGCGTTGAGTTTGTTGATGATAACGCCGGTGATGTTTTTGTTTTTGCTGCCGCCGAAGCTGGAGCGCGCCAGTTCAATGCGCTCTTTCAACTGGGCCGGGGAGTCATTGCCCAGGGCCAGCACAAACACAATCTCGGCATTCAGGGTTTTGGCAATTTCATAGTTCAGGGCGTTGGCAAACTGGTGTTTGCGGGTCGGCACCAGCCCTTCCACCAGCACGACGTCAGCGTCTTTGGTGTTTTCGTGGTAGCGGGCCACGATCTCTTCCATCAGCACATCCTGCTGATTGGAGCTGAGCAGTGCTTCGACGTGGCTCATGCGCAGCGGCTCTGCCGCGGTCACGCTGGAGTTGGCACGGATGATGGTGGTGGTCTGGTCTGGTGCGTCGCCCCCGGCGCGCGGCTGGGCAATCGGTTTGAAGATGCTCAGGCTGACGCCTTTCTGTTCCATGGCGCGAATGACACCCAAACTGACGCTGGTCAGGCCGACGCTGGTGCCGGTGGGGATCAACATAATTGTACGGGACACGGCTTACCCTCTTTTTTATGATGCAAGAGTGGAAACAACACCGCCAGCATGGGCTGGCGGTGGATAACAATCAGGCGGTGAGGCGCGCGGCATCCCGCGCAATGACCAGCTCTTCGTTGGTCGGGATCACCAGGGCCGGGCGGGTGCCCTCTTTGTTGATAAAGCCCGCTTTGCCGAACCGGGCGGCCAGGTTGCGTTCGTGGTCGACTTCCAGGCCCAGCAGGCCGAGTTTCGCCATTGCAAACTCGCGCACCATCGCGGCGTTTTCGCCAATGCCGCCGGTGAAGACCACGGCATCCAGACGGCCTTCCATCAGCGCCGCATAAGCACCGATGTATTTGGCCAGGCGGTGGCAGAACACATCCATCGCGCGTTTGGCGTCCGCTTTCTCGGCGTAGTTATCTTCAACATAGCGGCAGTCGCTGGTGACTTCGGTCAGCCCCAGCAGGCCGGACTCTTTGGTCAGCATTTTGTTGATTTCATCCACGCTCATGCCGAGGCGGTCATGCAGGTGGAAGATGATCGCCGGGTCGATGTCACCGCTGCGGGTGCCCATCACCAGGCCTTCCAGCGGGGTCAGGCCCATGGAGGTGTCAATGCACTGGCCGTTGCGCACGGCGGTCACGGAGCCGCCGTTACCCAGATGGCAGGTAATGACGTTAAGTTCTTCCACCGGTTTGTTCAGCATTTTGGCCGCTTCCTGCGTGACATAGAAGTGGCTGGTGCCGTGCGCGCCGTAACGGCGGATGCCGTGCTCTTTGTACAGATGGTACGGCAGGGCATAGAGGTAGGACTCTTCCGGCATCGTCTGGTGGAAGGCGGTATCAAACACGGCGACGTTTTTGTCTGCCAGCTGCGGGAAGGATTTCAGGGCTTCTTCAATGCCGATTAAGTGCGCCGGGTTATGCAAAGGTGCAAAGGAGGCCGCATCTTTGATACCCTGAAGCACGGCGTCATCGATAACGGCCGACGAGGTGAATTTTTCACCCCCGTGCACGATGCGGTGACCGATGGCAATAAGCTCTGCAGAGAGTTCCGGTTTCTGGGAAAGGATGGTATTGACGATGAAAGTCAGGGCTTCGCTGTGTGCGGCGCCGGCACCCAGTGCCGCTTCTTGTTTGCCGCCGTCCATTTTCCATTTGATGCGTGCTTCAGGCAGGTGGAAACATTCGGCCAAACCAGAGATATGTTCTTCACCGTTTGCCGCATCAATGATGGCAAATTTTAACGAAGAGCTGCCACAATTAAGAACCAGTACTAGCTTACTCGACATGGAAGTACCTATTTTAGTTCGTGTTGTCCGCCACGGGGCGGAAACAAAACACGTGGTTAATAAATCATCAGTCTGCCATCAAGCGTAGCGCATAATGACGCTGACAATTATGATTAACATCATGCAGCCGTCGTTTCTCGCCGCAATGAATAAAAATCGCTGATGTTGCTCGAAATGTGTTCAGAAACGTACAACAATTACTCAATCCCGGTGAACCGCCTCCGCAGGACACGCCGGTAAGCAGCTAAAAACTGCCCCCG
>NZ_PJZI01000016.1 GCF_002858805.1 Chimaeribacter arupi
GGGCATTAAAATTATTGCCGACGAGGACGCAGGGCCGGGCGAGCACACAGGGATGTGTGCGAGAGGTACAGCCACGCTGGGAGCGTGTCTGTACCGGCCCGAGCAGCCCGGAGGACGCTGGAGGGAAGCCGCGGGAGCGGCCAATAATTCTGCCGGATCACCCAAAAGCGCGGGGATGCAAGGGGCGCGCGCTTACGCGCCCCTTGCGCGGTGGCGGCAGCGGAGCCGCAGAAAGACAGCGAACGTTTGCCAACGCAATAAACCTCGATCAAACAGAAACATCGTCATTCATCGCCATTTATCGTCGCACCGCGTACTTCATGCCCGAGGGGGCAGGGCCGGCGCGCCGGCAGGCCCTGCTCGGTTGAGGCTTGAAAAGCCAGGTAGGCAACTGCATATGAACAACCGAAACAAGCCACTTTACCCGTGGCGGCAGGGGGAGCCGCCTCCCCCAAAATTTACTGTTTCAGCAAATGCTCCACCACCACATGCGTCACTTTCCCTTCATGCTTCACGCGCCCGCTGATCATCACCAGGTCCTCCGGTGTGACCTCGTCACCGTTCCAGCGGTTGCCGCCGACGGTAATCCCGACAGTGCCGGTTTTGTCGCGGAACTCAAACTGGTCCTTGCCGGTTTTCTTGATGATATGGCCTTCCAGCGTCACCCAGGCGTCCTGGCGCATGGTGCGTGCCAGCTCTACTGTCGCGCCGCGGGCATCTTCAGAACCGCGGATCCCGGCGTCCTGTTTGTGTGCCGGTGGGGCCGGCTCGTCCGCTTTAAAGCCGCCGTTGTCTTCGGCAAAAGCAGGCAGGGTCATCACAGTCAGCAGCGCAGCAATCGTTAACTTTTTCATTCAACTCTCCTTTGTCTCGCTCCGGCACGGCCTGTTTTTCCGCCCGGCTATTTTTATGCTTACCCTTAAGCATGGCACAAAGTCACTGTTTTGCTAGGCAAACCCCTGCCCGGCTTTTTTTGAACTTACCGTGAGCTGTTTCACGCCCTCACATAAATAATCACGGTTTCTGCATGAGAATTTTTGCCTCCACTCCCGAGACAAGGTAGCATTCACCGCCGTTTTACCGGTTGTTATCAGAGAACAGGCGCTAATCCCCCAGCCCCAGCAAACGGTTGCCTGGGCCGGGAGGGGCGCCGGCAGACAGGAAATTAGGATATCAATGAAATCACATAAGAAATCCGAGAGTACGCGCCATGCCGCGAAGCGCCGCTGGCTGGACTCTCACGAGGCCGGGTATCACAAAGGCATGGGGAACCGCCAGGTTCAGATGATCGCTATCGGCGGCTCCATCGGCACCGGGTTGTTCCTCGGGGCCGGGGCGCGGTTACAGATGGCCGGGCCTGCGCTGGCGCTGGTTTATGCGGTATGCGGGCTGTTCTCCTTCTTCATCCTGCGGGCGCTGGGTGAGCTGGTGCTGCACCGCCCAACCAGCGGCAGTTTCGTCTCTTATGCCCGTGAGTTCCTGGGTGAGAAGGCCTCCTATGTCGCAGGCTGGATGTACTTCCTGAACTGGGCGATGACCGGCATCGTGGACATCACCGCCGTGGCGCTCTATATGCACTACTGGGGCGGGTTCGCGGACGTGCCGCAGTGGATGTTCGCGCTGGGCGCGCTGGCGATCGTGGTGACCATGAACATGATCGGCGTGAAATGGTTCGCGGAGATGGAGTTCTGGTTCGCCCTGATTAAAGTGGCGGCGATTGTGCTGTTCCTGGTGGTCGGC
Organism: Chimaeribacter arupi; assembly: GCF_002858805.1. GTDB lineage: Bacteria > Pseudomonadota > Gammaproteobacteria > Enterobacterales > Enterobacteriaceae > Chimaeribacter > Chimaeribacter arupi. Next base: position 1,741 of record NZ_PJZI01000016.1, read on the forward strand.
GTGGTGTTCCTCGGCAGCGGCAAACCGCTGGACGGCAACGTCACCGGCCTGCATCTGATCTCCGATAACGGCGGGCTGTTCCCGCACGGGCTGCTGCCGGCGCTGGTGCTGGTGCAGGGCGTGGTGTTCGCCTTTGCCGCGGTTGAGCTGGTGGGCACCGCCGCCGGTGAAACCAAAGACCCGGAAAGCGTGTTGCCGAAAGCGATCAACAGCGTGATCTGGCGTATTGCCCTGTTCTACGTCGGCTCCATTGTGCTGCTGGTCTGCCTGCTGCCGTGGAACGCCTACCAGGCGGGGCAGAGCCCGTTCGTGACCTTCTTCAGCAAGCTGGGCGTGCCGTATATCGGCAGCATTATGAACATCGTGGTGCTGACCGCGGCGCTCTCCAGCCTGAACTCCGGCCTCTACTCCACCGGGCGCATTCTGCGGTCGCTGTCGATGGGCGGCTCCGCACCGAAGCTGATGTCAAAAATGAGCAGCCAGCAGGTGCCGTATGCCGGGATCCTGGTCACCGCCGCCGTGTATGTGGTGGGCGTGGTGCTGAACTACTACGTACCGTCGCAGGTGTTTGAGATTGTGCTGAACGTCGCGTCGCTGGGTATCCTCAGCTCCTGGGCGTTTATCGTGGTCTGCCAGATGAAGTTCCGCAAAGCGGTGAAAGAGGGCCATGCGAAAGAGGTCTCCTTCAAAATGCCGGGCGCGCCGTTTACCTCCTGGCTGACGCTGGCGTTCCTGCTGGGCGTACTGGTGCTGATGGCGTTTGACTACCCGAACGGCACCTACACCGTGGCGACCATTCCGGTGCTGGTGATTCTGCTGACGCTGGGCTGGTTCGGCCTGCGCAAACGCGCAGAAGAGGTGAAAGCGGAGCAACAGGCGCACGAAGCGAAGCACGTCACCGAGTAATTTCCCCCCTGATGCGGGCGGCCAACCGGCCGCCCTTTTTATTGGCGGCGAAGGCTGCCGCTGTCTCCCCGTTTCCCTGCTTAATAGCTGCCCGCCGTTTGCAGGCCCCCGAGGCCCCCGAGGCTGGCCGCCGCCCCGATCGCCATCTGCGCAGTACGCATAATCTGCGGCAAAAAGTGTGAAAGCGCCGCCGCCACAGCCGTGCCCTGTGCAATCATCGCTTCGGCCGAGGCCGCGACCGCCATTTCACTGAGCAGCGCCGCGGCGGAACCGGCAATCACCGGGGCGAGCCATACCGCCAGCGCCACCACCGCCACGGCGGCTACGCCCACCGCCAGGTAGCCGAGCAGCCGTTTCAGGTCATCCGGGTTTTGCTGCCAGTACTGGGTGTAACTGTTCAGCGGCAACAGCTCCAGCCGGGTGGCGAGGCGTTGCTGGTTGGCCAGCCATTTGCGCATATTGACAAACACCTGCTCCGGCACCGCCACCTCGTTGATGCCGGCCTCGTGGTAGCTGTAGAGCAACAGCCCGCGCGCCGGGGCCTCCGGTGGCTCGTTGACGATGCCGGCAAACGGCATCGGCCGGTAGCGGTAGGTCGGGCCAAAGCAGATCCAGCGAAAGCGGGTGGAGGCGGTAGAGGTGCCCGCCTCAGGGAACAGCGGCACGATAATCAGCTGCGGCGGGATAATCCAGGGCGCGCCGCTGGCGTCAAACGTCTGCGGAAAGGTGCCGCGCTGGTTCAGACGCAGCAGCGCCTCTTCCAGCAGGGTTTTGACCGGCCCGCGCAGGATCGCCAGTTTCGGCACCAGGTCGCCTGCAATGGTCTCTCTGGCCTGATCGATGGTGCTGATTTCCAGCAGCTCACAAAACAGCATCCGGCGCGGAATATCCAGCGCCAGCCCCAGCACATCGGGGCGGATATAGCGCCCCTCTTTCAGCCTGGTGGCCGGTTTGCCCTGCTTAATCATGTCGCGGTTTTCCACGTTGCGGGCATAGTAGTTGCGCATTTCTGCAACAATGTGTTTCAGCGCCAGGTCCAGCAGCGGGTTGCCGGTGCCGACCCAGCGGTATTCGGTTTCAAAAAAGACTTCACCCAGCGTATAGCGCTGGAAGAAATTCTCCCGGTACAGTGCCGCCGCGTAAGCCTGGGCAATCAGCGGGACCGAGGAGTTGCGCGGCACCGGCCGCTTAAACCCGCCGCATAAGGCATCAAAGGGCGCGCCGTCGCTGGAGACGCTGTCCGGGGCTTCGCTCATGGTCTGGGCCTCACAGCGTGACCGGGTAAGTGGGCAGCGTGGCGTCACTTTGCAGCCACACCAGCGTGGTCGGCAGGGTGAAATCCCAGCCGTTTTGCGCTTTCGGCTCGACCGGCGCCGCGCCGTAGAGATCGTCCGTGCGTTTTCGGATCTCATAAGCAATCGAGGTGAACTGCGGGTCGTCGAGCGTCGGGGCTTCGCCGCCCAGCCAGAGTTTGCTGCTGACCGGCAGCGGCGGGGTGGTTTTTTGCAGGAAATAGAGCACGGCGGTGCTGTAGGCCAACGGCACCGGCACAATCACCCGCGCCGCACCCGCCTGGAGGAACTGGGCAAACAGCGGGTCCGGGTCGGTCAGATTACTGGTGCTGACCCAATTTTTCTTGCGCCCCCAGAAATAGGGGTAGAACAGGTAGGTCAGTTGCGGCCAGTCAAACGCCTGCTCGAAGAACTGGATATAACGCCCTTCGCTCAGCGCCTCCAGCGGCTTCAGCTCCGGCAGGTGTGCAGGTTGATCGGCCGGGCTGGTCATGGCGTTGAACTGGTTGAAATGCTGGCCGGTCATCATGGTGATGCAGAGCTTTTTCAGCTCGCGTTGCTCAATTTCGCGGTTGGCTGCCGGGTTGCGCCCCTCGATGATCACCGCCCCGGCCTGCGCCTCTGCCTGCGCGATTTTCTGGTCATAGGCGGTTTTCAGGGCCAGCCAGGCGCTGTAGATTTTCTCAAAGGCGGTGGCCTGCCACTTCTGGTATTTCTCTTTGGTGCGTACGCAGTTGGCGGCCAGGTTAACGGCATAGGCGTTGATGTCATACCCCACCAGGCTGACCGGCAGGTTGCCGGACGGTGCCAGCGGTTCGTCGGTGAGCTGGTTGAGGTCCAGCGGGGCGAAGCCGTAATTGCTGCTGCTGCCTTGCAGGGCATGGGTATTGTTCAGCACATGCCAGGCCCATTCCCCCACCTGTACCACGCATTGCGGGTGGTTTTCCCAGGTTAACGCCACTTTCAGGCTGAACATCGCCAGCCGGTAACCTTCGGGGATCACCACATCTTTAATTGATTTCGACACCGTGGCGCCATTGGCAATCCCGCTCTGGTCAAAGCTGGTGGAGGCCGTTGTCCAGTAGGGCGGCGGCGGCTCCACGGCGGCGTTATAGCGCCCGGCGAAAATCTGGTAGTTGTCCTCGGTGATGTCCTCAATGCCCAGCGGCTGGCCGTTGAGGTCAAGGAACGGCACCGGCGGCACGGCACCGGTGGCCGTCACGGCCGCTTTGATCAGCGAGGCGCGGTAATAGGCGGCCGGTTCCGGCAGGATGAATTCCAGCATCAGGCGGCAGCCATAGTTGTAGATCTGCGCGTGGTATTTTTTGTCCACCCAGCGGTAAACGCCGGTGATATGGCCGCTGCCGTCTTTGTTGTCGATGCCGTGTTTGTTGGTTTCCTCGGTTTCGTGGAAGGTTTTGTCGGTGCGCTCGGTTTTGACTTTTTTCTGTACCTTGCTGACGGCGCGATCCACCAGCTCCTGGGCAAAGCTGCTGCTGTTTTTGCTGGATTCCTCTTTGGCAGTTTTATAGGCGAAATCACCCTGTGCCGTGATCTTGACCAGCCCATACTGGCCGCTGACCGTCACCCCGGCGCTGAGCGCCATCTCCTCTTTCAGCGTGGCCTCCGTCTCTTTTTTCAGCTCGAACCGGTCGGTGGACTGGGTATCACGCTCGGTTTCCTGGTTCTCCTCCAGCGAACTGAACAAAATCGTTTCGGTGCGATCCAGCGTGCGGTGGGTACGTTCGCGGAATTCCCCTTTCAGCACATTTTCAATGTGCGCCACCTCGCCCGGCAGGTAGGCCGCCAGTTGCTGTTTCACCACCAGCAAATCGCCGATGCCGAGCGGCCGGATGCGCCCGCCCATCTCCACATCGGCAGCCTGTTCCGCACCGGGCAGCACCACGATGCGCCGGGGCGCGGCAATCACTGGCTTCAGTGCCCGGAGGTTGTACTCCTGCGCCAGCGTGCGCAGGGCGGGGCTGTCAGGCTGCGCGGCGATGTCGCGGGTCAGCGCCTGCAAATGCTGTTGCAGTGCCGCCGTGGCGCGCGGCAGCGGGGTATTGTCAGCCAGCGACAGGCGGTTCATCAGCGTGCGGGAGGCGGGGGCCAACACATCACCCAACGGCACCAGGCTGGTCAGCGTCAGGGTGCGGCCATCGGCACTGCGGGTTTCAGCCGGCCGCCGGGCAGGCGGGGCCTGCCGCGCCGCCGTGAGCAGGGTTTCGGTGGCGGCGTACTCCTCAAACAGCGGGCGCAACGCCTGCACTGCCGCATGGTGTTGATCCCGCTCTGCGGCGGCCTGTTCAGCCGCGGCCAGCGCCTGGTCTTTCCCCGGTGCGGCAACAAACTCCGCCAGCGCGGGCGGCACCAGCGGTTGCGCCTGCAACGCCGCCGACGCGGACTGCACATCGGTTAACAGCCCGTCCTGATAGCACTGCAAAAAGTGCAGCAGCCGCAGCGCGTCCATCGGTTGCTGCAAGCGTGGCCCGGCATCCGGCCCGCTCATCCAGGCGGCGTAGAGGGCATCAAACGCCAGTTCGCGCAGGGTTTGCGGCTTCTGCCCGTCCAGCAGCGCCTCTGCGCCGCCGGCTTCGGCAAAACCGGGCAGGGTATCGGTGGCGGGCAGCGCGGCATACTCGGCCAGCAGCCGGTCGCGGGCGGCTTCCAGCGGCGGCAACGGCCGGCGATCCTGTTGTGCTGACCACGCCAGCGCTTGTGCCGGGGTCGCCAGCTCGCGCGCCAGCACCTTCAGGTAACGTTGGCCTTCCGGCTCCGTGAGGCGCAGGTCAGCAATAAAGTGCAGCGCCCGGCGCGCCGGGGTGAGGAGTTCGGCCGGGCGGACGGCCACAAACCGGAAAATGTCAGTGATGATGGGATCGGCCATACCGATACCTCACAAGGGAAAGGGAAGGGATCCTGGGTGCGCGGCTCCTGAGGGCTAAGCGTAGCAGGCCGCCGCCCGGCCGGGTGGCGCAGGGGCACCATGCATTACTTCTGCTCATCCAGCGGCCGCAGGCGCAGGGTGCCGGGCGGGAAAAAGCCGTTGAAGCCGCACGCTTTCCATGCTGTTATCAGGCTTTCTCCCTTTTGACAGGAGCCGCACCGTGGATCAGATGCATGAAAATAATTGGTTACGCCGGGCAAAGAAATTGTATGCCATCGCCTCAACCGGGCTGCACTACTGCCGGGACGAGTTTGACCGCGAACGCTATGAGGAGATCGCGGCGATCGCCCGCGGTATGCTGGCAGACATCACCGATGTGCCGGTGGACCGCATTGAGGGCATTTACGCTGACAGCGGGCAGGGTTACGCCACGCCGAAAATTGATGTGCGCGCGGCGATCATCGAGCACGGCAAAATTGTGCTGGTGCGTGAGAAATCAGACGGCCTCTGGACGCTGCCGGGCGGCTTCGCGGAAATCGGCCTGTCGCCGCGCGAGAACGTGGTGAAAGAGGTGCTGGAGGAGGCGGGCGTCACGGTGGAAGTGCAGGTGCTCTACAGCATCCGCCACAAGGCGAAACACGCCTACACCCCGGATATCCTGGACTTTTACAAACTCTTTTTCCTCTGCCGCCGGGTCGATACCACGCCTTACCAGGCCGGGGCAGAGACGCTGGAGGTCGGGCTGTTCGCACCGGAAGAGTTGCCCGGCCTCTCCACCCTGCGGGTGATTGAGGCGGACATTCTCGACGCCTTCAGTTACGCCCTCAGCCCGGTGCCGACCATGGTGATCGACTGATCACGCCCCGCGGTAGATCGGCGCGCCTGCCGGGGCGCCGGTGAGGCCGCCATCCACCACAATCTCCTGGCCGGTGATGTAGGCGGCCTCGTCTGAGGCGAGGAACAGCACGGCATTCGCCAGCTCCGCGGCATCCCCCATCCGCGCCAGCGGCACGCTGCGGGCGATCGACGCCTCCAGTTGCGCCATGCCGGCGGCGTCTGCCGGGTCAACCGACCAGATCGGCGTGCGCGTGGCACCCGGCGTCACCTGATTGACGCGGAATTGGCGCGGGGCCAGCTCTGCCGCCAGCACCCTGGTCATCGACCGCACCGCGGCTTTTGATGCGGCATAGGCCGAAAAGCCGGGCATCCCCAGCGATGCATGCACCGACCCATTCAGAATAATCGACGCCCCCCGGTTCAGGTACGGCAGCGCGGCCTGCACGGTGAGAAACACCCCGGTGACGTTGATCGCCAGGATCTGCGCGAACGCCGCCGCAGGGGTATCGTCGACCGGTGTCGCGCCGCCCACCCCGGCATTGGCGAATACGCTGTCCAGCGCGCCGAACTGCTGCGTGGCGGTGGCGAGGGCCGCCGCCAGGGCGGCCGGGTCCTGCGTATCGGCGGTAAGCGCCAGCGCGTTCGGCCCCAGTTCCGCCGCCGCCTGTGCCAGCGTCTGTGGGTTACGCCCGGTAATGGCGACGCGGGCACCCTGTTCAATAAACAGTCTGGCCGTCGCCAGCCCGATGCCGCTGTTCCCGCCGGTGATAAACGCCGTTTTGCCTTGTAATCTCATGCTGCACCTCTAAATGGTTTAATAATAAAACCAGATGATTTTTAGCAGTAGTGGTTTTATCATGCAACCAGAAACTGACATGAACGCGGTGAAAAAATACCGCGCTGAAATAACCTGTTGAAAAGAAAGAGCCTGATGAAAAGAAAAAGTTTACATGACAGCCTCTGCCCGGTGGCGCGATCGCTGGATGTCATCGGTGACTGGTGGACGCTGCTGATCGTGCGGGATGCCCTGCACGGCATGACCCGGTTCAGTGAGTTCCAGCGCCATCTGGGCGCGGCGAAAAATATCCTGTCGGTGCGGCTTAAGGCGCTGGTGGCGGAGGGCATTCTGGCCGTCAGCCCGGCGGCGGATGGCTCTGCGTATCAGGAGTACCGGCTGACGGAAAAAGGACGGGCGTTGCAACCGGTGCTGGTGGCGCTGGGGCAGTGGGGCGGCGAGTACCTGTTCAGCGGCGGTGACCGGCCTGCCCAACTGGTGGACAGCCTGCACGGCCGGCCGTTACGCAAGCTGGAGATGCGGGCGCAGGATGGCCGGGTGCTGGCCCCGGACGAGGTCAGCCTGGTGCCGGGCGGGGTGGATACGGCGGCAGACGCCGCCGCACAGGGTCAGTAACTCAGGCTGAGGATGCGGCGCGCCTTGATCTCGTCGATGTCATGGTGCTCGCCCTGCGGCAACAGGTTGAAGCGTTGCAGGTTCGCCAGCACCTCGTCGATGCATTTTTCCGGCAGGCCGTAGGCGCTGAGCCGGGTTTTGACGCCCATGTCGTCGAAGAAATCACGGGTTTTCTGGATGGCGCGGGTGATGCGCGCCGCCTCATCGCCGTCCGTGATGCCCCAGACGCGTTCGGCATACTGCAACAGTTTCAGCCGCTTGGTGTCGCGCTGCACGCTCAGCAAAGAGGGCAGCAGCACGGCCAGCGTCTGGGCGTGGTCCAGCGCGTAGAGCGCGGTAAGCTGGTGGCCGATGCGGTGGGTGGCCCAGTCCTGCGGCACCCCGGCCCCGATCAGGCCGTTCAGCGCCAGCGTGGCGGCCCAGGTCACGGTGGCACGCACGTCATAATTTTCCGGGTCGGTCAGCGCTTTCGGCCCCTCCTCAATCAGCGTCAACAGCAGCCCTTCGGCGAAGCGGTCCTGCACTTTGGCGTACACCGGGTAGGTGAGGTACTGCTCAATCACGTGGACGAAGGCGTCCACCACCCCGTTTGCCACCTGCCGCGGCGGCAGGGTGTAGGATTTGCGCGGGTCGAGGATGGCGAAACGCGGGTAGAGCGCCGGGTGGCTGTAGCCCACTTTGGCACCCAGTTCCGTGTGGGTCACCACCGCCGTGGGGTTCATCTCCGAGCCGGTGGCCGGCAGCGTCATGATGCAACCAAGCGGCAGCACCTGTTGCGGCGGCAGCCGTTGTGACCACATCGCCCAGATATCCCCTTCATAATGCGTCGCCGCCGCGATGAATTTGGTGCCGTCCACCACTGAGCCGCCGCCCACTGCCAGCAGGAAGGTGATGCCCTTTTCACGCACCAGCGCCACAGCGCGCATCAGCGTGTCAACATGCGGGTTGGCTTCGATGCCGCCGAACTCGTGCACCTCACGGTCACCCAGTGCGGCGCGGGTTTCCGCCAGCGTGCCGTACTTCTCCGCACTGCCGCCGCCGTAGGTGATCAATACCCGCGCATCGGCCGGGATATGCAGCGCAACATCAGCGATCCGCTGGGTGCCGAACAGCACGCGGGTTGGGTTGTAATAATCAAAGTTAAACATGGTGTTTTCCTTTTTTAAACGATCGTAACAACAGGGAAGGGGCACACGTCTGCTTCTCAGGGTAGCGAATTTTTCCGGCGGGGAAAGGGGGGAATGTGCGCACCGGGCAGAACGCCCGGCGCCGGTGTAAGTCAGATGCCCCTGAAAAAGCGGCTTCTTCCAGATAAAACGATCTATTCCAGATAGAAAACCTCGCGCAGCGGATCACTGACCGGGCTGCTGTCCGGGTTGCTCGGCATGATGTCCGCCATATGTTGCCACCATTGCTGACAAATCGCTGTCTGGGCCACCGCCTCCCAGCGCGCTTCTGACTCAATCTCTACCACGCCGAACAGCAGGTTACGCTTCTCATCGAGGAAAATGCTGTAGTGGTGCGCGCCGTGCTGCTTGAGCACCTCGGCCAGCTCCGGCCAGATCGGGTTATGGCGGCGCTCATACTCTGCGTGGGCGGTGGGGTTAACTTGCATAACAAAACTTTTTCGGATCATAAAACGCCTCGCGGTCACAGGGCGCGGCGGCCGCGCCCATTGAGAAAAAGGAGAGGGCTGAACAGCTTACAGCGCCTGAAGGTAAAGCCCGCGCACCTGCTCACGGCTGGCGGCCAGCGGGTTGCAGGGTGCGCACGGGTCGGCCAGCGCATTATCCAGCCAGCCGTCGATGTCCTGCTCGCCGATGCCCAGGGCGCGGAAACCGGCAGGAATACCGACGCGCACAGAGAGGGCGCGCAGGGCGTCAATCGCCGCGTGGCTCGCCTGCTCGTCGCTCATGCCGCGGGTCTCCACGCCCATCGCCTGCGCGATGCGGGCAAAACGTGCCACGGCGGCCGGGCGGTTAAAGGCTTCCACCACCGGCAGCAGGATGGCGTTACAGACGCCGTGCGGCAGGTTGTGGGTCGCGCCCGGCTGGTGTGCCAGCGCATGCACCAGCCCCAGCCCGGCACTGTTGAACGCCATGCCGGCCAGGTATTGCCCGCAGGCCATCATTTCACGCGCTTCCAGGTTGCGCCCGTTCTCCACCGCCTGCGGCAACCAGTGGCTGATGATGCGGATCGCTTCCAGCGCCGAGTGGTCAGTCAACGTATGCGCGCCGAGCGACACATAGGCCTCAATGGCGTGGGTCAGGGCGTCCATGCCGGTGGCGGCGGTGACGGCGGGCGGGATCGCCAGCATCACCGATGGGTCATCCACCGCGATGTCCGGGATCAGGTGGGTGTCGATAATCACCTCTTTCACCTGCTTGTGGCTGTCGGTGATCACTGCGTTGCTGGTCAGCTCTGCGGCTGTCCCGGCGGTGGTGTTGATCGCCACCAGAAACACGCCGGGGTGGGTGACGTTGCCGACGCCGGCATAGGCGGTGGCCGGGCCGGGGTTGCTGGTCAGGATGCTGATCGCTTTGGCGGTGTCGATCGGGCTGCCGCCGCCGAAGGCGATCAGGTAATCGCACTGCTGTTGCCGGAAACAGGCGTACCCGGCATCGACCAACTCTGAGGTGGGGTTGGGGGTGACGTCGCGGAACAGGGTATAAGGCAGGGCGGCGGCTTCGAGTGCGGCAAACAGGCCGTTCAGCAGGCCGAGCTCCACCAGTTGGCCGTCAGTGACAATCAACGCCTTTCCCGGCGCACGGTGGGCCAGCAGCCCCACCAGATCCTGAATCGCCCCTTCGCCGTGCAAACTGATTTTTGGTAACGCAAGCATAAAACTCATGGCAAAACCCTCTTAAAGATAAACATAAGAATCATTTTGCACTGAGATCTGCCCAAAGCCGGGCGAACCCGGCTCGGTATGGTGAGCAACGCCTGACTACCCCTGAACGCGCTGCGCCAGCACGGATTTCTCGTAGCCGCGCACCGTCTCCAGCCACTGGCTGCCGACCGGCGCACCGTGGCGCTGGCAGTAGACATCCCAGACGGCTTGCCACGGCAGGGATTTCTGCTCTTCCAGCAGCGCCAGACGGCCGGTGTAATCACCGTCCTGCTCCAGTTTTTTCAGCTGGTCGGTGGGTTCCAGCAGGGCGCGCAGCAGTGCTTTTTTCATGTTGCGGGTGCCGATCACCCAGGCGGCGATGCGGTTAATCGAGGCGTCAAAGAAGTCCAGCCCGATGTGCACGCGGTCAAACAGGTTATGGCGCACAATCTCACCGGCGATCGCCTGGGTTTCGTCGTCCAGCAGCACCACGTGGTCGCTGTCCCAGCGCACCGGGCGGCTGACGTGCAGCAGCAGGCGCGGCACAAACAGCATCGCGCTGGAGATTTTGTCAGAGATCACTTCCGTCGGGTGGAAGTGGCCTGCATCCAGGCAGAGCGCGGTCTGGCGGCTGGCGGCATACCCCAGGCAAAACTCGTTGGAACCGACGGTAAAGCTCTCCGCGCCGATGCCGAACAGCTTGCTTTCCACCGCGTCGATGTGGTGGTTCTGGTCAAATTTCTCGCTGATCACCTCATCGAGCGCCGAGAGCAGGCGCTGGCGGAAGGCCAGCCTGTCCACGGTGAGATCTTTCATGCCGTCCGGCACCCAGATGTTCATCACCGACGGCGTGCCCAGCTCGCGGCCAAAGTAGGCGGAGACACGGCGGCTGGCCTGGCAGTGCTCAATCCAGAACTGGCGGACTTCCGGGTTGGCGCTGGAGAGCGTGAAGCCGTCCGCGCTCAGCGGGTGGGAGAAGCAGGAGGGGTTGAAGTCCAGCCCCAGGTGGTGATCCCGCGCCCAGGCGACCCAGTTGGCAAAATGCTCCGGCTTGATCTCATTGCGCGCCACCGGCGTGTCGGATTCCAGGTAAATGGCGTGCAGGTTGAGGCGTTTCGGGCCGGGGATCAGCGCGAATGCCTGCTCCAGATCGGCCCGCAGCTCGGCGGCGTTGCGCGCTTTGCCGGGGTAGTTGCCGGTGGCCTGAATGCCGCCGGTCAGCCCGCCGGTGGGGTTTTCAAAGCCGGCGACATCATCGCCCTGCCAGCAGTGCATGGAGACCGGCAGGGTGTCCAGCGTTGCGAGGGCGGCCTCGGCGTCAATATTAAGGTCGGCGAAGCGCTGTTTTGCCAGTTCCCAGGCCTGGTCGATGGATGCGGTCATACTGAATACTCCTCATGAGCGTGACTGAGCGCCTCAAAGCGGCGGCAGTGGGTATCAAAATCGGGATGGGGTTGCGGCGTGAAGCGGCGCAGTGACACGGAGTCCGCCAGCAGGCGGCGGTAAGCGGCGACGTTTTCGACGTCACCCAGCGCAATCAGCTGGCAGCCGATATTGCCGAGGGTGGACGCCTCGACCGGCCCGGCCGTCACCGGGATGCGGCAGGTGTCAGCACATAACTGGTTCAGGAAATCGTTCTGGCTGCCGCCGCCGACAATATGCAGCGCCGTCAGCGGCGCACCCTGCAACGCCGCCAGCTCCAGCGCCACCTGGCGGTAGGTCATCGCCAGGCTGTCGAAGATGCAGCGCGCCAGCGCGGCGGGGGTCTGCGGTTCCGGCTGCTGGTGGTCACGGCAGGCGTGCCTGATTTCATCTGCCATCGACACCGGGTTGATAAAGCGGGCGTCGTTGGGGTTGATCAGGCTGGCGAACGGTGTTTCCTGGGCGGCCTGCGCCACCAGCGCCGGGATGTCTGCTATCGCCAGCTCCTTGCAGATGCGTTGCAGCAGCCACATGCCCATGATGTTTTTCAGCACCCGGTAGCGCCCCTCAACGCCGCCCTCGTTGGTCATATTGGCTTTTTGCGCAGCGGCATGGGTGTAAGGGCGATCGCTGTCGATGCCGATCAGCGACCAGGTGCCGGAGCTGAGGTAGGCACTGCCGGCGTCGGCCAGCGGCGCGGCCACCACGGCGCTGGCGGTGTCATGGGTGGCGACAGACACCACCGGCACCTGCTGCCCGGACGGGGCCGTCCAGCGGCCCAGCGCGCGGCCCGGCTGGCTGGGGGTACCAAACCAGCGCGCCGGTACCCCGGCCCAGGCCAGCAGGTCGGCGTCCCACTCCCCGTTGTGCACATTCAGCAGTTGGGTGGTGCTGGCGTTGGTGTACTCCCAGTTGGGCCGGCCGGTCAGGCGGTAGTGGAAATAGTCAGGGATCAGCAGCAGGTGGTCCGCCTTTGCCACCCAGTCCGGCTGTTGTTGGCTCAGCGCCTTGAGCTGGAACAGGGTATTGAACGGCAAAAACTGGATGCCGGTGCGCTCATAAAGCCAGGCTGCCCCCAGGTCACGCACCGCCCCGGCCATGATGCCGTCCGTGCGGTGGTCACGGTACGACACCGGCAGGCCTACGCGCGCCCCCTGGGCCGTCAGCAGCACAAAGTCCACGCCCCAGGTATCAATGCCGATGCTGTCGAGCACGATGCCGTCGGCGTCGATCTGCCGCAGGCCGTGCAGCATCTGGCTTTCAAGGTAGTCCACGTCCCAGACGTCATGATCCTCACACCGCACCAGCTGGTTGGTGAAGCGGTGGATCTCGGTAAGCGTGATGCGGCGTGTGGTGGTATCAAAACGGGCGAGCATTACCCGCCCGCTGGAGGCGCCCAAATCCACTGTGGCGATATTGCGTACGGTCATCGTGGTTATCCCTTAACAGACTATGCAGCGAGTGTAGGGAAAGGGTAAACAGGCCACCTTCCGGTGATTGCCATCGCTGAAAACCGGTTGGCAAAATGGCAAAGATCCCCGTGAATCAGATCACAGTTCCCGCCACTGCTGCGCCCGGCGCAGAGTTGTTAATGAGATGTGATCTGCTACACAGTTCCCACCTTAAGCCGCACAATCTTGAAAAAATGACCGTTTTCCGGGCGATGACTGCCGTGGTTTCAAGGCAGCCCGGCGCACGCGCGCCTTACACTGCGTCAGGCCGGTTGGCCTCAGGGCGCGCACGGTTTCTTTCACTCTGTTGCGCCCAGGTGGCCGGCGGTATGACAGGTGCGGCCCGCGCCGCACTCCCTGACTGTTTACCGGAGGCATTAAAAATGACGTTACTGGCAGGTGATGACTTTTTTGCGTCCCGGGCGATGACCGTGACGGTAGAGCCACGCGCCCCGCAGCCGCCTTTCCCGGAGCACCACCACGACTTCTACGAGATTGTGCTGGTGGAGAGCGGGGCGGGGGTGCATGTGTTCAATGACCGCCCCTACACCCTGTGCAGCGGCACCGTGTGCTTTGTGCGCGACCGTGACCACCACTTGTTTGAGAACGTGGAGGGGCTTTACCTCACCAACGTGTTGTACCGTTCCCCGCAGGCGTTCCGTTTCCTTACCGGTATTGACCGCTTTCTGCCGCCGGATGACGGCCAGGGGCAGGTGCACTGGCATATCGGCCAGGAGGCGTTGCAGGAGGCGCGCCAGCACATCCGCACGCTGGCCCAACTGGCGGAAGACCACAGTGACGAAGGGATCGCCGCCAGTGAGAGCCGCTTCCTGCAACTGCTGCTGCTGCTGCACCGCAGCTGTTGCCAGCTGGAATCCAACGGCGGGCGGGATGCCAATGTGCTGGCGCTGCTGCGTTGGCTGGATAAAAACTTCACTGAAGAGGTGGGCTGGAGCGAACTGGCCGATCGCTACTCGCTGGCGCTGCGTACCCTGCACCGGCAGGTGAAGCAGCACACCGGCATGACGCCGCAGCGTTACCTTAACCGCCTGCGGCTGCTGGAGGCGCGCCGCCGGTTGTTTCAGACCGACCAGAGCATTACCCAGATCGCCCATGAGTGCGGGTTCGGTGACAGCAACCACTTCTCTACCCAGTTCCGGCGCGAGTTTGACCTCTCGCCGAAAATGATGCGCAACAGCGTGCGCTGACCAGAAATTTTCCGGATTTCAGGCCGCCGTCAACCCCGGCGGCCGGGGGTTATGGCAGGATAGCCGTTTGCCCTGTGTCCGGGAGATGTGGAGACCATGCCGCTGCTGAAACTTCAGCAACAAGACTATTTCCTGACCGGCCAGCAGGCGGTGAGCGTCGCTGAACGCCATCCGCAGCCGGACTTCCCGCTGCACCACCACGATTTTGATGAACTGGTGGTGGTGTGGCGCGGCAACGGTTTGCACATCTGGAACGATATTCCCTACCGTATTACCTGCGGCGACCTGTTTTATGTGGATGCGCGTGACCGCCACAGCTATGAGTCAGTGAATGGACTGGAGCTGGATAACATCCTGTTCGCCCGTGAGCGGCTGCGGCTGCCCACAGACTGGGCCTCCCTGCTGCCGGGCCATGAGGTGCCGCAGGCCGGGCGCTACTGGCGGCTGAGTATGCTGGGCATGGATGTGCTGCGCTGCAAAGTGGACGCGCTGGCGCAGGAGTGCCTGAAGTCCGACCCGCTGTCGTTACAGCTTGCCGAGGCGCTGTTGCTGCAACTGGCGTTGCTGTTGCAGCGCTACCGCCACCACCCGGACAGCCGGGAACTGGCCGACGCCCAGCAGATGGACTTACTGATGCTGGCCCTGCGCGGCAGCATCGCCGGGCCGTTCCGGCTGGAGGCGTTCTGCGAACAGCACCGCTTAACGCCGCGCACCCTGCGCGCATTGTTCAAACAGCAAACCGGCATGAGCATCAGTGACTACCTGCGGCAACTGCGGCTCTGCAACGCGATGGCACTGCTGCGGCACAGCCGGCAGCCGATTGGCGATGTGGCCGCCGCCTGCGGGTTCGATGACAGCAACTACTTTTCTGTGGTGTTCAACCGCGCATTCGGCGCCACCCCCAGTGGTTACCGGCAACGGTTCCAGCGGTAACCCGGCGCTCATCCACCCTGCGCCCCGCGGTGGCCTTGCCCTTATCCGCGCTGTGTTCCGGCACCTCTCCACCCGGTGGCCTGGCCTTTATCCGCGCTGTGCCCCGGCACCTCTCCACCCTGCGCTCTGACCTTTATCCGCGCTGTGTTCCGGCACCTCTCCACCCGGTGACCTGGCCTTTATCTGCGCTTTTCCTGCTCCCCTGTTTCTGCGGTACCCTCGGGCGCCCGGCTACGTTTTCAGCGTCGCGATCAGACGGGTAACCGCCGGGGTGATCTGCGCCTCGTCATACACCGCATAGAGATCCGCCGGGATAGGCTCGCTCAGCGGGCGGAATACCACGCCCGGCCACGCCATCTGCGCATAACTGTCGGCCATCAGGGTGATGCCCAGCCCCATGCTGATCAGCGCCAGCACCGTTTGCGGCTCCACCGCTTCGCGCACAATCGAGGGGGTAAAGCCTGCGCTTAAACAGATGTTATGCAGAAACCGCCAGTCAGAGTGCGCCGCCGGCAGGGTAATGAACGGCTCGCGGCTCAGCCTCGCCAACGGCACCGTGGCGTGAGCGGCCAGCGGGTGTTGGCAGGGCAGGGCCACCTGGAATGCGGCCTGATGCAACCGCACGCTGTGCAGGCCATACGGCGGGTCCACTGCCATACGCCAGAGGCCCACATCCAGTTGCTGGCGCTCCAGCATGAGCCGTTGCCGGTCGGGCGACTGCTCATGGAAGGTGATCTCCACCTCGGGGTTGTCCTGCATAAAACGGTAGATCAGCGTGCGCAGGGTGCCCCACAGGGCCGTGCCCACTAAGCCCAGCGCAATGCGGCCGGTTTCGCCGCGGCCAATTTTTTCGACCCGCGCCAGCGCCAGGTGGGTATTGGTGAGCAGTTTGCGCGCCTCTTCCATCAATACCCGCCCGGCCTGGGTCAGCACCACGCTGCGCGAATGGCGGATAAACAGCGGCGTACCCAATTGGGTTTCCAGATCTTTAATATGTGTGCTGAGCGGCGGCTGCGACATATGGAGCCGGGCGGCGGCCCGGCCAAAATGCAGCTCCTCCGCGACGGCCAGAAAATACCGCAGCAGCTTTAAATCCGTCCGAAATACATGCTCCATGAAAGCCCGCTCCTTGCCGGTTGATGACATGCCATGACAGGCGCGTCATCATCCTGCCGTGTCGCGCAACCGGCAATCGCGCGTTAAACAAAGCGGAACGGAGCGCGCAAATTAATGGCGCAAAAAGGTGATCACCAGATAGCCGATGTACATAAAGACAATCGACAGGATGCCCGGCAAGACATTCGGCACCGGGATCGGCAGCCGCAGCAGGGTAAACAGCGCGCCAATTCCAAAGCCTACGCCCGAAGAAAACAGAATCTCTCTCACATTGACCTCCTTTTATGATCGACATGATGGCCGGCCGGTGCCCCAGCCGGCAGGGATTAATGCAGTGACCGCGGCACAGCCGCCCGGCCGGGGGTATGCGGGTAGCGGAACGCCACGGCAAACAGCACGGCCAGCAGCAGCGCATAGGCGGCAAAAATCAGCCAGATGGTTTGCCACGCTTTAACGCCTTCCACCGTGAAGTGATCCACTGCCAGGCCGCTCAGGATGGCGCCGATATAGGCCCCTACGCCGTTGACCATGGTCATAAACAGCCCCTGTGCACTGGCCCGGATGCGCGGGTCGACCTCCTGCTCGACAAACACCGAGCCGGAAATATTGAAAAAATCGAACGCGCAGCCGTACACCACCATCGACAGCAGCAACAGCACCATGCCGGTGGCGGAGGGGTCACCAAACGCAAACAGGCCGAAGCGCAGCATCCACGCCACCATGCTCATCAGCATCACGGTTTTGATGCCGAAACGCCGGAGGAAGAACGGGATAGTCAGGATGAAGCCCACTTCTGACATCTGGGAAACGGACAGCAGCAGGGAGGGGTATTTCACTACTAGGCTGTCAGCGAACACAGGCTGGCGGGCAAAATCGTGCAGGAACGGGCTGCCGAAGGTGTTGGTGACTTGCAGTACCGCACCCAGCAACATGGCGAACAGGAAAAAGATCGCCATCCGCGGCTTTTTGAACAGCACAAACGCCTCCAGCCCCAGTTTTCCGGCCAGCGTCTGCGAGGTGTGGCCGGCAGGCGGAATGGCCGGCAGCGTCAGGGCGTAGGCCGCCAGGCACAACGACGCGCCGGAGGCGATATAGAGCTGGAGGTTGCTCAGCTCCAGCCCGAGCAGGCTGATGACCCACATGGCGCTGATAAAGCCCAGGGTGCCGTAGACGCGGATCGGTGGGAAATGGGTGACGCTCGGGAGGCCGGCGCGCGCCAGGCAGGCGTAGGCCACGCTGTTTGACAGCGCAATGGTGGGCATAAACGCCATCGCATTGACCAGCATCACCCAGAACATCACGCCCGGCGTGGCGACCTGCGCGGCATACCAGAGCGCCGCCGCCCCCACCAGATGGCACAGCAGATAGGCGCGGTCAGCCCGCAGCCATTTATCCGCGATGATCCCGACCAGCCCCGGCATCACGATCGCCGCCAGCCCTTTCGAGCTGTAAACCATGCCGACATCGGCCCCGGTAAAATGCAGGCGGTTAATCATGTAAGAACCCAGCGTGACCAGCCAGCTTCCCCAGATAAAATATTGCAGGAATGACATGATTTTCAGGCGGGAGGTTATCTCCATATCATTTTCCTTTTTGCAGGATGCAGTCAGGCCCCCGGCTGCGCAGGGGCCGCGGGACATCAGGGCAGATTACGCAGGAAGGTGCAGATCAACTGGATGAAGTGCCGGCGGGAGAGCGCCGCCGCGGACAGGGTTTGCTGGTGGGAGAGCGGCACATCACCCAGCCCTTCCGCCAGATTGGTGATGGCGGAAACCGCCACCACGGCCAGCCCGCAATGGCGGGCGGAGATTACCTCCGGCACCACAGACATGCCGACCACATCCCCACCGATGAGCTGCATCATGCGGATTTCGGCCGCGGTTTCGAAGTTAGGGCCGGGATAGGACACAAACACCCCTTCGGTGAGCACAATCCCCTCCTCGTGCGCCGCGGCCTGCAACCGGGCGCGGTAGCCCGCGTCATAGGCATTCGCCAGCGTAAAGAAACGCTCGCCGAACCGGTCATCATTCGGCCCCACCTGTGGCGTGCCCGGCATGGTATTGATGTGATCACGGATCGCCACCAGGCTGCCCGGCCCGACCTCCGGGCGCAGTGACCCGGCGGCATTGGTGCAGAACAGCAGCTCACAGCCCAGCAATTTGAAGGTGCGCACCGCCGTGGTCATCACGCCCATCCCATGCCCTTCATAGAAATGGCCGCGGCCTTTCATGCATACCACCGGCACCCCCTCCAGATGGCCCAGCACCAGCGCGCCCGCGTGGCCCGCCACCGTGCTGACCGGGAACCCCGGCAGCGTCTCATAGGGGATGTCAACGGCATCCTGGATCTTTTCCGCCAGCGCGCCGAGGCCGGAGCCGAGAATAAAGGCCACGCGCGGGGTAAAGCCCGGTTTATGCGCCCGGATAATTTCCGCGCTGAGGTACGGGTGCTGGGATGACGGGGCAAGGGACTCAGAAGCAGAGGACATAGGAACTCCTTATCAGACAAGGGACAAGGCGAGGGATCGCCGGGCGGTAACAGGCCGCTGCCCGGCTTTATAACGGGAAACCCCCTCAGGCAACCAATACCGTTTTTTCTGATGATTCATACCCACAAACTATTGATGTGCGGGCAGGCAGGGCAGGCGGGGCAGGGCGGGGGCAGGATGCAGGCATAAAAAAAGCGCGGCCACCGGGGCCGCGCTTATCAACGTTCAGCGAGCAGGGATTACTTCACCTGCATGCCCGGCTGGGCACCGCTGTCCGGGCTGAGCAGGAAGATCTCTTTCCCGCCCGGCCCTGCGGCCATTACCATGCCTTCGGAGATGCCGAAACGCATTTTGCGCGGCGCGAGGTTCGCCACCATGATGGTCAGGCGGCCTTCCAGCGCTTTCGGGTCCGGGTAGGCGGAGCGGATGCCGGAGAAGATCTGGCGCTTCTCGCCGCCCAGATCAAGTTGCAGTTTCAAGAGCTTATCGGAACCTTCCACCACATCCGCCTGCTCAATCAGCGCGATGCGCATATCCACTTTGGCGAAATCATCAAAGGTGATGGTTTCCTGGATTGGGTCATCGGCCAGCGGGCCGGTGACCGGTGCCGCAGCGGCGGCCATGTCTTCTTTGGAGGCGTCGACCATGTTCTGTACCTTGTCGAGATCAATACGGTTAAACAGTGCTTTGAACGGCATCACCGGGTGGCCGAGCAGCGGGGACGCGATGCCTTCCCAGGTCAGCGGGGTGTTGAGGAACGCCTCTGCGCGCATGCTCAGGGCCGGCAGCACCGGTTTCAGGTAGGTCATCAGTACCCGGAACAGGTTGATGCCCATCGAGCAGATCGCCTGCAGGTCAGCGTCACGCCCTTCCTGCTTCGCCACCACCCACGGGGCCTGCTCATCCACATAGCGGTTGGCGAGATCCGCCAGCGCCATGATTTCACGGATCGCCTTGCTGAACTCGCGGGCGGCATAGGCCTCGGCGATGCTCTCCGCCGCGGCGGTGAAGGTGGCATACAGCGCCTCATCGGCCAGCGTGTCCGCCAGTTTGCCGTCAAAGCGTTTGTTGATGAACCCGGCATTGCGCGAGGCGAGGTTCACCACTTTGTTGACGATGTCCGCGTTGACGCGCTGGACGAAATCTTCCAGGTTCAGGTCGATGTCATCAATGCGCGACGAGAGCTTGGCGGCGTAGTAGTAGCGCAGGCAGTCAGCGTCCAGGTGCTTCAGGTAGGTGTCCGCCTTGATGAAGGTGCCGCGTGATTTGGACATCTTCGCGCCGTTGACCGTGACATAACCGTGCACGAACAGGTTGGTCGGCTTGCGGAAACCGCTGCCTTCCAGCATCGCCGGCCAGAACAGGCTGTGGAAGTAGACAATGTCCTTGCCGATGAAGTGGTACAGCTCGGCCTCAGAGTCTTTTTTCCAGAACTCGTCGAAATCCAGGTCGCCGCGCTTGTCGCACAGGTTCTTGAAAGAGCCCATGTAGCCAATCGGCGCATCCAGCCAGACGTAGAAGTATTTGCCCGGCGCATCCGGGATTTCAAAGCCGAAGTAGGGCGCATCACGCGAGATGTCCCACTGTTGCAGGCCCGATTCAAACCACTCCTGCATCTTGTTTGCCACCTGCTCCTGCAACGCGCCGGAGCGGGTCCAGGCCTGCAGCATGGCGCTGAAGGAAGGCAGGTCAAAGAAGAAGTGCTCGGAGTCGCGCATTTCCGGCGTCGCCCCGGAGACCGCGGATTTCGGGTCAATCAGTTCCGTCGGGCTGTAGGTCGCGCCGCAGACTTCGCAGTTGTCGCCGTACTGGTCCGGCGATTTGCATTTCGGGCAGGTGCCTTTGACGAAACGGTCCGGCAGGAACATGCCTTTTTCCGGGTCGTAAAGCTGGGAGATGGTACGGTTTTTGATGAAACCGTTCTCTTTCAGCCGGGTGTAGATCAGCGAGGAGAGCTCGCGGTTTTCGTCGCTATGGGTCGAATGGTAGTTGTCATAGCTGATGTCAAAGCCGGCGAAATCCTGTTGGTGCTCCTGGCTCATCTCGGCAATCATCTGCTCCGGGGCGATGCCCAGCTGCTGGGCTTTCAGCATGATCGGGGTGCCGTGCGCGTCGTCCGCACAGATGAAATGGACCTCGTGGCCGCGCATCCGCTGGAAACGCACCCAGATATCTGCCTGGATGTGCTCGAGCATGTGGCCGAGATGGATAGAGCCGTTGGCGTACGGAAGTGCGCACGTCACCAATAATTTTTTCGCGACTTGAGCCATAGTGGGAAATTGCTTTCTGTATGAGGAAAAAGGGCCTTCGATGTTACCCGATCGCGGCGCAGGCCGCTAGGTGGGTTTCTTGCAGCGGCGCGCGGCAGCGGGCACGCGGATCTGATATGCTTGCACTATTTTCCGTTGGTTATTGTTTAAGGAGCCGGGATGAACCCTAAATCCCCTGAGCAGAATACCCCCGCGGCGCTGCGCGCCCTGGTGACCGGCGAACTGGCCGCCTTTACCCACCCGACATTGCAGCAGAACCTGGCCGCGCTGAAGGCGCTGCACCACTGCACGGTGCTGGATGGCGTGCTGCATATCGAGTTGCAGATGCCGTTCGCCTGGCAGAGCGCGTTCCTTGACCTGCAGGAGCAGGCCAGTGCGCCGCTGATGCAGGCCACCGGCGCACGGGCGGTAGAGTGGACGCTGAAACAGGATATTGCGACGTTAAAGCGCGTCGGCGATCGCGCCGGGATTAAAGGCGTACGCAACATTATTGCCGTGAGTTCCGGCAAGGGCGGGGTCGGCAAGTCAAGCACCGCGGTGAACCTGGCGCTGGCACTGGCGGCGGAAGGGGCGAAAGTCGGCGTGCTGGACGCAGACATCTACGGCCCGTCAGTGCCGGCGATGCTCGGCACCCAGCATGAGCGCCCGACCTCACCGGACGGCACCCACATGGCGCCGATCATGGCGCACGGGCTGGCCACCAACTCCATCGGCTATCTGGTGGATGATGAAAACGCGATGGTGTGGCGCGGGCCGATGGCCAGCAAAGCGCTGATGCAGCTGTTGCAGGACACCCTCTGGCCGGATCTCGACTACCTGGTGCTCGACATGCCGCCGGGCACCGGCGACATCCAGCTGACGCTAGCACAGAACGTGCCGGTGACCGGCGCGCTGGTGGTGACCACGCCGCAGGACATCGCGCTGCTGGACGCGATGAAAGGCATTGTGATGTTTGAAAAGGTCAATGTGCCGGTGCTGGGCGTGATTGAGAACATGAGCATGCATATTTGCAGCAACTGCGGCCACCATGAGCCGATTTTCGGCACCGGCGGCGCAGAGAAACTGGTGGAGAAGTACCACTGCGAGCTGCTCGGCCAGATGCCGCTGCATATCGCGCTGCGTGAGGATCTTGACCGCGGCGAACCCACGGTGATTGCCGACCCGCAGGGCGAGCTCGCCACGCTCTACCGCCAGCTTGCCGGGCGGGTGGCGGCGGCGCTGTACTGGAAAGGTGAGCCGATCCCCACCGAAATCTCTTTCCGCGCGCTGTAACCTCAGCGCATAAAAAAGCCCGCTCCGGCGGGCTTTTTGCTGTCTGAGGCGCTTATTTGAGCGTCATTTGCCCGGCGGCGGGCGGCGTCAGAATGCTGAGGTGGTGCAGATCCGCCCGGGTAAAGGCGCGGGTGGCCGGTGAAATCGCCACCGCGATGCGCTCTAAAAGCCCCTGCGTCGGGGCCACTTTGCCGGTGTTGATTAAAAACAGCGGCACCACCAGCGCCATCGCCAGCTGCCCATACGAGAGGCGCGGCACGGTGGCGGAGGTTTGCAGCATCAGGAACGTGGTGCTGATGGTAAAGCCCAGCACCAGCCCGGCCACCACTTCTGCCGGGGAATGCACGTGGATGACCAGCCGCGAATAGCCGACAAAGAACGCCAGCACATACCCGGTGGTGATGGCGCCAATGCGCACCAGGCGCGGCATCCGGCCGGTCAGCATCCACATCAGCACCGGCCAGATGCTGGCGGAGAGCGCCGAGTGGCCGCTGAAGCCGGTGAAATCAAACCGGCGGCTGCCGATGCCCCAGCCCATAAACGCCAGCTTGGAGAGGCAAACCAGCCCGCCCGCAATGCCGAACAGCAGCATCCACTGCCAGGTGGCGCGGCGGGTTTCCGGGTTGGCCAGCAACATCAGCAGGATCAGGGCCGCGCAGGGCAGCAGCAACATGCTGTCGCCGAAATAGGTTAACCAATGCCAGTTCATGCGGTGTGCTCACCCTAAAGATAAAATTCTCACGGCAGGGATCTGCCCGGTGCAGAGAACGTGCCGGAGTCGGCGGTATCGGGTTATGTTAACGTAATGCGCTCATTAATAAGTAGTATGAATGTTCTTAAAAATGTAACTGCCCGCCATCCGTTGCAGCCGCGGGCTGCGATCCTTGCCGCAGGCTAAAGAGGCGCGCCGCCTAAGTGCTGGCAACCGATCCCTTAACTCCCTATAATTGCCGCGATCACCGCCCCGGCTGGGGCGTGCCCTTTCCCACTATGAATCAGGTCTTTAAAAGTTATGACTGACAAGCCCCACCAATGCGTCATTATCGGTATCGCCGGCGCTTCCGCCTCAGGTAAAAGCCTTATCGCCAGCACCCTCTATCGCGAACTGCGTGAGCAGGTCGGCGATGAGCACATCGGCGTTATCCCTGAGGACAGTTATTACAAAGACCAAAGCCATCTCACGATGGAAGAACGTGTGCAGATTAACTACGACCACCCAGGCGCAATGGACCACAACCTCCTGTTCCAGCACCTGCAGATGCTGAAGGCCGGCAAGCCGATTGAGCTGCCGCTCTACAGCTACGTGGAATACACCCGCAAGCCGGAAACCGTGCACCTGAAGCCGAAAAAAGTGATCATCGTTGAGGGCATCCTGCTGCTCACCGACATCCGCCTGCGTCAGGAGATGAACTTCTCCATCTTCGTGGATACGCCGCTGGACATCTGCCTGATGCGCCGTATGAAGCGTGACGTGAATGAACGCGGCCGTTCGATGGATTCCGTGATGCAGCAATATAAGAAAACCGTGCGCCCGATGTTCCTGCAATTTATTGAGCCGTCCAAACAGTATGCGGACATCATCGTGCCGCGCGGCGGCAAAAACCGCATCGCCATTGACATCCTGAAAGCCAAAATCAGCCAGTTTTTTGAATAGCGTGCCCACGCCTGAAGGAAGTAACCCATGAGACTCTGCGACCGAGACATTGAAGCCTGGCTGAACGATGGCCGGCTGGCCATCACCCCACGCCCGCCGGTAGAGCGCATCAGCGGCGCCACCGTGGATGTGCGGCTGGGCAACCAGTTCCGCGTGTTCCGCGGCCACACGGCCCCCTATATTGACCTGAGCGGCCCGAAGGATGAAGTGAGCGCCGCGCTGGATCGCGTGATGAGTGATGAGATCGTGCTGCCGGAAGGGGAGGCGTTCTTCCTGCACCCCGGCGAGCTGGCGCTGGCGGTGACGCTGGAGTCAGTGACGCTGCCGGCGGACCTGGTGGGCTGGCTGGATGGCCGCTCCTCGCTGGCGCGCCTGGGGCTGATGGTGCACGTGACCGCACACCGGATCGACCCGGGCTGGCAGGGGCGGATTGTACTAGAGTTCTATAATTCGGGTAAATTACCCCTGGCATTGCGCCCCGGCATGATGATTGGCGCACTGAGTTTTGAACCGCTTTCCGGCCCGGCAGCCAGACCTTACAACCGCCGCGAGGATGCCAAGTACCGCGACCAGCAGGGCGCCGTGGCCAGCCGGATTGACAAGGATTGATCCCAGAGCGGGGCGCGGCTTCACAATGAGGAAGGCATGAGAAGATTACTGACAACGTTGGCTATTTTGCTGCTGGTGCTGGTGGCGGGGATGACCGCCCTGGTATTGCTGGTTAATCCGAACGATTTCCGTCATTACATGGTGCGGCAGGTGGAGCAGAAAAGCGGCTATCAGCTGGCACTGAGCGGCGATTTGCGCTGGCATGTGTGGCCGCAGCTGAGCATTATCGCCGGGCCGATGACGCTGACCGCCCCCGGCGCGCAGGCCCCGATGGTCAGTGCAGACAATATGCGCCTCGATGTGAAGCTCTGGCCGCTGCTTTCCCACCAGCTGGCCGTGAAGCAGGTGATGCTGAAAAACGGCGTGATCCGCCTGACGCCGGAAAGCGCCGCCCGCCCGCAGCCTGATGCCCCGCTGGCCCCCGGCGGCCGGCCGGAACCGGCCGAGCCGGTGCACTGGAAGTATGACATTGACGAACTGAAAGTGGCGGACAGCCTGCTCATCTGGCAGCAGGGCAATGAAAATCCGATCAACGTCCGGGACATCAACCTCTCGCTCTCCCAGCATGATCACCGCCAGGCGGCGATCAGCCTCTCCAGCCGCATCAACCGCGACCAGCGCGATCTGACGTTCTCCCTCTCCGGGCAGGCGGACATGTCACGCTTCCCGCAGGCGGTGACCGGTAAAATCGACCAGCTGGATTACCGGCTGGAGGGGGTGGATCTGCCCGCCGGGGGGATTAAAGGGCAGGGCACCTTGCAGGCGGCCTGGCAGCAAGACCCCGCGTCCCTTACCCTCAGCCAGCTGGTGCTCTCTGCCAATGACAGCCAGGTGCATGGTGAACTGGCCGCGCAACTGGGCGACGTGCCGCACTACCGCGCCAACCTGCAGGCTGACCGGCTGAACCTGGACGGCCTGACCGGCTGGAAACCGGCCAACGGCGAAGCCCGGCAGCAGGGCCAGACCACCACCTTTGCGCCGGTTATCTCGCAAAATGTGCTGGCCCACCAGAACGAACTGGCGGGCCTGACCGGCTTTACCGCCCAGCTGTCGCTGAAGGCTGCCAACCTGACCTACCGCGGCTTGCAGGTGGCCCAGTTTGCTGTGCAGGCGGACAACCAGCGCGGCAACGTGACGCTGGCCGCGCTGAGCGGCAAACTGGGGCAGGGGGACTTTTCCCTGCCGGGCACCCTGGATGCCACCGGCGACCGGCTGCGCATGAGCCTGTTACCGGTACTGCATCAGGTTGAGCTGGGGCCGGTGCTGCGGGCGTATGGCCTGCCGGAAGCATTGACCGGCCGCTTCTCCCTGACCGGCACGGTATCCGGCGAAGGGCTGACCACCGAGGATGTGAACCAGCGCTGGCAAGGGCAGGCAGAGATGTCGATGCAGCCGGCGCGGCTGCATGGCCTGAACGTGCAGCAACTGATCCAGCAGGCGGTGGCCCGCAACAACGGGGGCGTTCAAGGGCAGGAGCGCTATGAGCGCTACACCGAAGTCGATCAGCTGCACTCCCACGGTGTGCTGAAAAACGGCGTGCTGACCCTGACGCAGCTTCAGGCGACCTCCCCGATGCTGACGCTGAACGGCGGCGGCACCCTGAGCCTGACCGATGAGCAGTGTGACGTGACGCTGGCCACCCAGGTGACCGGCGGCTGGCGGGGCGATAACAGCAGCCTGATTGACACCCTGAGCCGTACCGCGGTGCCGCTGCGCATCTATGGCCCGTGGCAGCAACTGAATTACCAGTTGCAGGTGGATCAGGTGTTGCGTAAGCAGCTGCAACAGGAAGCCCGGCGCGCGCTGAAAAACTGGGCAGAAAAAAACAGCGGCAATCAGGAGAACAAGCCGCTGAACAAACTGCTTAACCAGAACTGACCTGCTCAACCACAACTGATCTCCTCAACCCGTATTGGCCTCCTCCGGGGCGCGGCGGCGCCCCGGCTTTCCCGGCCCCTGTGGTGACGGCCCCTGCCGTCACCACAGGGGCTTCTTTCTGCCCGATGGCCTTTTCTCCCGCTAATTTCCCGCTTCCCTGATAAAGGTTGACGAAAATCAGTACCTTTCCGGCTGACTTTCGGCACAGTCGCGCCTGCTTTCTTTTTACTTTTTTCTTTCTTTCGCCTGCACGCCGCAGTGGGCCGGCGCAGGCCACACAGGGTAGGGGAAATAATATGCTGGAGCTGATAGTCGGGCTGGCGGTCACGGTGGGCGTGGGCCGTTATATTATGAAAGGGTATTCGGCCAGTGGGGTGCTGCTGACCGGCGGCGTGCTGCTGTTAATCATCAGCGCGCTGATGGGCAAAGCCGTGCTGCCGGAAGGCACCGCCGCCACCGGCTGGCAGGCTGCGGACATCGCCGAGTACATCAAAAGCCTGCTGATGAGCCGGGGCGGCGATCTGGGCATGATGATTATGGTGCTGTGCGGGTTTGCCGCCTATATGACCCACATCGGGGCCAATGACATCGTGGTGAAACTGGCCTCACGGCCGTTGCAGAAAATCAACTCGCCCTATCTGTTGATGATTGCCGCCTACTTTATGGCCTGCCTGATGTCGCTGGCGGTCTCTTCGGCCACCGGGCTGGGGGTGCTGCTGATGGCGACGCTGTTCCCGCTGATGGTCAATGTCGGCATCAGCCGCGGTGCCGCGGCGGCCATTTGCGCCTCCCCGGCGGCGATTATCCTGTCACCGACGTCCGGAGATGTGGTGGTGGCGGCCAAAGCGGCACAGATGCCGCTGGTGCAGTTTGCCTTCAGCACCACGCTGCCGGTGTCAGTCGCTGCCATTATCAGCATGGCGGTGGCGCACTTTTTCTGGCAGCGCTGGCTCGACCGCCGGTCACCGGCGGCGCAGGAGCAGCTGACGCCGGGTGACATCACCACCGATGCGCCGCGCATTTACGCCATTCTGCCGTTTACGCCGATTCTGGGCGTGCTGCTGTTTGATGGCCGCTGGGGGCCGGAGCTGCACATTATTACCGTGCTGGTGATGTGCATGGCGCTGACGGCGGTGATTGAGTTTATCCGCCACCGGCAGGCGCAAGCGGTGTTCCGGGGGCTGGAGACCGCCTACCGCGGCATGGCAGACGCCTTTGCCAATGTGGTTATCCTGCTGGTGGCCGCCGGGGTGTTTGCCCACGGGCTGGGCACGGTGGGCTTTATCAGCGCACTGATTGGCCTGGCGCAAGCGTTCGGCGGCGGCGCGCTGGTGATGATGCTGGTGCTGGTGGTGATCACCATGCTGGCGGCAATGACCACCGGCTCAGGCAATGCGCCGTTTTATGCGTTTGTGGCGCTGATCCCGCAACTGGCGACGCAGATGGGCATCCGCCCGGCGTATCTGGCGGTGCCGATGCTTCAGGCCTCCAATCTGGGCCGGACATTGTCCCCGGTGTCCGGCGTGGTGGTGGCCGTGGCCGGCATGGCTAAAATTTCACCTTTTGAAGTGGTGAAACGGACTTCGGTGCCGGTGCTGACCGGGCTGGCCGTGATCATCATCGCCACAGAACTGTTGATTCCTCTGCATTAACCTGTACGCCGGCGGGCAGCCGGTGAGAACAGTGAGCTGCCCGCCGTTATGTAAAGATTCGGACTACTCTGCTTTCTAAAGTGAAAAATTTATAATCTCACTGCACCACGCCGCTATTTCACTCGACATTTTTCCGGCCCCGCCAATATTATTTTTGGGTTTTCTTTTGCCTGTCATCTGGCGCTTTTATCTTTTCACGGCATTGGGCCAATCCGGCGCGGCGGTGATACCGGGGGGTACGTTATGAGTGGGAACGATCGCGAGATCCAGTGGATTAATACCCTGAAAGGGGCCTGTATTTTGCTGGTGGTCTTACACCATCTGATGCTGACCAGCTTTATTCCTTCCATGAGCGTCATTGGCGAAGAGAGCGTGCTCGGCCAGTGGTGGCTGACGCTCAATGCCCACCTGACGCCGCTGCGGATGCCGTCATTCTTCTTTATCTCCGGCTTGCTCGCCGCCGGCGCGGTGATCCAGAAAACCTGGCGTGACGTGTTTACCAAACGCGTGGTTAACCTGCTCTATGTCTACCTGCTGTGGTGCCTGATCCAATGGGCGCTGGTCTCTTTCATCAACCACTACCTGTCGTTTGACCAGTGGGGCGTGAAGAATATGGTGGGCACCTCCTACGCGGATTCCCTCAACCAGTTCGTAATGTACAGTGTGACGGCGATGGCCAACACCTGGTATCTCTACGCGCTGGCGATCTATTTTGTGGCCTGCAAGCTGTTTAAGAACAACGTGCTGGCGCTTCTCCTGCTCTGTGTGGCGGCAAACTACGTCGCGGCGCGCGGGTTACTGCCGGGCTGGGGGCCGAACAGCGTGGCGCAAAATGCCCTCTATTTCTGCGTCGGCTGTTTCTATGGCCGTCAGGTGGTGGAGTTCCTGCAACATCGCCGCCATGTGCTGGCCGTGTTGCTGGTGGCGCTGCCGCTGGCGCTGCTCCATGCCCGCTTCGGCATGAACAAAAGCATTTTCCATTGCGCCATCGCCATTGTGCTGTGTGTGGTGATTTGCCGGGAAGTGAACGCCCGGATGACGCCCAACAGCCTGAACTGGCTGGGGAAAAACACCCTCCAGGTCTATGTCATCCATAAAATCGTCACGGAAATTATTGCGGTCTGTGTGGTCGGGGCGCTGGTGCACTACCGTGCCTTTGACAGCTGGTCGTTCTCCGCCGCATGGCTGCTGGCGTTCCCGTTTGTCGGGGTGGCGCTCTCGGTATGCCTGTCGCTCGGGATCTGGCGGCTGATTAACCGTGGGGTAGGGCGGGCGCTGTTCCAGTACCCTGGGATGGTAAAACCGCTGCCGGCGATGGCAAAACTGCCGTAAACCCGGCGGCCTGTCACGTTACCGGGCGGGGCCTGAACAGCGGCCCCGCCCGGCCATTACACTTCGTAATCCTCTTCTACCGGCTGCGGCGGCGCGACGATTTTCACTTTGGTGATGCGGTGGCTGTTCACTTCCAGTGCCTCAAACAGGTAATCCCCAATCTGCTGGGTGGCCCCCTGTTGGGGGATCGCCTGCGCATACTCCATCAGCAACCCTGCCAGCGTATGGTATTCCCGTTTCTCATCCACCGGCACCGGAATATAGAGCGCCAGATCCTCCAGCGGAATATAGCCGTTAGCGACCCAGGTACGCTCGTCAAGCTGCTGGATGTCATGACGCGGATCGTTGTCTTCCCCTGCCACCGGCAGGTTACCGGCAATGGTTTCCATCACATCCGTGAGTGTCACCACCCCCTCCACGGAACCAAATTCATCCACCACAAACGCAAAGTGGGTCTGCGCCTGGCGGAACTGCTCCAGCGCCATCAACAGCGAAAGCTGTTCCGGGAAGATAAGCGGCTGGCGCACCAGTGCGCGGATGTCCAGCTCCGGCTGGCTCAGCGTCTGCCGCAGCAGGTCAATAATATGCACCACGCCGAGCGGCTCATCGGCCGCGCTGTCCTCGGTGACCACCAGCCGGGTGTGCTGGTTGCGGGTCAGTTGTTCAGTCAGCCGCTCCGGCGGGTCATTCAGCTCCAGGCACTCCACATCATGGCGCGAGGTCATGATGCTGCTGACGGTACGCTGCGCCATGCCGAGTACCCGTTCAATCATCCGGCGCTCCTGCTCGTTGAACACCTCCTGCGTTTCACCGCCGTGGTCGGCCACCATGCCGGCGGCATGGGTGTCGAGCTCGGCATCCTCATGTCGGCCGCCCAGCATCCGCAGCACGGTTTCTGCCGTGCGCTCACGCAGCGAGCGGTGTGAGGAGAGGAAACGCCGCCGGTTGAACTGCGCCAGCTGGTTCAGCGCCTCAATCAGCACCGAGAAACCGATGGCGGCGTAGAGGTAACCTTTCGGGATGTGATAGCCGAAGCCGTCGGCAATCAGGCTGAAGCCGATCATCAGCAGGAAGCTGAGGCAGAGGATCACAATCGTCGGGTGTGCATTGACGAACCGGGTCAGCGGCTTGCTGGCCAGCAGCATAAGGCTCATCGCAATACAGACCGCCAGCATCATCACCGGCAGGTGGTCTACCATGCCGACGGCGGTGATCACCGAATCCAGCGAGAAGACGGCGTCCAGCACCACAATCTGCGCCACCACCGGCCAGAAACGCGCCGCTTTGCGGTTATTACCGCCTTCGCTGTCTTTGCCCTCCAGTTGTTCATTCAGCTCGACCGTGGCTTTAAATAAAAGAAACACCCCGCCCACCAGCATAATCATATCCCGCCCGCTGAACGGGTGGCCACGCAAGGTAAACATCGGCTGGGTGAGGGTGGAGAGCCAGGAAATAGACGCCAGTAACAGTAAACGCATCACCAGCGCCAGGATAAGGCCGGTAATTCGGGCGCGGTCGCGCTGCTTGCGCGGGACTTTTTCCGCCAGGATGGCAATAAATATCAGGTTATCGATGCCGAGCACGATCTCCAGCACCACCAGCGTGGCCAGCCCGGCCCAAATTGTCGGATCAGCGATCCATTCCATAAACAGTTATCACCTCAATCTTTCCACGGAATATACCGCACAACGAATAATGTAAGCCGCCACGTTAAAATTCAACCTTAAATGGTTAGGTATTCCTATTTGTAGCAAGCTACTGGTTAAGGTTTATGCATAAAAGCAATTACGTGAGTTTAATCAGGGTAATTCCCCTGCTTAATATGGAAATATACCTAAGGATAATCTTATTTTTCAGCCGCACCAGGGGCGCCATTACTGATTGGCACGGTAAGTTAATAAGAAGGCAATCTGATTAATCTGAAATGTGTGCTTTTTTTATGGCGGGCCTTGCGTAGTTGAAAATTAAACGAAAGCAAGCATTTTGCAGCAAAAAAAGGTTAATAATCAGCCCATTGAAGCGGGAAAAATCGCTGTAGAAAAGGACGGAAAAAAAGGGGGGGTAGTCTTATTCCTAAAAGGATACTCAAGGGCTACAACAGGCTTGTAACACCTCTTCAATAGTATAAGAATCTTAGACACAATTTATATATCGCGTTCCGCCCATTGCACTAATGATGACGATAAATTGTTGGTTTTGTGACAAGGCTATCATTTGTACATAACCAGTGACCTCGCCTTCGCCGCTCGCCTGAGCGGGATAAAGGCGCCCGGTTAACAACGTTTTCTCCCCAGTACATTGGTAGCTGTAAGCCAAGGGCGGTAGCGTGTCCGGATAAAGGAACGGTCAATTGTTCAGCACCGCAATATTTACGCGGCGTGAGAAAATATATAGAGCATTCCTAACGTCAATACTCTTTACTTCCGCCATGATGCTTTCACCGGGTAATCACCCAGGGAATGCCTCACCGGCCGCAGGGGTTAACTTCCCGGCAGGTAAACAGCAGAAGTGAATTCGTGTGAAATTGATAAGCAGTTTATATGAAATCGGTTAACTAAGAGCATTCTGAAGATGAATGTTTGATAAAGATCGTTATAGTACGGTTATCAATACACCTCTATTCATAAAGGATTCAACGCATATTACGCGATGCCGATGGGCAGTTGCGTCTACTACACGCTTGGGGCTTTGAAGGGTTGAGCAGTGACTTTATCAGGGGCGGCGGAATACGTCCTTTTCAGAAAATCAGCGACAGTGATGATAATTCAATGGCTAAAAGAAAATTAAAACTGATACCGCTTTTGGTATCGATCACCCTGATCAGTGGTTGTGCCGTCATTCCTGGTCAGAATCTTTCTACCAGTGGGAAAATGGTCGTCAAACAGGATGACGCCGATTACGACATCGACAAATTAGTCAATGTCTATCCGCTTACACCGAAGCTGGTGGAGCAGATGCGGGTTCGCCCACTGGTCGCACAGCAAAATCTCGGCCTGCAAACTGAGCTGGCCAACTATCAATACCGCATTGGGGTGGGCGATGTGCTTAACATCATCGTCTGGGACCACCCGGAACTGACCACCCCGGCGGGGACGTACCGCAGTGCCAGCGACACCGGCAACTGGGTGCACTCTGACGGCACCATCTTCTACCCGTACATCGGCCGGGTAAAAGTAGTGGGCCGCACCGTGACCCAGATCCGCGATGAAATTTCCCGCCGCCTGGCGCAATTCATCGAAAGCCCGCAGGTTGATGTGAGCATCGCGTCGTTCCGTTCACAGAAAGTGTATGTGTCCGGCGAAGTGGCCACCTCCGGCCAGCAGCCGATCACCAACGTGCCGCTGACCATCCTGGACGCCATCAACGCCGCCGGCGGCCTGACGGCTGACGCGGACTGGCGCAACGTGGTGCTGACGCACAACGGCCGCGAGGAGCGTATCTCCCTGCAGGCCCTGATGCAAAACGGCAACCTCGGTCAGAACCGTCTGCTTTACCCGGGCGATATCCTGTTCGTGCCGCGTAATGATGACCTGAAAGTGTTCGTGATGGGTGAAGTCGTCAGACAGTCCACCCTGAAAATGGACCGCAGCGGCATGACGCTGACCGAAGCGCTGGGGAATGCCCAGGGTGTTGACCAGACCGTGGCCAACGCGACCGGCATCTTTGTTATCCGTCCGACCCGCGGGGCAGAAGGCAGCAAGCTGGCTAACATCTACCAGCTGAATACCTCTGATGCCTCCAGCATGGTGCTCGGGACGGAGTTCCAGCTACAGCCGTATGACATTGTGTATGTGACTGCCGCACCGATTGTCCGTTGGAACCGCCTGATCAACCAGCTGCTGCCAACCATCAACAGCGTCCGTTACATGACCGATACGGTGCATGACATTAAGGATTGGTAAGTCAGATGTTTAATTCTGTTTTGGTGGTGTGCGTGGGCAATATCTGCCGTTCCCCGACCGGGGAACGGTTATTGCGCCGCTATACCGACAATAAGGTCATTCAGTCTGCCGGATTGTCTGCGCTGGTAGGGAAACCTGCCGATGAGCAAGCCAGGCTGGTGGCCGAAGAACACGGATTGCACCTTGATGGGCACACGGCCCGGCAGCTTACCGCCTCCCTGTGCAGAGAATTTGATTTAATTCTGGTCATGGAACGCAAGCATATTGATGCGGTAACGAACCTGGCCCCCGAGGTACGGGGCAAAACGATGCTTTTCGGGCACTGGTCCAGTCAGCGCGATATACCAGACCCGTACCGGAAGAGTCGTGAAGCGTTCGAGTCCGTATACCGTTTACTTGATGATGCGGCTCAGCAATGGGCAAAAGCACTTACTAGCTAATCAGGGAATAAGATGTCTGAGAAAAATAAAGTTCAATCAAGCCACATGGGCGGCAATGACGAAATCGACCTGGGCAGGCTAATTGGTACGCTGCTGGATCACCGCTGGTTGATCATCGGGATTACCTCCCTGTTCGCCGTTATCGGCATTATTTATACCCTGTTCGCAACGCCTATTTATAAAGCGGATGCCATGGTACAGGTGGAATCCACGGTCGGTAACGCGATCATGGATAACCTGGACAGCATCATGCCGGGTGCCAAGCCGGGTTCCGATGCGGAAATCCAGCTGATCCAGTCCCGTATGGTGCTGGGGAAAACCGTGGCTGACCTGAACCTGGACACCCAGGTGCAGGAGCATCACTTCCCGGTGTTCGGCAGTGGCTGGGCGCGCATCACCGGCCAGAAACCGGCCCAGATCGCCGTGTCACGCTTCAATGTGCCGACCGTCTGGATGAACAAGCCGATGGAACTGGAGATGGTTGACAGCAAACACTTCGTGCTCTCCACCGATGACGGTGAAGTGCTGAAAGGCGAAGTGGGCAAACTGGCGACCGAAGGTGAGTTCAGCCTGCTGGTCAGCGATGTGAAAGCGGAACCGGGCACCCGTTTTGACATCGTCAAACGCCCGGAAATCTCCGCCATCAAACAGATCCAGAACCAGCTGGTGATTGAGGATGCAGGCCGTGATACCGGCGTGCTGAACCTGTCACTGACCGGCGCAGACCCGGAACTGACCCAGAAAACCCTGGCAAGCGTCGCCAACAACTACCTGATGCAGAACGTTGAGCGCAAATCGGCCGAAGCGGAAAAAAGCCTGAACTTCCTGCGTGTGCAGCTGCCGGAAGTCCGCAGCAAGCTGGACGCCGCTGAAGACAAGCTGAACCGCTACCGCCAGCAGAACGACTCTGTGGACATGTCCCTGGAGACCAAAGCGCTGCTGGACCAGATGGTGGGCCTTGAGGGCCAGCTGAACGAGCTGACTTTCCGTGAAGCCGAGATCTCCAAGCTGTACACCAAGTCTCACCCGGCGTACCGCACCCTGCTGGAAAAACGCCAGACCCTGGAGAGCGAAAGAAATAACCTGAACAAACGTGTCAGCTCCATGCCGGAGACCCAACAGGAGATCCTGCGCCTGACCCGTGACGTGCAGGCCGGCCAGGAAGTCTACATGCAACTGCTGAACAAACAGCAGGAGCTGAGCATCACCAAAGCCAGCACCGTGGGCAACGTGCGTATCGTGGATAACGCGCTGACCCAGCCGGGCGTGGTGAAGCCGCAGAAAATCCTGATCATCATCATCGCCATTATGCTGGGGCTGATTGTCTCCATCTTCTGGATTGTGGTGAAAATCATGCTGTACCGCGGCATCGAAAGCCCGACAGTGCTGGAAGAAGCCGGGATCAACGTGTATGCCAGCATCCCGCTCTCCGAATGGCAGCAGAAGAAGGATCGTGAAATCTTTGCCGGCAACCTGAAAAATGCCAAACGCAAAGAACAGGCCGCCGGTGTGCTGGCGATCGGCAACCCGACCGACCTGGCGGTGGAAGCGGTGCGCAGCCTGCGTACCAGCCTGCACTTCGCCATGCTGGAAGCGAAAAACAACATCCTGATGATCTCCGGTGCCAGCCCGTCGATTGGTAAGACGTTCGTCTGTACCAACCTGGCGGTCGTCGTGGCGCAAACCGCGAAACGCGTGCTGATCATCGATGGTGACATGCGTAAAGGCTACACCCATGACCTGCTCGGCGTGCCGAACAACAGCGGCTTGTCTGACATCCTGTCCGGCCAGAGCAGCATCCAGAATGCGGTGAAGAGCGCCGGGGTAGCGAACTTCGACATCATTACCCGCGGTAAGGTGCCGCCGAACCCGTCTGAGCTGCTGATGCATGAGCGCTTTGACGAGCTCCTGGCCTGGGCCAGCGCCAACTATGACATCGTGCTGATCGACACCCCGCCGGTACTGGCGGTGACGGACGCGGCGATTGTCGGGCGCAAAGCCGGTACGGCGCTGATGGTGGCCCGTTATGGCGTGAACACCCTGAAAGAGATCGAAGTGAGTATCAACCGTTTCGAGCAGAACGGTATCGAGATCAAGGGCGTTATCCTCAACTCCGTGATCAAGAAAGCCAGCAATTACTACGGTGATTACGGCTACTACGAATACGAGTACAAGTCTGCCAAGCAGTAATGCACCACCTGGGGCAGCCCCTGCGGCTGCCCTCTCTCTGCCGGCTTTGGCCGGCAACCTCATCGGGCTGTACTGCAATGGATACGCCACCGCGCACTGATGGTGGGTGATAAGCGACCTTACGGATGAGTCTCTATTAAGACGCACCAAGAGCAGAGAGTAAAACTATGAATGAAAAACGCGTGTCCGTGTATATTCCGACGCACAACCGCTCGTCACTGCTGGAGCGGGCAATTAAGTCGGTCATTAACCAGACCTATAAAAATGTGGAAATCCTGATTTGCGATGACGGCTCATCAGACGATACCCAACAATTGGTCGAGCGTTATCAGGCGCTGCATGACAATATTGTCTACCTGAAAAATGAAACACCGAAAGGCGCGTGCGCTGCCCGTAATTTAGGGATTAATGCCGCCACCGGCCACTATATTACCGGCCTGGATGATGATGATGAATTCCTGCCGGAGCGTATCGAGAAGTTCGTTAAATTCTACGAGCGCCATAAATACCCGTACCTGAGCTCAGGCATTATCTTTAATTTCGGGAAGCACCAGAAAGTAGGCTTTAATAAAGTTACCCATATCCGGCTGGACTCCCTGTTATACCAGAACATCGTCGGCAGCCAGGTCTTTACCAAAACCGATTATCTGCGTGCGATTGGCGGCTTCGATGAGAGCTTCAAAGCCTGGCAGGATTACGACACCTGGGTCCGCCTCGGGGCGCGCTACGGGGAAGGGTACAACATCTGCGAAGCCACCTACATCCAGCACCTGGAGCATGAGTTCGGCCGCATCACCAAGAGCAACAAGCTGGAGATTGGTTACAACCAGTTCGTGACCAAACACCGCAAGCTGCTGAAACCGGCACACCGCAAGAACCTGCTGTTCAATTACAAAATGGCGCGGGATGAACGCCTCTCCATGCAGGACCTGATGCAGGTCTGTTACCCGGGTAACGTGGTTAACGTGATTAAATACCAGGCCCGCAAAATATTGATGTAGCCGACACGCGCTTGAGCAAGGAATAACAATGAGTGCTATTTATTTCATTCTTCTGATGGTGAAGGATGCGTTGAAATATTTATCCCATCTGGGGTTCCGGGCAAAAATGCGCGCCAACCGGGTGCGTATTGACAGTTCCGCCTCGGTATTTGTCGGGCCTGATAATGTGCTGACGCTGAAACCCGGTGTCTCCATTGGAAAAGGCAGTGTAATTACCTGTTCCGATGAGATGGCTAAAAAAGGCGTCCGCAGCCGTATTGTGGTGGGTGAGGATACGGCTATCAACGAATATAACAATATTCGTGCGTCAGGCGGGGAAATAATTATCGGGAAGAAATGTATTATTTCTCAATATGTGAGCATGATCGCCAGTAACCATGAAATAAATACCACCGAATACATGAAAGATGCCTTGTGGGACAACGTGAAAACCTCTGTCACCATCGGGGATGATGTCTGGATTGGGGCCGGTGCGGTGATCCTGCCGGGTGTCCGGGTCGGCAATGGCTGCGTGATTGCCTCCGGCGCGGTCGTGACCAAAAACGTGCCGGACTTCAGCATTGTGGCAGGCGTACCGGCCAAAGTGGTCAGCCAGCGCCCGATTCACGCGTAACCCGTTACTGCACTTTTTCCGATAACTCACAGAGCCGCGACGCCGTATGCCAACGCTAAAAAACCGTCACATTGCCATTGTTTTCACTGCCGCCATTGTGGGCGGCCATGAACTGATGGCTGTCGAGCACATTAAAAAACTTCAGCGCAAAGGGCTGAAGCTTGCCTGCTTCGTGCCGGATGATAACCCGAAGCTGATGGCGATTCTGGACCAGGCGCAGATCCCCTACCAGCAACATGGGGTGCGCCACCAGAAACTGGAGATCCTGCACGCCTTCTTCAATGTCGGCCTGCGCGCCAGGGCGGCCCGCTTCCTGAAAGATCTGGCCCCGCGGGTGGACGACATTGTGCTGATTCAGGGCGATATCGAACTGGGGTCAGTGTTCGTCAATATGGCGGCACGCCAGAAGATTTCAGTGATCTCTTATATCCCTTACGCCCATCGCTTCAGCAAAATGGGGGCGAAACTGGCCGGGGTGAAAGATGCGCTGGGGGCGGTGGTGTATAAACGTTGCCAGCGTTACATCACCATTTCCGCCTGCTTCGCCGACGACCTGCGCCGCTGGAACCCCAAGGCGCAGGTGCGCGTGCTGCCGAACTTTGTGCCGGCCCCGCCGGCCGCTGAGATCCGCGGCGTCGGTTATGCCTTTACCCCGCAACCCGGCACCGTGCGCATCCTGATGCCGGGGCGCGTCAGTTTCCGCCAGAAAGGGCAGGACGTGCTGGCCGAGGCCTTAGCCCGTCTCGGCGATCTGCCGGTGACCTTTGAGGTGGTGGTGGCCGGTGACGGCCCGGACCTTGAGGCGCTGAAAGCGCGTGCCGCCACCCTGCCGGACAACGTGCGCTTCCGCTTCCTCGGCTGGGTCAGCCCGGTGTGGCCTTACGCCACCGAGGCAGATTTCATCGTGATCCCGTCGCAGTTTGAGGGGGTGCCGCTGGTGATGCTGGAAGCGCAGAAGCGCAATATCCCGATTATCGCCTCGCGCCGGGACGGCATGAAAGATTACCTGCCCGCCGCAGCGGTCTATGGCCCGGAAGACGCCGCCGATGAACCGGCCGCGCTGGCCG
The DNA here is from genome assembly GCF_002858805.1 of Chimaeribacter arupi. Taxonomy (GTDB): domain Bacteria; phylum Pseudomonadota; class Gammaproteobacteria; order Enterobacterales; family Enterobacteriaceae; genus Chimaeribacter; species Chimaeribacter arupi. The sequence continues at coordinate 40,402 of NZ_PJZI01000016.1, forward strand.
CGAAAATTTCTGACTATCTCAGCACACAGCACGGCATCACTGCCCGCCGGCCGGAGGCCACAGGCCATACCGGGGCAGGGCAGGCGAGCCGACAGACCCTGAATGCCGGTCATTCCGTCAACACTACAATAAAAGAAGAACGTCTATGATGATGAGCAGCTCACGGGCCATGACCATGGGAAACAGTCGCGGCCTGTCGATTTCCAGCATTATTATTTTCTTTACCGCTATCGCCTGCCAGCTCACTGACGTGGCGCTGGGGCCGGTCAAAGTGTGGGAGCTGATGGCGATCTCCCTGTTCCCGTTCTTTATCCGCCGTATCGAAACCAAACTGCTGGTGTTCCTGGTGGTGTTCGTGCTGCTGATGTTGCTGTCGCTGTTCAAGGGGGCGACCACTGAGGTCTATTTCTCCAACTACGGCGGCCTGAAAAGCAAGTACGTGATTTCGCTGGTGCGCTTTGTGGAGCTGGTGCTCTGCCTGGTGGTGGCCTGCCTGCCGTTTAACTTCTACCGCAATAATGGCCTCTCCTACACGGATATTGTGCGTAAGTTCCTGAACTATAACGCCATCATCCTGCTTGGGATCTTTGCGCTGTTTATGGTGGACGTGGCCGCAGGCAGCAAACTGGTCTCCTACGGCCCGACGCACCGTATGCGCGGCTTCTATGTGGAAGGCGGCCCGTATGGCCTCTACATCAGTACGCTGCTGCTGCTGGAGCTGATGTTCCTGAAGCGCAAACTGGTGCTGGCGCTGTTTGCCGTGGCGCTGCTGCTGTCGCAGTCCAAGGCCGGTATCGTCGGGGCGGCCGTGTTCGGCTTCCTGGCGCTGACCTTCCGCTACCCGTTCCTGCGCAGCTTCATCAACCCGAAAAATATGTTCCGCTTCTCCACCCTGATGCTGGTGGGCGTGCTGCTCGGCGGTGCGGTGATGTACAAGGTGGCGGAAAACTATGTGAATGACCTGAGCAACCTCAACGAGGTGCTGACGCTGCGCGGCAATGACCCGTCACTGGTGATGGGGCGAATTGCAGCGACCTATATCGGGCCGAATATCATTGCAGATAACCCCTATATTGGTGTCGGCCTCGGGGCCTATTCCCTGGTACGTAATAATTCCGAATATCGCGGCCCGTTCCCGGTGGTACCCGGCTGGGATTTAACCGGCCTGGGCGGATTTTTCAACCTGATGATTGAGAATGGTGCAATAGGGGTAATCCTGTTTTTAATCGCCACCATCCGGTATTTCAAATTCAATGAAATGGGCATGGTCTTTTTTGTCCTGTTCGTTCTGCCGTTTTTACTCGGTGCGCAGTTATATATGGTGTATCCGTGGTTATACCTCGGGTTTTATAGTGTCTATCGCAGAGAGATGACTAATGAGTAGGATTATTTTCGACAACCGATGGGACGGTTCAGGCGGCATTGGTACTTTCGCGGATGAGATTAATCGGATAAATAAGTTTGAAAGTGCCAATTTTTCCGGCAAACCGGTTTCCCCGGCGGATACGATAAAAACGGCAATGGCCAGCTTGTCAAAACGCGGTGATGTGATCTTTTTCCCAGGATATATCCCGCCGCTGTTTTCGAAAATACCTTATGTGTTTACCGTGCATGACCTGAACCACCTGGATCGTCCGGAAAACTCCAGTAAGTTCAAGCGTTTGTTTTATCAGGTGATTATCCGGAATGGGTGCAGGAAGGCGAAAAAAATCCTGACGGTTTCAGAATTTTCCAAGCGACGCATTGTGGAGTGGAGTGGTATTAATCCTAATAAGGTCATTAACGTCGGTAATGGCGTATCAGAAAGTTTTAATGTTGATGTAAAACCTTATAATGTCGACTTCAAATACTTCTTGTGTGTCAGTAACCGCAAAGCCCATAAGAATGAGCTGCGGACACTGGAAGCCTTCAGTAAGGCGAATTTACCGCCGGAGGTAAAGCTGGTATTTACCGGTAAGCCGAATGAAGAACTGACCGCCTTAATGGAAAAATTAAAGGTGACGAACCGGGTACATTTTACCCATTTTGTTGCCCTGGAAGATCTGCCCTCACTCTATAAGAGCGCAAGCGGCCTGGTATTTGCCTCGCTGTATGAAGGGTTTGGCCTGCCGGTCATTGAAGCGATGGCCTGCGGCACGCCGGTGATTACCTCGAATACCACCTCACTGCCGGAAGTGGCAGGCGATGCGGCTATTTTGGTGAACCCACTGGATGTGGATGATATTTCAACTGCAATGAATCAGCTCTATTTTAATGAGGCATTGCGGGAAAAACTGATTGCGAAAGGATTCATTCAGGCGAAGAAGTTTTCGTGGGAAAAAACCGCCGAGAAAGTCAGGAAAGCCCTGAATGAGGTCATTGCCGAGGAACACAATGGAAAATAACTATAGCGTAGGCTTTGTCACCGACTGGCTGGTGACCTACGCCGGTGCCGAGAAGGTGCTGAGCGAACTGGTGCAAATCTATCCGGATGCAGACCTTTACTCCGTGATCGATTTCCTGTCTGACAAAGACCGCCAGAAGATCGGCAACAAACGCGCCACCACCACCTTCGCGCAGAACCTGCCGCGGGTGAAGAAAAAATACCAGAACTACCTGCCGCTGATGCCGCTGGCGATTGAGCAACTGGATGTCTCCGCGCATGACGTGGTGCTCTCCAGCTCCCACGCGGTGGCAAAAGGGGTGCTGACCGGCCCGGACCAGCTGCACATCAGCTATGTGCACTCGCCGATCCGCTACGCCTGGGACCTCCAGCACCAGTACCTGCGCGGTGCCGGGCTGGACAAGGGCATGAAAGGCTCGCTGGCCAAGTACCTGCTGCACAAGATGCGCCTGTGGGATTACCGCACTGCCAAGGGTGTCGACCATTTCATCGGCAACTCGCAGTTTATTGCCCGCCGTATCCACAAGGTATACGGCCGCAAGGCGGATGTGATCTATCCGCCGGTGAACGTTGATCGCTTTACGCTGAATGAGAACAAAGAAGAGTTCTATTTCACTGCCTCGCGCATGGTGCCGTACAAACGTATGGACCTGATCGTCGAAGCCTTCGCCGCCATGCCGGACAAAAAACTGGTGGTGATTGGCGACGGCAGCGAGATGGAGAAAGTGAAACGCCTGGCCAAGCCCAACATCGAAATCCTGGGCTTCCAGGATGACGCCACGCTGGTGGATTACATGCGCCGCGCCAAGGCGTTTGTGTTTGCCGCTGAGGAAGATTTCGGTATCTCCCCGGTGGAAGCGCAGGCCTGCGGCACGCCGGTGATCGCCTTCGGCAAGGGCGGGGCGCTGGAAACCGTGCGCCCGCTGGGTGTCGCACGGCCGACCGGCCTGTTCTTTGACGCGCAGACCGTGCCGAGCCTGGTGGCCGCCGTGGAACGTTTTGAACAGAACCGCGACGCGATTACCGCCGCGGACTGCCGGCTGAATGCCACCAAGTTTTCTGAAGCGCGTTTCCGTCAGGAGATGCAGCAATACGTCGATGCCAAATGGCAGGCGTTCAACGAATCCAAGCAGATCATTTACTAGGTGTAAGGGGAAATCTCATGAGCTCAACGAAACTCTATCCAGTGATTATGGCAGGCGGCTCCGGCAGCCGTTTGTGGCCCTTATCCCGTATCCTTTATCCGAAGCAGTTCCTGAACCTGAACGGCAACGAGACCATGCTGCAATCCACGCTGAAGCGTCTGGATGGGCTGAGCTGCCAGAACCCGGTGGTTATCTGCAACGAAGTGCACCGTTTTATCGTGGCAGAACAGCTGCGCGAAATGGGCAAGCTGACCAAAAACATTATCCTTGAGCCGGCCGGCCGTAACACCGCCCCGGCCATCGCCCTGGCGGCCCTGACGGTCGACCAGGCGGAAGGCGCGGACGAAGACCCGCTGATGCTGGTGCTGGCCGCAGACCATGTGATCAAAGACACCGCCGCGTTCCAGAAAGCCGTGACTGACGCCATCCCGTATGCGCAGGAAGGCAAACTGGTGACCTTCGGCATCGTGCCGACCGGCCCGGAAACCGGCTACGGTTACATCAAGCGCGGCGAAGCCGTGGCGCTGGACAACCCGGTCAATGCGCCGGATGAAGTGGCGTTCCGCGTCGCTGATTTCCGCGAGAAACCGGATCTGGAAACCGCGCAGGCCTACCTGGAGAGCGGCCACTACTACTGGAACAGCGGCATGTTCCTGTTCCGTGCCAGCCGTTACCTGGAAGAACTGAACAAATTCCGTGCTGACATCGGCAGTGCCTGTGCCGAAGCGGTCGGCACCATCGACCCGGACCTCGATTTCGTGCGGGTGGACGTGGACGCGTTCCTGCGCTGCCCGGACGAATCCATTGACTATGCGGTCATGGAAAAAACCCAGGACGCCATCGTGGTACCGATGGACGCCGGCTGGAGCGACGTCGGTTCCTGGTCTTCCCTGTGGGAGATCAGCGAGAAAGACGAACTCGGCAACGTGCATCAGGGCGATGTCATCAGCCACAACTCGCAGGACAACTATGTGTTCGCCGAGTCGAGCCTGGTGACCACCGTGGGCGTACAGAACCTGGTAGTGGTGCAGACCAAAGACGCCGTGCTGATTGCCGACGTCAACCAGGTGCAGGATGTGAAGAAGATCGTTGAGAAGATCAAATCCGCCGGCCGCCAGGAGCACCACATCCACCGCGAAGTCTACCGTCCGTGGGGCAAATATGACTCCATCGACGCCGGTGCTCGTTACCAGGTGAAACGCATCACGGTAAAACCGGGCGAGAAACTCTCCCTGCAGATGCACCATCACCGTGCTGAGCACTGGGTGGTGGTGGCGGGGACGGCCAAAGTCACCAAAGGCGAGGAGCAATTTATCCTGACGGAAAATGAATCCATTTATATTCCGCTGGGTGAAACCCACTCGCTGGAAAACCCCGGCAAAATTTCGCTGGATTTAATTGAAGTGCGCTCGGGCGCGTATCTGGAAGAGGATGATATTGTCCGTTTCCAGGATAATTATGGCCGGGTGTAATTAACCCTTTTTACTTCTTTATTTACCACCAGATTATTATTCACCAGTGCGTGCCGTTTCCGGCACGCCGGTGTGGGATATTATGCTCAAGGAAATGTATATGCCTACTTCATTGTCATGCTTTAAAGCCTACGATATTCGCGGTCAATTAGGTGAAGAACTTAATGAGGATATTGCTTACCGGATCGGGCGTGCCTATGGGGAATATCTGAAGCCGGAGACCATTGTTGTCGGCGGGGATGTGCGTCTGACCAGCGAGGGGCTGAAACTGGCCCTGGCCAAAGGCTTGCAGGACGCCGGCACCAACGTGATCGACATCGGCCTGAGCGGCACGGAAGAGATCTACTTCGCCACCTTCCACCTGGGCATTGACGGCGGCATCGAAGTGACTGCCAGCCACAACCCGATGAACTACAACGGCATGAAGCTGGTGCGTGAAAACGCCAAGCCTATCAGCGGTGACACCGGCCTGCGCGACGTGCAGCGCCTGGCGGAAGCCAATGATTTCGCGCCGGTTGACCCGGCCAAACGCGGCAGCTATAAGCAGCTCTCCCTGCTGAAAGAGTACACCGAACACCTGCTGGGCTACGTGAACCTGAAAAACTTCACGCCGCTGAAGCTGGTGGTCAACTCCGGTAACGGCGCGGCCGGCCACGTGGTTGATGCCATCGAAGCGCGCTTCAAAGAGCAGGGCGTGCCGGTCGAGTTCATCAAGGTGCACCACGAAGCGGACGGCAACTTCCCGAACGGCATCCCTAACCCGCTGCTGCCGGAGTGCCGCGCAGACACCACCGCGGCGGTGCTGGAACACAATGCTGACATGGGCATCGCCTTTGACGGTGACTTTGACCGCTGCTTCCTGTTCGACGAAAAAGGCCGCTTCATTGAGGGCTACTACATCGTCGGCCTGCTGGCCCAGGCGTTCCTGGAGAAAGAAAAGGGCGCGAAAATCATCCATGACCCGCGCCTGAGCTGGAACACCGTTGACATCGTCACCACCGCCGGCGGCGAACCGGTGATGTCCAAAACCGGCCACGCGTTCATCAAAGAGCGTATGCGCAAAGAAGACGCCATCTATGGCGGCGAAATGAGCGCACACCACTACTTCCGCGACTTCGCCTACTGCGACAGCGGCATGATCCCGTGGCTGCTGGTGGCTGAACTGCTGTGCCTGAAGAAAAAATCGCTGGGCGAACTGGTCTCTGACCGCATGGAAGCCTACCCGGCCTCCGGCGAGATCAACAGCGTGATCGCCAACCCGAAAGAGGCGATCCAGCGCGTCTACGACCGTTTCGCCCCGGACGCACTGAACATCGACCAGACCGACGGCATCAGCCTGGAGTACGCAGAGTGGCGCTTCAACCTGCGCAGTTCCAACACCGAGCCGGTCGTGCGCCTGAATGTGGAATCACGCCGTAATACCGCGCTGATGAATGAAAAAACCGAAGAAATATTAAAACTATTACGAGATTAATTTTTACTTGGCTTAAACGGGCAACGATCCAGGCACGCGTTGCCCGTTTGATACCTTCTTGGCAAGTATGAATATATAAGAAGAGTCAATTATGCGCGTTTATAATGTAAATTTGAGTGGCTTTTTTGTTAAGCTGTCACTGGCAATATCCGATTTCCTGTTCTTTAACCTCTCGCTGTTTTTCGCGATCGCGATATTACGTCATGTCACGGATGATGTTTATCTCTATATTCCGCGTTATGAGATGACTTCTTTCTATTTAGCGCATCTGTTGCTCTCCTTGATTGCGGTGGTCTGGTTCTGGGTTCGCCTGCGCCATTACACCTACCGGAAACCGTTCTGGTTTGAGCTGAAAGAGACACTGCGTACCCTGGCGATTTTCGCCATTATCGCCCTGGCGATGGTGGGCTTCTCAAAATGGGAATTATCCCGTTACTTCTGGCTGCTGACCTGGGTCACTATTCTGATCACGGTTCCGTTGGCGCGTTCGATTGTGAAACGCCTGCTGAACAAGATGGGATACTGGCGTAAACAGACCGTGATTATCGGTAACCAGAAAAACGCCCGCGAAGCCTATGTGGCGTTGCAGAGCGAAGAAGTGCTGGGCTTTGATGTGGTGGCGTTCTACGCGGTTACCCCGTGCAGCGACACCGAAATGATGGGCAAACCGGTGATTCAGGATGAGAAAACCCTCTGGGAGCTCACCAACACCGAAGACACCCAGTTTATTGTGGCCGTGGAGTTTGATGAGCACGCGCTGCGTGACTACTGGCTGAAAAACCTGGCGAAACACCAGTGCCGTTCGGTCTCTGTGATCCCGACACTGCGCGGTGTGCCGCTGTACGGCACGGATATGTCGTTCATCTTCAGCCACGAAGTGATGATTTTGCGGGTCAGCAACAACCTGGCGAAACGCACCTCACGGATGATCAAGCGCGCCTTCGACATCTTTGGCTCGCTGGTGATTATGCTGCTGCTGGCACCGGTGCTGTTTATCCTGATGTACCTGGTATCGAAAGACGGCGGCCCGTCAATCTACGGCCATGAGCGCGTCGGGCTTGGCGGCAAGAAATTCAAATGCCTGAAGTTCCGGTCGATGGTGACCAACTCGCAGGAAGTGTTGCAAAACCTGCTGGAAAACGATGCCGAAGCGCGTGCGGAGTGGGACAAGGACTTCAAACTGAAGAACGACCCGCGCATCACCAAGGTGGGCAAATTCATCCGCCGTACCAGCCTGGATGAGCTGCCGCAGCTGTGGAACGTGTTCCGCGGTGACATGAGCCTGGTTGGCCCGCGCCCGATTATTGAGAAAGAGCTGGAACGCTACGCCGGTGAGGTGGACTACTACCTGATGGCCAAACCGGGCATGACCGGCCTGTGGCAGGTCAGCGGACGTAATGATGTGGATTATGACACCCGTGTCTATTTCGATGCGTGGTATGTCAAAAACTGGTCACTCTGGAACGATATCGCGATTCTGTTCAAGACCGTGAACGTGGTGCTGAAGCGCGATGGTGCATACTAAGAAATCGACTATTCTTAGTGATCGTTGAACGTATAACCAAACAAGTTACTACCTACACGAAAGGGAAGAAAAACCTATGGCGAATTTGAAAGCGGTAATTCCTGTAGCAGGGCTGGGGACACGTATGTTGCCTGCAACGAAGGCGATCCCAAAGGAGATGTTGCCGGTAGTGGATAAACCTCTGATCCAGTATATCGTGAATGAGTGCGTCGCCGCAGGGATCAAGGAGATCGTGCTGGTCAGTCACTCCTCCAAAAATGCCATCGAAAACCACTTCGACACCTCGTTCGAACTGGAAGCAGTGCTGGAATCCCGCGTGAAGCGCCAGCTGCTGAAAGAAGTGCAGGCCATCTGCCCGCCGGACGTCACCATCATGCAGGTGCGCCAGGGCCAGGCCAAAGGCCTGGGCCACGCGGTGCTGTGCGCCCAGCCGATGGTCGGTGACTCACCGTTCATCGTGCTGCTGCCGGACGTGCTGCTGGACGACTCCACCGCCGACCTGACCCGTGAGAACCTGGCCGCGATGGTGAAACGTTTCGAAGAGACCGGCCACAGCCAGATCATGGTGGAGCCGGTGCCGGAGAAAGATGTCTCCAAGTATGGCGTAGCGGACTGCAACGGCGTCGAGATCGCGCCGGGTGAAAGCACCGTGATGAGCGCGGTGGTTGAGAAGCCGAAACAGGAAGAGGCACCGTCCAACCTGGCTGTGGTTGGCCGTTATGTGCTCTCCAAAGACATCTGGCCAATCCTGGAGAAAACCCCGCCGGGTGCCGGTGATGAAATCCAGCTGACCGACGCCATTGCCCTGCTGATGAAGCAAGAGCCGGTAGAGGCGTTCCACATGAGCGGGAAATCCCACGACTGTGGCGACAAACTCGGTTACATGAAAGCCTTCGTGACCTATGGCGTGCGCCATGACACCGAAGGCCAGAAGTTCGCCGAATGGCTGAAGAAGCTTGACGCCTGATTTTACTGATTCTCTTCAATTGCATTGAGCTGTGAGGACTTTTATGACGACGTTGAAAGCGGTTATTCCGGTGGCGGGGTTGGGTATGCGTATGCTGCCCGCGACCAAAGCGATTCCGAAAGAGATGCTGCCGGTGGTCGATAAACCGATTATCCAGCACATCATCAATGAGTGCGTGGCGGCCGGCATCAAGGACATCATCCTGGTGACCCATTCCTCCAAGAATGCGGTCGAGAACCATTTCGATACCTCATTCGAACTGGAAGCGATGCTGGAAGCGCGCGTGAAGCGCTCGCTGCTGGAAGAAGTGCAGTCCATCTGCCCGAAAGGCGTCACCATCATGCATATCCGCCAGGGCCAGCCGCTGGGGCTGGGCCATGCGGTGTTGTGCGCCAAACCGCTGGTGGGCGGCTCGCCGTTCGTGGTGATGCTGCCTGACGTGCTGATTGACGACGCCCAGGCGAGTTACTCACGTGACAACCTGGCGGAAATGGTGCGGCATTTTGAAGAGACCGGTGAAAGCCAGGTGCTGGTGCAGCCGCTGGGTGCCGAGGAGCTGCCGAACTACTCCGTGATCAGCTGCGAGAACACCGCGCTGCAACCGGGCGAAACCAGCCGTATCACCAAAATGGTGGAGAAGCCGGACGACACGTCCGGCCTCGACTCCAACCTGGCGGCGGTGGGGCGCTACGTGCTCTCTGCGGATATCTGGCCGTTCCTGGAAAAAACCGAGCCGGGTGCCTGGGGCCGGATCCAGCTGACCGACGCGATTGATGCTTTAAAGGATCACAGCCCGGTCAATGCGCTGGCGCTGAAAGGCACCGCCTACAACTGTGGTGAAAAGCTGGGCTACATGCAGGCTTATGTCAGCTACGGCCTGCGTCACGACAAGCAGGGCGAGGAGTTCAAACAGTGGCTGGCGGAATTTAAAAAGCAGGCCACTGCCTGAGGCGCTCCCCGCGCACTCTGCGATTCTGTTAGATCAGGTTACCGGGCGCGGCTCCCTTTTCAGGGGGCCGTGACCCGGTCCATCGTTAGCACTTCCCTTTATTGACCCACAGACGGTAATCAATCACAGGCTGGTCCGGCTGCCCATTGTGGCCCGCTGGTCTGCGTTTTTTTGCGCGCTGTTTTCCGCTTTTGTTATGAGGTTCTGATGCGACTGCTTAAAAATTTGACCGATAAAACTAAAAATACCATTAATACTTCCCGCCGGTCGGCACTGACAAAAGTGCTGGTGGGGACACCTCTGGTCGCATTGCTCTCGCTCGAAAAAACCCAGGCTGCCCCTGCGGCGGCCCCCATCACCACCTTACCGCCTGACAACGAGATGACCGGGAAAGATCTGCGCCGCATGATGCGCGCCAGTGACGGCCTGAAGTCCATTGGGCGCTGTTCCAACATCCGCGATCTGCGGAACATTGAGCCGACCATTATCGGCCAGAAAATTGACGTGGCCAGCTACCATCCGGGCTGGTCAGACATTGCCAACGGGGCGCTTGGCGGCGGCGAATTCTGGTATGACGCCGCGGACAAAGAAACACCGGACGACGGCGGCCGGGTGATCGTTACCAAAGAGGGCCGGCGCTGGAAACGCATCACCGACCAGCTGTTGCCGAGCCATTTCGGCTGCGTGCCCGGCGGCAAAGTAGATGTCACCGAGACGATGCGCCGCTACATCAATGCCTGCCGCGGCAAAGTGGTGGATTTCACCAACGGCCCGTGGCTTATCAGCGGCACGCTGGATTTGAGCAACGTGTCGAAAATCGTCAGTGACAGCACCGGCAAATTCATCGTGGACACGGAGAAGTTCCGCGGTGACTGGGCGATCCAGCTCGGTGACCCGAAACAGAAAGCCGGGCAGGGCCGCTGCGGCAGCATCTCCCTGGAAGGCATCCTGAGCGTCTACTCCCGCAGCCGCAGCCGCAAGCTGAACGGCATCTATATGAAAGGGAGCTGGCTGAACATCGGCCACGTGCGCGCCGAAAACTTTAACGGCATCGGCATCTACCAGGATTCCGTGTGGGACTCCACCACCCAGCGCCTGTCGGCGGAGCTGTGCGGCAATATCAGCACGCCGCAGATCAAACTCGGCAGCAACGGCGACACCCATAACGCCTCGCATATCGTCAGCATCCAGAGTGAGCAGGCCTACCACTATTCGCTCTACATCGATGTGCTGCGCGATGTGATTGACAACATCCACGCTGAGCGTACCTACATCCTGACCAATGACGACGGCAGCAAGCTCCAGTCCAATGTCAAATACCGCAACGCGTTTATCCTGCTCGGCAACTCCATCATCAACCACGCCGTGATGGATGCCGCCACCACCAAAACCGCGCCGGACGGCACGCCGGTCACCAGCCACCAGCTCTCCGTCAACCTGAATGCGGATTATGGCGCAGTCAACACCCTGAACGCCCGCAACGGCATCCTGTGCACCAATTTCGGCCATCTTTCGACCTTCGACGTGGTGGCGTGTGACGCCTGGTACTTCTCCGACCCGGCCACCAAACTGACGATTTCTGACCTGCGCGCCAAACGCGTGGTCGCCTCTTCCGATCTTCAGTTCACCAACTGCGTAATTTCAGAGGAATTCGAATTACGCTTTAACGCGAAAAATGTGACCATGAGCTCAGTAGATATCGGATTGATTGATTTTACAGCGGAATATCAGGGCGACATCAGCTTCTCCAACTGTCATATCAAGACGATCAAGGGGCTGGGCAAGCCGAAACCGGCGTTTTCCGTCACGGTATTCCGCGATTGCCGTATTGATACCCTGAACGGGGCCAACGGGTCGCGCGCCAGATTCTACGGTGGATACATTAACACCATTAATCTGGCGTCGGGCAGCAGCACCGAATTCTACGACCTCTCCTGCGCCGGCTTCGGCTACCAGGGCAGCGCAGAATTCATTACCCGCGGTGTGCGGGCGCAGAAGGTGAGCAACTGGGCGCACCCGCAGCATGTGCCGTTCCCGGCGGGGACCACCACCGATGTGCTGGGTGAGATCAAGGCCGGCCAGCCGTTCCGCTACATCAATGTGGACGGCAAAACCGGCTGGCGCGGCGAGAAGTAAGCCGCGCAGGGCAGGGCAATAGCGGGAAAAGCAATGCACACGCAGTAAGCCGTGGCCCGTCTGCGCAGGCAGGCGGGTAGGACAAGTAAAAGAAAAGGCGCCAGGGGGGCGGGAGACGCGCCTGGCAGCCGGTTAAGGAAAAGCACGTCATGACCTTTTGGCAAGTGGACATAACAATATGAGCTTACGCGAAAAAACAGTGAAAGGGGCCAAGTGGTCCGCCATGTCGACCTTTATCGTCATCGGGCTGAGCTTCTTACAGATGACGATTCTGGCGCGCATGATTGACGGCCGGGAGTTCGGGCTGCTGACCATTGCGATGGTGGTGATCGCGCTGGCGGATACCCTGTCCGATTTCGGCATTTCTAACTCGATTATCCAGAAAAAAGATATCACCGAAGTGCAGCTCACCACGCTCTACTGGCTGAACGTCTGCATCGGCATCACCGTCAGTGCACTGGCCTTTGTGTTCAGCGGGCTGATTGCCCACCTGTTGCACGCGCCGGGGCTGGAGCCGCTGATCAAGGTGCTGGCGCTGGCGTTCCTGGTGATCCCGCATGGGCAGCAGTTCCGTGCGCTGATGCAGAAAGAGCTGGAGTTCTCCACCATCGGCATGATTGAGTCGCTGTGTGTGCTGGTCGGCTTCGTGACCACGCTGGCCGTGGCCTATGTCTACCCGTTCGCGATGGCGGCGATCATCGGTTACCTGGTCAACGCCGTGGTGCGTACCGCGCTGTTCGCCTACCACGGCCGCAAAATCTACCGCCCAAGCTTCAGGTTCTCATTCCCGGCGGTGAAGGAGAACATCAAATTCGGTGCGTACCTTACCGCCGACAGCCTGGTGAACTTCATCAATACCAACGTCTCGACCGCCATCCTGGCGCGTACGCTGGGCCCGGTGGTCACCGGCGGGTACAACCTGGCGTATAACGTCGCGGTCATGCCGCCGACGCGCCTGAACCCGATCGTCACCCGCGTGCTGTTCCCGGCCTTCTCCAAAATCCAGGATGACATCACCAAGCTGCGTGACAACTTCTACAAGCTCATCTCGCTGGTCGGGGTGATTAACTTCCCGGCACTGCTGGGGCTGATGGTGGTGTCCAACAACTTCGTGCTGTTTGTGTTCGGTGAGAAGTGGGCTTTCATCATCCCGATCCTGCAAATCCTCTGCATTGTCGGCCTGCTGCGCTCCGTGGGTAACCCCATCGGCTCGCTGCTGATGGCCAAAGCGCGTGTGGACATCAGCTTCAAGTTCAACGTGTTTAAAGTCTTCCTGTTTATCCCGGCGATGATTATCGGCGCGAAAACGGGCGGCGCAGTCGGGGTGGCGCTCGGGTTCCTGCTGGTGCAGATCCTGAATACCTACCTCAGCTATTTCATCCTGATCCGGCCGGTACTGGGCAAAAGTTATCGCCAGTATGTGGAAAGCCTGTGGCTGCCGTTCAAGATGACGATTCCTACCCTTGTCGTCAGCTGGGCGGCAGGGTTTGCGTTACAGTCCCACCTGTCTGTGGGGTCGGTGTTATTTATTCAGATAGTGCTGGGTGTCACTGCGTTTGCCCTGGTGTTGTTGTTCAGCCAGGCACCTCTGGTGTTGGAAGTGAAAGCGCAATTAATTAAAAACGAGAAATTACGGAAATTATTTAGGGCGGAATGCTAACCATGAATCATATGCAAACTTTGAAAAATGACTTGTCTGTTATCGAAAAAGTAGTACCGCGCGGCAGTAAAATTATTTATCTGGACTATCCGCTGCATCTGAACGTGGGCGACTTGCTGATTTTGAAAGGGGCAGAACAATTTTTTAAAGAGAACAACTATGATGTGCTGGTTCGCCGCTCGGACCAGACCAGTATGCAGTATGTGGAAAAAACCCAGAGCATTCCGCAGGATGTCACCATCGTACTGCACGGTGGCGGCAACTTCGGTGACCTCTACCCGGCGCACCAGCGCCTTCGTGAGGCGGTAGTCACCAAGTTTAAACATAACCGGGTGATCATCTTGCCGCAGACCGTGCACTTCAAAGATCAGGCGAACCTGGAGGCATCCGGCCGCATCTTTAAGCAGCACCCAAACCTGACCATCTTCTGCCGCGACACCAACAGCAAGAAGATCCTGGAGACCCACTTCTGCGACAACGTGGTACTCTGCCCGGATATGGCCCACTCCCTGTGGAACGTTTTCCCGCAACAGCGTAAAGAGAACATCAAACACGACCGGATGTGGATGATCCGCCGTGACATCGAAGAAACCAACCTGAGCGGCCTCGGCGAAACGCCGGACCCGGCGCACTGTGTTGACTGGCACGATATCTGTACCGACCGCGATCGCGAGTTCATGGTAATGATGCACCGCTTTGAACGCCTGAACCGCAAGATCCCGGGCAACCTGTTCCCGACCACCCGCATGTGGTATCGCTATACTGACAAGCTGGTGGCACGGGTCAATGAGCTGTTCATGTCATATCAGTCAGTGACCACCTCACGTATGCACGGCCATATCCTGTGCTGCCTGCTGAAGATGGATACCCGGCTGCTGGATAACTCTTATGGCAAGAACTCCGGTTACTATGAATCCTGGACCAAGTCGGTTCCCGGCTGTGAGTTAGTGAAACTATGAGCACAGACAAATCATCTGCGACACTTTCCGTCATTATCCCGGTATACAACGTCAAAAATTACCTGGAGACCGCGGTCGATTCGATCCTGAACCAGACGGTAATGCCGTCTGAGGTGGTGATCGTTGATGACGGCTCCACGGACGGCTCCGGCGATATGCTGGAGCAGTTGTACGGGCATATTCCTTTTGTGCGTATTGTTCATACGGAGAACCGGGGCCTCGGCGAGGCCCGTAATGAAGGTAACCGCCACGCCACCGGCGACTACATCTACTATTTCGACTCCGATGACGTCGCGGTGCCGACGCTGGTGGAGAGCTTTTACCGCCACCTGGCTGCCTACCCGGCGCTGGACATCTACTGCTTCTCTGCGGCGTCGTTCTGGGATGTGGTGCCGGAAGACCCGGAGGCCGCCAAACTGTTGCCGCAGTATGATCGTCAGCTCAACCAGGCGTATGAGAGCGGCGTCAGCGCGTTTAATATCCTGTCCGAGCGCAGCGCGTTTTACCCGAACGCCTGGCTGTATGTGTTCCGCCGCTCGCTGATTGTCGACAACAACCTCTGGTTTATGCCGATCATCCACGAGGATGAGGAGTTCACGCCGCGCCTGTTCTTTGTGGCCCAGCAGGTGGTCTCTTCCACCGAGGTGCTGTTCCGCCGCCGGGTGCGCATGGGCTCGATCATGCAGACCAACCGCAGCGAGCGGAACGTCATCGGCTATATCGAGAGCATCCGCAGCCTGGAAGCGCTGAAAGCCCAGGCGCAGGACAGCACGGTGATCAAAAACCTCTCTACCCGTATCCTGAATAACATCATCGCCATCTACCGCATCCTGAAAGAGGATGGCGTGGTGCTGTCGGAGGAGAGCAGCCGCCGGTTCAACGATTTGCTGGAGCGCAACAGCACCCCGCAGGTCAAGCTGGCCGGCCGCAGCCTGTTCGCCTTCCGCGTCTATAACTTTGCCCAGCGCCGCGCAAAACAGCTGTTCGGCAGCTGATCGCCCGGCCCCCGTGACAGCCCCGGAGGCAATACGCCCGCCGGGGGCTGTCCGTCTGGGGAGACGTGCGGTATGATGAAAAAAGAGTGAAATTGCAACACGTTACCCATCTATCTTTTTGTCAGTCTGGCCGATGTGCCAATCAGGAGTGACTATGTCTATTCTCGTTACCGGCGGTGCCGGTTTTATCGGTTCTCATACGGTGCTCAGCCTGTTGTCACGCGGTGACGACGTGGTGGTGCTGGATAACCTCTCCAACGCGTCTGCGGAGTCCCTGCACCGGGTCGAGCAACTGGCCGGCAAAGCCCCGGCCTTCTACCAGGGCGACATCCTTGACCGTGCCTGCCTGCAAACCATTTTTGCTGAGCACCAGATTGACGCGGTGATCCACTTCGCCGGCCTGAAAGCCGTTGGGGAATCGACCCGCAAGCCGCTGGAGTATTACGAGAATAACGTCAGCGGCACCGTGGTGCTGCTGGAAGAGATGCGCCGCGCCGGCGTCTACAACTTTATTTTCAGCTCCTCTGCCACCGTGTACGGCACTGATGCGCCGGTCCCTTACGTGGAGACCACCCCGATCGGCGGCACCACCAGCCCGTACGGCACTTCCAAGCTGATGGTGGAGCAGATCCTGAAGGATTACGCCAAAGCGGATGAGAAGTTCAAGGTCATCGCCCTGCGTTACTTCAACCCGGTGGGTGCCCATGAGTCCGGCCTGATTGGCGAAGACCCGAACGGCATCCCGAACAACCTGCTGCCTTACATCGCCCAGGTGGCGATCGGCAAACTCGAGTCGCTGGGGATTTTCGGCGGCGACTACGAGACCAAAGACGGCACCGGCGTGCGTGACTACATCCATGTGATGGATCTGGCGGAAGGCCACCTGAAGGCGATGGATCACCTGCCGAACCTGCAGGGTTACAAAGCCTACAACCTCGGTGCCGGTGTGGGTTACTCGGTGCTGGAGATGGTGCAGGCATTCGAGAAGGCATCCGGCCGTAAAGTGCCGTACAGCATCAAGCCGCGCCGCGACGGCGACCTGCCGGCCTTCTGGGCCGATGCCCGCCTGGCCAAGCAGGAACTGGACTGGGAAGTCACGCGTGACCTCGACACCATGATGCGTGATACCTGGAACTGGCAGAGCAAGAACCCGAACGGCTATAAGGCGTAATTGCCGGCTGTTGACGAAAGGCACCTGCGGGTGCCTTTTTTGATCGCAGCGCTTTTTTTCCAGACAGGGCAGGGGGTTAGCCAGGCATAATTCGCTGCGGGATCTGGTCAGGCAGCGGGCAGCGTGTATACTGCGGCGGCGCGAATTCGGATTATTCGCACTGTTATGTCAGCGGACGTACACGCAACACAGCCCGGCCAGGGCGGTGCGGGCGGGGCTTCCGCTGCCCCTGGTTACCCGCGAAGAGGTAAGTGAAATCATGATGAAAGCCGTTATCCCGGTTGCCGGCCTGGGCACCCGTATGTTGCCCGCCACCAAGGCGATCCCGAAAGAGATGCTGCCGATTGTGGATAAGCCCCTGATCCAGTACATCGTCAATGAGTGCGCGGCCGCCGGCATCAAAGAGATTATTCTGGTGACCCACTCCTCCAAAAATGCCATTGAGAACCACTTCGACACCTCGTTCGAACTCGAGAGTATGCTGGAGTCGCGCGTCAAACGGCAGTTGCTGGACGAAGTGCAGTCCATCTGCCCGAAAGGCGTCACGGTGATGAACGTGCGCCAGGGGCACTCCAAGGGGCTGGGCCATGCGATCCTCTGCGCCCGCCCGCTGATTGGCGATGCACCGTTCGCCGTGCTGCTGCCGGACGTGCTGATGGATGATGTCTCCTGCGACCTGAAGAAGGACAACCTGGCCGCGATGCTGGCGCGTTTTGAGGAGAGCCAGACCAGCCAGATCATGGTCGAGCCGGTGCCGCAGCAGGACGTGTCCAAATACGGCATCGTGGATTGTGCCGGCAAGGCACTGGCGGCCGGCGCTTCCACGCCGATGCACGCGATTATTGAGAAGCCGGACGCTGACAACGCGCCGTCAAACCTGGCGGTGGTGGGCCGTTATGTGCTGTCGAAAGAGATCTGGCCGCTGTTGCAGGTGACGCCATACGGTGCCGGTAATGAGATCCAGCTCACCGACGCCATCGCCATGCTGATGGCCGAACACCCGGTGGAAGCCTATGCGATTGTTGGCCGCTCGCACGACTGCGGCGACAAATTCGGCTACCTGAAAGCCTTCGTCGAGTACGGGATGCGCCACCCGACCCAGGGCGCAGCATTCAGCGCCTGGCTGAAACAGACCCTGGCTTCCTGAGCCGCGCGGTAAACGCACACCATAAAAAAAGCACAGCCTGCGCTGTGCTTTTTTGTTCTGCCTGGCCGCAATTATTCTGCGATCAGGTCTTTCAGGTATTGCCCATAAGCGGTTTTCGCCAGCATCTGCGCCTGCTCCGCTACCTGCTCAGCACTCAGCCAGCCCTTGCGGAACGCAATCTCTTCCAGGCACGCGACTTTGAAGCCCTGACGCTTTTCAATGGTGTGAATGAACTGTGACGCCTCAACCAGGCTGTCATGGGTGCCGGTATCCAGCCAGGCAAAACCGCGCCCCAGCAGTTCCACTTTCAGCTCACCCTGTTGCAGGTACATTTCATTCAGGGTGGTGATTTCCAGCTCGCCGCGGTGCGAGGGCTTGACCTGCTTGGCCATCTCCACCACACGCTCGTCGTAGAAATAGAGCCCGGTCACCGCCCAGTGGGATTTCGGTTGCAGCGGCTTCTCTTCGATCGACAGGGCATTGAAGTTGTCATCGAACTCCACCACGCCAAAGCGCTCCGGGTCCATCACCTGATAGCCGAACACCGTGGCGCCGTGGGTGCGCTCAGCAACGGATTCCAGCTTCTTGCCGAAGCTCTGGCCGAAGTAGATGTTATCCCCCAGCACCAGCGCGCAGCGTTCGCCGTTGATGAACTCCTCACCGATGATAAACGCCTGGGCCAGGCCATCCGGGGACGGCTGCTCAGCATACGAGAGGGACAGGCCAAACTGCGCACCGTCACCCAGCAGGCGTTTAAAGGCCGGCAGGTCATCCGGCGTGCTGATGATCAAAATCTCCCGGATACCGGCCAGCATCAGCACGGAGATCGGGTAGTAAATCATCGGCTTATCATAAATAGGAAGCAGTTGCTTCGAGATGCCGCGTGTAATCGGGTAAAGGCGGGTGCCGGAGCCGCCCGCTAAAACGATGCCTTTCATTGACTCACCTTCCAGGTAATTATTTTTGCAGGCCGAGACGCTCGCCGGCGTAAGCACCGTTTTGCACGCGCTGCCACCACTCTTTATTGTTCAGGTACCACTGCACGGTTTTCAGGATACCGCTTTCAAACGTCTCTTCCGGTGTCCAGCCCAGGGTGCGCTCAATTTTGCTGGCATCAATGGCGTAGCGCATATCGTGGCCCGGACGATCGGTAACATACGTGATCAGGTCAGCAAAGTGGGTGACGCCCGCAGGTTTTTCAGCGATCAGCTCATCCAGGATGCCGCAGATGGTTTTCACCACGTCGATGTTTTTGCGCTCGTTATGGCCGCCGATGTTGTAGGTTTCACCAATCTCGCCTTCGGTGACCACCTTATACAGTGCGCGCGCGTGGTCTTCGACGTACAGCCAGTCACGGATCTGCTGGCCGTTGCCGTATACCGGCAGCGGTTTCCCGGCCAGCGCGTTCAGGATGATCAGCGGGATCAGTTTTTCCGGGAAGTGGTAAGGGCCATAGTTGTTCGAGCAGTTGGTCACCAGCGTCGGCAGGCCGTAGGTACGCTGCCAGGCGCGCACCAGATGGTCGCTGGAGGCTTTCGAGGCAGAGTAAGGGCTGCTCGGCGCGTACGGGGTGGTTTCGGTAAACAGGTCATCAGTGCCGTGCAGGTCACCATACACCTCATCGGTGGAGATATGGTGCAGGCGGAAGGCCGCCTTGCGCTCACCGTCCAGGGTGCCCCAGTAGTGGCGGGCCGCTTCCAGCAGGGAGTAGGTGCCGATGATGTTGGTTTCGATAAAAGCGGCCGGGCCGTCGATAGAGCGGTCAACATGGCTCTCAGCGGCCAGGTGCATCACAACGTCAGGCTGGTAATCGGCAAACAGCGTATCGAGGGCAGGGCGGTCGCAGATGTCCACCTGCGCGAAATGATAACGTGCATTGTCCGCCACTGCGGCCAGCGACTCCAGGTTCCCTGCATAGGTGAGGCTGTCCACCACCAGAACGCTGTCGTCCGTGTGGTTAATGATGTGGCGCACCACCGCCGAACCGATGAACCCTGCTCCACCCGTAACCAAAATTTTCATAAACGTAGACTCATATCTGGAATATTTACTCTCACGTCACTGCCGTGAGTCGCTCAGACGTATCGATGGCACCCGCTGCCGGATGCAACACCCTGATACAAAACCGACGAATTATACCTGTTGGCAAGATATGCTCAACAGGAATGGTCGAGGATTTAAAGATAAGTGAAACTGACGTATTTCTTATTTTTCAGATTAATCGCAAAGAAAAACAGAATAGCCGGATCGGCAAGGGATTTTATTGGTCAATAATACGCCTCAATAAAATAAACCCTAAAACTAATAGGAAGCTAATTATGCAGGGAATAGCGTACGGGGCAGAAAAGAACGCTGCCCGCGGGCGAACGTGCGCCTTAAACAGGTCAGGCCAAACGCGTGTGAAAAGGAGTTGTGAAGTAGAACGCGGAACGTGTAACCTTCACCCTGTTTAACCCGAGATATTTCCTTTAAGAAGGTTCTGGCATAACGATCATTGTGCTACCATTTTGGGGTAAATAACACCCGCAATCAGGCGCATAATTGATGTGTTTTGATAGGATATTTTCCCAGCGGAATGAGATATCGGCAGCACGTTTGCGTGTCAGTATATGAGTGAATGACGAAATGAATGTGATTGAGACCCGGGTAAAAGGTGTAAAACTGATCGAGCCAAAGGTATTTGGCGATCAGCGCGGCTTCTTTTTAGAAACATTCCAGCGGGATCGCTATCAGGAAATGCTTGATATTGATCTGGAATTTGTTCAGGACAACCACTCGCGCTCCTCGCAGGGTGTATTGCGCGGCCTCCATTTCCAGACCGCCAGGCCACAGGGTAAACTGGTGCGTGTGGTACGGGGCGAAGTGTTTGATGTCGTGGTCGATATCCGGCCGGATTCCCCCTCGTTCAAACAATGGGTGGGCGTGACGCTGTCTGAAGAGAACAAAAACCAGCTGTGGGTACCGCCTGGCCTGGCGCACGGGTTTGTCGTGATTTCAGAGTTTGCCGATTTTGAATACAAGTGCACGGATTACTATGATCCGGCCAACGAAGGCTGCCTGATTTGGAACGACCCGGACGTCGGCATCGAATGGCCGGTGGCTGAGCCGCGGCTTTCCGCGAAAGACCAGCTGGGCAAAACGTTCTCTGAATTGTTCTGAACAGACGCAATGCCTTTACTGAGGCCCCGGGGAAACCCCGGGGCCTTTTCCCTTATAAAGGCTGAGTGACCGATCTTTATTCAAGGTAATAAAAACGATTATGAAACTGTTGATTGTTGGCGGGGCCGGGCAGGTCGGCAAGGAGCTGGTAAGCCGTGCACCGGCAGACTGGGAGATTCTGGCGGTAGACCGCCAACAGCTCGATATTACTGACAGCGCAGCGGTTCACCGTCAGGTGACGGGCTTTGGCCCCGATGTCATCATTAATGCGGCGGCCTACACCGCCGTTGACCGCGCAGAGAGCGAGCAGGCACTGGCTTACGCCATTAACCGTGACGGCCCAGCGGCCCTGGCGGCAGCGGCGGCGTCCACCGGCGCGGCATTACTGCATATCTCCACGGATTATGTTTTCCCCGGCGATAAAGCCGGCACGTACCAGGAAGATGACCAGACCGGGCCGACCGGTGTGTACGGTGCCAGCAAACTGGCCGGGGAAGAGGCGGTTGCGGCGGCCTGCCCACGCCATATTATCTTGCGCACGGCCTGGGTGTTTGGTGCCCACGGCAATAATTTTGTGAAGACCATGATTCGCCTGGCACGGGATCGTGACCAGCTCTCCGTAGTCAGTGACCAGCTGGGCAGCCCCACCTATGCGGGCGATATCGCTGACACGCTGCTGGCCATCGCGCGCCGGGTGGCCGGCAAGCCGGACGCGCCGTGGGGCGTTTACCATTACAGCGGGGCCCCTTATACCTGCTGGTCTGATTTTGCCGGTGCCTTGCTGGATCAGGCGGTCGCCGCCGGCATCATTGCCGCAAAACCACGCATCAACCCTATTACCACGGCAGAATACCCCACGCCTGCGCAACGCCCGGCCAACTCCCGGCTGGATTGCCGCAAAATTGAGGCGGCGTTCGGGATTGCCCCCAGCGACTGGCAGGCTGCCCTGCGTGATATCACCCGCTATGCGTAACGGCATGGCTCAGTAATGCTGGTTCACCATACCCCTGTAAGCCTCTGCCTGCCGCCCGTTTTGCGCGGCAGGCAACATGTGCCGGCAGGGTTCAGGACGTAAGGTAAGAGAAAGGTAATGAATCCACATTCACGTAAGCCCACCTCGCTGCTCTCGCTGGCAGCCACTACCTGGGGGCACCGGAACCTCATTTTTCAGATGGCCAAACGGGATGTTATCGGCCGTTACAAAGGTTCGGTCATGGGGCTGCTCTGGTCCTTTATTAACCCGATATTTATGCTGGCGGTCTACACGCTGGTGTTCTCCGTGGTCTTTAAGGCCCGCTGGGCCGGTGGCGGTGCCACAGAGTCCAAAACCGATTTTGCCGTCATCCTGTTTGTCGGCCTGATTATTCACGGGCTGTTTTCCGAGGTGCTTAACCGCGCGCCGTTCCTGATTGTGCAAAATGCGAACTATGTCAAAAAGGTGGTGTTTCCGCTGGAAATCCTGCCTATCGTGACCCTCTGCTCGGTGCTGTTCCACAGCCTGATAAGCCTTATCGTGCTGGTGATTGCCTTCTTTATCTTTAATGGCTTCCTGCACTGGACGGCGATATTTGCGCCGCTGGTCTTTTTGCCTTTGCTGTTCCTGACGCTGGGGCTGGCGTGGTTTGTCGCGTCACTCGGGGTGTTTCTCCGGGACGTCGGCCAGACCGTGTCACTGCTGATGATCGTGACCATGTACCTGTCCACGGTGTTTTTCCCGATTTCTGCCCTGCCGCAAGAGCTGCAGCCCGTCATTCTGCTGAATCCGCTGACCTTTATTATTGAGCAGGCCAGGGCGGTATTGATCTGGGGAAAAATGCCTGATTTTGCCGGCCTGGGCACCTATGCCCTGGTTGCCCTGGGTGTGATGTGGCTGGGTTATGCCTGGTTCCAAAAGACGAGAAAAGGGTTTGCTGATGTCCTCTGAAGATTTTGCGATCCGCATTGAAAATATAAGCAAATGCTATCAGGTTTATGAAAGCCCGGTCCGTCGCCTCAAACAGTTCATTGTCCCTCAGCTGGATCGCCGTCTTGGCCGCCAGCCGCGGGTTTACCACCAGGATTTCTGGGCACTGCGGGATGTCTCTTTGGCGCTGCCGCGCGGCCAGACCATGGGGATTGTCGGCCGTAACGGTTCCGGTAAATCGACCCTGTTGCAGATTATTGCCGGTACCCTGACACCGACGTCCGGTGACGTTAAGGTCAACGGCCGGGTGGCGGCACTGCTGGAGCTGGGCGCCGGGTTTAACACGGATTTCAGCGGGCGCGACAACGTGTACCTGAATGCTTCCCTGCTGGGGTTAAGCAAAGAGGAGACCGATGCCAAACTGGATGACATCCTGTCGTTTGCTGACATCGGCCACTTTATCGACTCCCCGGTGCGGGCTTATTCCAGCGGGATGCTGGTGCGCCTGGCGTTTGCCGTTCAGGCGCAGATTGACCCGGAAATTCTGATTGTTGACGAAGCGCTGGCGGTCGGTGATGCCAAATTCCAGGCCAAGTGCTTTGCCCGCCTGAAAAAGCTGAAAGAGCAGGGCACCTCTATCCTGTTTGTCTCCCATGCCACTGAGCAGATTGTCACCCATTGTGACACGGCACTGCTGCTGGATGGCGGCAACGTCCAGGTACAAGGCAAGCCGCGTGATGTGGTTAACCGCTACCTGGATATCCTGTTCGGTAAACCGCAGGCAGAAAAAGGGGCGCGTGAAGAGGCTGAAGCGCTGATTGAAGAAGCCGTTATCGGCGAAACGGCGCGCTCAGCACGGGAAGAGGGAAAAACGGCCCCTGCCGTTGCCGGAAACCTGAAAAATCTGGTGAATGGCGCGTATGAGGAGCGGGTAAATTATAACCCGGCGGAATACCGCTGGGGTGATCGCGCTGCTGAGCTGGTGGACTTCCATCTGCAGCAGGATGACGAGCCCTATCCGGTGAGCCTGACGCCGCGCAAAGATATCCGCTTTGTGTTTCGCGTCCGCTTCAACAGCCTGGTTGTCCGGCCTATTTTCGGTTTTGCCGTAAAAACCAAAGAGGGGGTGACCATTTACAACACCAACTCTGAAATCCAGAATATCGAGCTGCTGAATGAAGGCATGGCCGGTGCTGAAGCCCTGGTGACCGTGGTGATGCCGGTCACGCTGTATGAAGGCGATTATTTTGTCTCCGTAGGCATTGCCAGTTGCTCTGCGGCCGGTGAAATCATTCCACATGACCGCCGTTATGATTCAATCCATCTCACTGTGCAACCGGTAGGGACGTTCACCGGTTTGGCTGATTTGAATGCGAGAATTAAATTTGAAACAGATTGATGTACCACACCGCCTCTCCACACACGGTTTTTCACTGAATGAACAAACCGGTGTCTGGTGCCTGAATACTCAGCAAGAGTTCGCCTATAACGACGGGGATGAGGTTGAAAACTACGTGCTGGACGCGGTAACGCAGGCCCGCGACCTGAGCGTCTACTCGCTGGAGCTGAGTGAGAAGATGAAGGACTGGCCCTCCACGTACCATCTTATTTCACGCCGTTCAAATCTGTTGCTGCCGTTCAAATCCTGGTTTGCCGGGAAACGGGTACTGGAAATCGGCTGTGGTTGCGGTGCTATCACCCGCTTCCTCGGCGAGTCCTGCGCCGAGGTGGTGTCTGTCGAAGGCAGCCCACGGCGTGGGCAGATTGCCCGCCAGCGTACCCGTGACCTGCCGAACGTCACCGTCATTTCCGCGCCCAGTGACCAACTGCCGGATTTAGGTGAGTTCGATGCGGTCTTGCTGATCGGTGTGCTGGAATATGCCAACGTCTTCCTGGGGACACAGGGCCAGCAGCACCTGCTGCAGGATTGCGAACGACGCCTTAGCCCGGAAGGCCGCCTCTTCGTCGCCATTGAAAACAAACTGGGCCTGAAATATTTCGCCGGTGCCAATGAAGATCATCTCGGCAAGCCCATGGTGGGGATCAACAACGCCTACGCAGACAACGGGGTGTCCACGCTTGGCCGCCAGGATCTGATCGCCTTGTTGGGCCGCAGCGGTTTTAACAGCGTAGAAGAGTACCTGCCGCTGCCGGATTATAAGTTGCCGGTTACGGTGGTGACACCGGCTGGCTGGCAGGAGAGTGCTGCCCAGCTGAGCCATTTGGCCATTGAAACCGTACACCAGGACCCGCAGCAGATCCCGGAGTACCTCTTCTCACTGGAACAGGCGACCAAAAGCATCTGGGAAAACGGCCTGGCACCGGATTTGGCCAACTCCTTCCTGATGGTCAGCAGCCGCCGGCCAGAAGCACCGATCCACCCGCAAACCGCCGCGTACCACTATTCCGATGGCCGGATCCCGGCCTTTAACAAAGTGACCCGCTTTGAGCATACAAAAACCGGTGACCTGTCAGTCATCACCGGCCCGATGGTCGAGCACACGGCTGGGCTGAGCCCGGTTTGCCGTAATCAGCCGGAAGAGAACGCATTTATCCACGGCAGCTCACTGTGGCAGGATCTGCTGAAGTTGGTGAATGGCTCAGGCTGGCGCATCGAGCAGGTTTGTGACTGGGCGGCCATCTGGCTGGACAGTCTGCTGACCCGCGCCGGGCAGCCAACGGGGCGTTATGACAAAGATCTGGCGCTGCCTGCCGAATATCAGGATGCCTTGCCCTTTAACGCTATCCGCACGCCTTCCGGCGAGATTGTCTATTTTGACCTGGAATGGGAACTGGAAGCCTCTGTGTCGCTGGGGTATGTCGCCTACCGCGGGATCTACCACTCCCTGTTCCGTATCACGTCACTGGAGAGCCTGCCGCCGGAGTGCAACAGCAATGTTTTCCAGCTGACCCTGTCGTTGATGCAGGCGCTGGGCTTTGATTGTGACGAAGAGGATGGCCGGGCTTATCTGGAGCAGGATGCTGCCTTTATGGCCCGTATCCAGAATAAGGTTGCCGCGCCGATTGCGGATCAGTTGCGCCCGGTCACACTGCGGACCCGGATCAATCTGCCGCAACTGGCTGAGCACATTGGCCAGTTACGCGCGTCCGCCGAAAAAGAGACATTGACCTTCCAGCAGTATATTGACCGCCTGACGCAGGAAAACAATTTGCTGGTTCAGGTGCAGCATATTCTGACCAAAGAGAATATGACGCTGGATGAGCGGCTGAATGCCCTGAGCATCATGCCTGACCCGGTAGGTTACTCCCAGGAGGAGGTTGACGCGCTGCATCAGCAAATTGCTGAGCTGAGCCAGCAAGCTGCTGATCTGAATCATCATCTGGCCAATCTCAACCAACATGCCGTCAACCTTGACCACAATCTGAGCGGTGTGTATGCCTCAGCGAGCTGGCGTGCCACCGCCCCGTTACGGGCCATCAGCCGCCGTTTGCCGGCAGATAAACGCAAATATGCGCATTTTGCCGTGCATAAAGCACACTCTGTTGGCCGCCTGGCAAAAAATGCGCCGCACTATGCCCGCGAAATGGGGGGCTGGAAACCGCTCGCCAAGCTGGTCTACCGTACCCTGCGTCGTGAAGGCGTCAGCGGCATTCTGTCCCGTGCGCGCGGAAAATTGAATCAGGCGGCGATTGAAACGCCGGCCCAGCGCCGTGCCGACTATGTCGAGTGGGTGGCGCTTTACGACACCTTCGATGAGGCAAAGCGCGACCAGGCACGCCAGGAGATTGCGGCGTTCGCACGCCACCCGGTCATCAGCGTCGTGATGCCGACCTATAACCCGCCGGCCGATTTACTGAGCGAAGCCATTGAGTCTGTGATGCGCCAGGTCTACCCGCACTGGGAACTCTGCATTGCGGATGATTGCTCGCCAAACGCTGAGGTACAGCAGGTCCTGAAGTCCTATGCGGCGCGCGACCCACGGATCAAAATCTGCCTGCGCGAACAGAATGGGCATATCTCCGCAGCCAGTAACAGCGCGCTGGCGCTGGCCAGCGGCGAGTATATCGCCCTGCTGGACCATGATGATCTGCTGCCGGAAAACGCCTTGTTTGACGTCGCGAAAGCGGCGCTGGCGCACCCTGATGCCGCCATGTTCTACAGCGATGAGGACAAAATTGACCCTGAGGGCGTGCGCTGCCACCCTTATTTCAAGCCGGACTGGAACCCGGATCTGTTCCTGTCGCAAAATATGTTCTCGCACCTTGGGGTCTATAAGCACAGCCTGATTAAAGAGATCGGCGGGTTCCGGCTGGGGGTGGAAGGGAGCCAGGATTACGATCTGGCTTTACGTTGCATAGAGGTTGCCGGTCACCAGGCGGTGCACCATATCCCGAAAGTGCTTTACCACTGGCGGATTATCCCCGGCAGTACCGCTGCCGGCGGGGGCGAAAAACCTTATGCTTTCCTGGCCGCCATGCGTGTGGTCAAAGAGCATCTTGAGCGCTGCAACATCCGGGCGGAGGTAGATGAAGCGGTAGAGGGCATGTCGATGATGCGGGTGAAATATGCCCTGCCTGACGTGTTGCCGCTGGTGTCTATCATTATCCCGACCCGCAACGGCAAGCAGTTGGTGCAGCAGTGCATTGACAGCATTACGGAAAAAACCACGTATCCGAACTATGAAATCATCCTGGTGGATAACGGCAGTGATGATGCAGATGCGCTGGCCTATTTTGCCGCGCTTGATCAGCATGACAACATTACCGTATTGCGCGATGACCGCCCCTTCAACTATTCCGCCCTGAATAATGAGGCGGTAAATGTGGCCCGCGGTGAGCTGGTCTGCCTGCTCAATAATGATATTGAGGTGATTACGCCTGACTGGCTGGATGAAATGGTCAGCCATGCAGTGCGCCCTGAGATCGGCGCTGTGGGGGCCCGTTTATGGTATCCGAATGATACGTTGCAACATGGCGGCGTGATTCTGGGGATGGGCGGGGTAGCCGGGCATGTGCATTTAGGGATTACCCGTGATAACCCCGGTTACTTTGGCCGGGCCTGGCTGGTTCAGAACTATTCGGCAGTGACAGCCGCCTGTTTGTTGATCCGGAAGGAGATTTATACGGCGGTGGGCGGCCTGGAAGAGGAAAACCTGACCGTAGCCTTCAATGATGTCGATTTCTGTATCCGCGTGCGTGATGCCGGCTACCGTAATCTTTGGACACCTTTTGCTGAGCTGTATCACCACGAATCAGCGACGCGGGGCAATGACCTTGCGCCGGAAAAAATTGAGCGGTTCAAACGCGAAATTGCCTATATGGAACAGACTTATCAGCATGCGCTGACGTGTGATCCGGCGTTTAACCCCAACTTTACACTGATGAATAATCACTTTGCCTTAGCATTCCCACCCCGAACCCCGACAGAATAAACAGGGTTAAAAAAGGGAGGTTTTTTACCTCCCTTTGTTCTTATTCAGGCTATATAAGATGTGGGTGTAATGCGGGTTGTCATGAAGAAAAATAACGCAGAAATAACAGGGCGGGTCGCCATTCTGCTCGGTACCTATAACGGTGCCGGGCATCTGGCTGATCAGCTGGACTCTTTCCGGGCGCAGACGTACCCGCACTGGGCGCTGTGGGCATCAGATGATGGGTCAACGGATGCCACCCCGGCAATAATTGAGCAGTTTCTCCGGCAGCCGGGCGTGAACGGGCAGTTGTTGTCCGGCCCGCGGCGGGGTTTTTGTGACAATTTCATGTCGATGGTGTGTCATCCGGCGATTGAGGCGGAGTATTATGCTTTTTCTGATCAGGATGATGTCTGGCTGGATGACAAGCTGAGCCGGGCAGTGGCCTGGCTGGAGACGGTCGACCCGGCGGTGCCGGCGCTGTATTGCTCCCGGACCCGGCTTACGGACAGTGAAGGCACGCCCACGGGGCTGTCGCCGGACTACCGTAAAGCGCCGGGGTTCGGCAATGCGCTGCTCCAGAACATTGCCAGCGGCAATACCATGGTCTTTAATCACCAGGCCCGGCGGCTGTTGCAAAAGGCACAAGGGACGCCGATGGTGGTGCATGACTGGTCGCTCTACCAGATTGTCAGCGGCTGCGGCGGCGCTATCCGGTTCGACCCGGCCCCCACCGTGCTCTACCGCCAGCACAGCAATAACCAGATTGGCAATGGAATGTCACCCCTCCGGCGTCTGCGTAACTTTATTGCCGCGCATAAGGGAAGGGCAGCCGGCTGGAATGACCGCAACTACCAGGTGCTGATGCGCGTGGCCGATGATCTTACCCCTGACAACGCCCGGCGGCTG
Organism: Chimaeribacter arupi; assembly: GCF_002858805.1. Lineage (GTDB taxonomy): Bacteria > Pseudomonadota > Gammaproteobacteria > Enterobacterales > Enterobacteriaceae > Chimaeribacter > Chimaeribacter arupi. The sequence continues at coordinate 69,728 of NZ_PJZI01000016.1, forward strand.
GCGGCGTTCAGGCAGATCCGCCACAGTGGCTTGCTGGCGCGCCTGCGGTTATTTGCGGCCTCCGGCCTTTACCATCAGCAACCGGCAGGTATGCTGACTACGCTCACGTATGTGCTGCTCAACAGACTTTAATTTTGGTGTCTTTGGTGAAAATAATTGCTTCTCTGGTGCTGTATAAGCACCTGTATCAGGATGTTCAAGAAACGCTGACCTCGCTGTTCAATGAGGAGAGCATCGCTAAGGTGGTCATCGTGGATAACGGTGCCCACTGCGGCTGGCTCTCTACCCTGACCCATGAGAAGCTGGACGTCATCACGCTGCCCATCAACCGGGGTTTTGGGGCGGGCCATAATGCCGTGATTACGCGTTATCGCCAACAGGCAGAATTTATTCTGATCTGTAACCCGGATATCGCCTTTGCACAGGGCGAAGTGGACAAACTTTACGCCTTCAGCGTACGCCACCAGACCGGGTTGTCGATCCCGAAAGTGGTTTACCCGGACGGCAGCCTGCAACATGGCTGCAAATTGCTGCCCTCGCCCTACCAATTGCTGATCCGCCGGTTTATCTCGCGTTTTTCCAGCAATATCAATACGGAATACGAGCTGCGTAACGCCGATTACAGCCGGCCGTTTTTTGCGCCGTCGCTCTCCGGCTGCTTTATGCTGCTGAGCCGGCGTGCGTTGTCAGATGTCGGTGGGTTCGATACCCGCTTTTTCCTTTATCTGGAAGATGTGGATCTCTCACGCCGGGTTTGCCAGGCGCAGCACGTGGTGCGTTACTGCCCGGATGCGCTGGTGATCCATGAGTCCCAGCGCCGTTCTTACCGGGATGTCCGGTTCTTGCTGTTCCATATCACCTCCGCTATCCGCTATTTCAATAAGTGGGGTTGGTTCAGTGACCGGCAGCGTAAAAGTCTTAATCAGCGCTGCCTGGCAGAATTGCCGAACGCCAAATAACCGCAGCCGGCGGGGATTTAACAGGGCATCTGCGCATTGTTCACTAAAATTAAGCGTCTGCCCGCGCATTTTGCCCTGTATTTTTTCAATGTTACCGGTAAAGTAATCCGGCAGACCCGTAAGGCGGCAGGGAAGGGCGTGTGCCGGCAGCCAGGCGTTGTAAGAAGAATGTAATGGCTGTGATAGGTACACGGGCGCCTTTTCTCATGTACAATGCGGGTGTTCATCTGTGAGATCCGGCGCATTAAATCCCCTGATAACAGAGGGTTATGCAGTAATCGGGTTATCGTATATTTCAGACAGGAGTTGCTAATGTCCAAACAACAGATCGGCGTTGTCGGTATGGCGGTCATGGGCCGTAACCTCGCGCTTAACATCGAAAGCCGTGGTTATTCCGTTTCCATTTTTAACCGTTCAGGCGATAAGACCGATGAAGTCATCGCGGAGAACCCAGGCAAAAACCTGGTGCCTCACTACACGGTTGAAGAGTTTGTTGAGTCGCTGGAAAAACCGCGTCGCATCCTGCTGATGGTGAAGGCCGGCGAAGCAACCGACAAAACCATCGCCTCCCTGACCCCGCACCTGGATAAGGGTGACATCCTGATCGATGGCGGCAACACCTTCTATAAAGACACCATCCGCCGTAACCGCGAACTCTCTGAGCAAGGCTTCAACTTCATCGGCACCGGCGTTTCCGGCGGTGAAGAGGGCGCGCTGAAAGGCCCGTCCATCATGCCTGGCGGTCAGAAAGAAGCGTACGAACTGGTTGCCCCGATCCTCGAGCAGATCGCTGCCCGTGCTGAAGGCGAGGCCTGCGTGGCTTACATCGGTGCTGACGGCGCCGGCCACTATGTGAAAATGGTGCACAACGGCATCGAGTACGGCGACATGCAGCTGATTGCTGAAGCTTACTCCCTGCTGAAAAATGCCCTGAACCTGAGCAACGACGAGCTGGCGAAAACCTTCAGCGAGTGGAACGAAGGCGAACTGAGCAGCTACCTGATCGACATCACCAAAGATATCTTCACCAAGAAAGATGAAGAGGGTAACTACCTGGTGGATGTGATCCTGGACGAAGCCGCCAACAAAGGCACCGGGAAATGGACCAGCCAAAGCTCCCTGGATCTGGGCGAGCCGCTGACCCTGATCACCGAATCCGTGTTCGCACGCTACCTCTCCTCACTGAAAGAGCAGCGCGTTGCGGCCTCTAAAGTGCTGAGCGGCCCGGCGGTGAAAACCGTTGAAGGTGACAAAGCTGAGTTCATCGAGAAAGTGCGCCGTGCGCTCTACCTCGGCAAAATCGTCTCTTACGCGCAGGGCTTCTCTCAGCTCAAAGCCGCGTCTGACGAGAACAACTGGGATCTGAACTACGGCGAAATCGCCAAGATCTTCCGCGCCGGCTGCATCATCCGCGCCCAGTTCCTGCAGAAGATCACCGATGCCTACGCAGAAAACGCTGCTATCGCGAACCTGCTGCTGGCACCGTACTTCAAAAACATCGCTGACGAATACCAGCAGGCGCTGCGTGACGTTGTGGCTTACGCGGTGCAGAACGGCATCCCGACCCCGACCTTCTCTGCGGCCATCAGCTACTACGACAGCTACCGTTCTGCGGTACTGCCGGCGAACCTGATCCAGGCACAGCGTGACTACTTCGGCGCGCACACCTACAAGCGCATCGACAAAGACGGCGTGTTCCACACCGAGTGGCTGGACTAATCTCCGCCCCGGCGTCACCGCCATCCAGAAAAAAGCCGCCGGGTATCAGCCCGGCGGCTTTTTTTATGGCGCAACGTCAGCGGTTACTGATGGCGCTGGCGCAGGTTGGCGATCACGTCGCTCAGGGAGAGATCCTGATCCTGCAACAGCACCAGCAGGTGATAGACCAGATCAGACGCCTCATTGGTCAGCTCGTTGCGGTCATGCACCGTGGCAGCCAGGGCCGTCTCCACGCCTTCTTCCCCGACTTTCTGGGCGATGCGTTTGGTGCCGCTGGCATATAGGCTGGCGGTGTAGGAGCTGGCCGGGTCGGCGGTTTTGCGCTCAGCCAGCAGCTGCTCAAGCTGGTAGAGGAAGCCCCAGTCGCTGGCGGCCGGGCTGAAACAGCTGGAGGTGCCGAGGTGGCAGGTCGGGCCGATTGGGTTGGCCAGCACCAGCAGGGTGTCGTGGTCACAATCCGCAGTGATGCTGACGACTTTCAGGAAATGGCCGGAGCTTTCGCCTTTGGTCCACAGCCGCTGTTTGGTGCGGGAGAAAAAGGTCACGTTGCCGCTCAGCTCCGTGGCTTCCAGCGCCGCCGGGGACATGTAACCCAGCATCAGCACCTCGCCGGACACGGCGTGCTGGATGATGGCCGGCATCAGGTTGTCGGTTTTTGCCCAGTCAAGCTGGGCCTTTTGCTGTTCAGTTAACACAGTCGGATCTCCACGCCGTTCTCAGCCAGGTAGGTTTTCAGCTCGCCGATATTGATAATTTGTTTATGGAACACCGAGGCCGCCAGCGCGCCGTCTACCCCGGCGACCTTGAAGGCGGCCAGGAAGTGTTCCATCGTCCCGGCGCCGCCGGAGGCGATCAGCGGCACATGGCAGGCGTCCCGCACCAGCTTCAGCTGGGTCAGATCATAGCCGTTGCGCACGCCGTCCTGGTTCATCATGTTCAGTACAATCTCGCCTGCGCCGCGTGCCTGCACCTCCTTGACCCAGTCCAGCGTCTGCCAGGTGGTGACTTTGGTACGGCTCTCGTCACCGGTGTACTGGTTGACGTGGTAGAGGCCGGTGTCGGCGTCAAACCAGGTATCGATGCCGATCACAATGCACTGCACACCGAAGCGGTCGGCCAGCCGGGTGATCAGCGACGGGTCCGCCAGGGCCGGGGAGTTGATCGAAATCTTATCCGCGCCGAACGACAGGATCTGCGCCGCGTCGTCGGCGGTTTTGATGCCGCCCGCCACGCAGAACGGGATGTCGATCACTTCCGCCACCCGCGCCACCCAGCTTTTATCCACTACCCGGCCGTCTGACGAGGCGGTGATGTCATAAAACACCAGCTCGTCCGCGCCTTCCTGTGCGTAGCGCTGCGCCAGCGGCACGATGTCACCGATGATCTCATGGTTGCGGAACTGCACGCCCTTGACCACCTGGCCGTCTTTTACATCGAGACAGGGAATTATCCGTTTTGCCAGCATGCGATCGCCTCTTTCACGTTGAATTTACCTTCCAGCAGGGCACGCCCCACAATCACACCCTGTACGCCGCTGTCGCGCAGGGCTGCGATGTCGTCCAGGTTGCCGATGCCGCCGGAAGCCTGAAACGCCACCTGCGGGTAACGGCGGCTGACGTCGCGGTAAAGGGCCACGTTGGAGCCGGCCAGCGTGCCGTCACGCGAAATATCGGTACAGAGCACATGTTTCAGGCCAAACGGCAGGTACGCCTCCACCAGCTGTTCCAGCGTGGCGTCGGAGTTCTCCTGCCAGCCGCTCACGGCCACCTGTTTGGTGCCGGCCGCATCAATGCGCACATCCAGTGCCAGCACCAGCGCGTCAGCGCCGAAGCGCTCAAACCAGCCCTGCACGGTTTTTTGTTCTTTCACGGCGGTGGAGCCCACCACCACGCGGGCTGCGCCGGCGGCCAGCAGCGCCTCAACATCCTGCTCAGTGCGGATACCGCCGCCGACCTGTACCGGCACGCTGACCCCGGCCAGCAGGCTGCGCAGCAGCGGGATCTGGCGCGCGGCAGGGTCTTTCGCGCCGGTAAGATCCACCAGGTGCAGCACCTGCGCCCCTTGTTGCTGATAATCCTGCAAACGCGGCAGCGGGGTGTTGCCGTAGTCGCGCTGCTGGCCATAGTCGCCCTGATGCAGCCGGACGACGCTGCCGTCGATCAGATCCAATGCGGGAATAATCATGCTGCTCACATCTCCAGAAAGTTTTTCAGCAGTTGCGCGCCCGCGGCACCGGAGCGCTCGGGGTGAAACTGCACGCCGAAGAAGTTGTCTTTGGCGACGGCGGCGGTGAAGGGTTCGCCGTAATTGGCCTGAGCGATGGTATCGGTGCATACGGGCATGGCGTATCCGTGGACAAAATAGAAGTAGGCATCATCAGCAATGCCGCGGAACAGGTGGCTGTCAGCGTTGGCCGTCACCTGGTTCCAGCCCATGTGCGGCAGCGGCAGGCCGCGATCTTCCATTTTGATGACCGGCGTATCAATAATGCCCAGCGTCGGCACGCCGCCGTTCTCCTCACTGGAGGAGGCCAGCAGCTGCATACCCAGGCAGATGCCGAGCACCGGCTGGGTGCAGGCTTTGATCAGGTCGATCAGGTCACGCTGTTCGAGCTGATCCATCGCTGCCTGCGCGGTGCCTACGCCGGGCAGGAACAGCTTGTCTGCGCGCAGCACCACGTCGGCATCACGGCTCACCACAGGCTGGTAGCCCAGCCGCTGGATGGCGTAATTCACCGAAGAGAGGTTGGCGCAACCGGTATCCAGAATCACCACGTTCATCACAGCACTCCTTTTGAGCTCGGCAGGGTGTTGCCGTCCACCTTGATTGCCTGGCGCAGGGTACGGCCAAAGGCTTTGAACAGGCTCTCCACACGGTGGTGATCATTCTTGCCTTTGGTTTTCAGGTGCAGGGTGCAGGCCATTGCATACGAGAGCGAGCGGAAGAAGTGCTCCACCATCTCGGTGCTGAGGTCGCCCACGCGTTGGTAGCTGAACTCTGCCTTGAATTCCAGGTGCGGGCGGCCGGAGATGTCCAGCGCACAGCTGGCTTTGCACTCGTCCATCGGCAGGACGAAGCCGAAACGGCCGATGCCGCGCTTGTCACCCAGGGCTTTGTTCAGCGCCTCGCCGAGCGCCAGCGCGGTGTCTTCCACCGTGTGGTGATCGTCGATGTAGAGATCGCCGTTGACGTCAATATTCATGCGGAAACCGCCGTGGGTGGCGATCTGGTCAAGCATATGGTCAAAGAAGCCGACGCCGGTTTTGATCTTGCTGTCGCCTTCACGGTCCAGCCAGACATCCACCTCGATGGCGGTTTCACGCGTCACGCGTTTGACCTGGGCGTGGCGGTCGCGCTGGGTCAGCTGTTGCTCAATCGCTTTCCAGTTCAGCGCGTCGCGCTGGTAGCGCAACCCGACGATGCCCATGTTCTGCGCCAGCACCATGTCCGTCTCGCGATCGCCGATCACATAACTGTTGGCGGTGTTCATCACGCCGCTCTCCAGATAGGCGGCCACCAGCGCGGTGCGCGGCTTGCGGCAGGCGCAGTGGTCTGACGGCAGGTGCGGGCAGATCAGCGTCTCATCGAAATGGATGCCCTGTGAGGTCAGGATCTGCATCATCAGGTTATGCGGCGGATCAAAATCTTCCTGCGGGAAGCTGTCGGTGCCGAGGCCATCCTGGTTGGTGATCATCACCAGCCGGTAGCCTGCCGCCTGAAGCGCCAGCAGCGCCGGGATCACATCCGGCTCCAGCGCCAGCTTATCCAGCCGGTCAACCTGGAAATCCTCCGGCGGCTCGGCAATCATCGTACCGTCACGGTCAATAAACAAAAACTTCTCGCTCACATCGGCTCCTTGCTGGGGCTGTTAAGGGGGGCGGCCGCGGCCGGCAGCGCGCGCAGGGCGTCAATCACCCGGCGGCACTCGTCCGGGGTGCCGACCGTGATGCGCAGGCATCCGGCCAGTCCCGGCTGTTTGTTCTGGTCACGCAGGATAATGCCCTGATCCCATAAGGATTTAAATACCGTGGCGGAATCGGTGAAGCGGGCCAGCACATAGTTGCTCTCGCTGGCAAACACCTGTTCTACGCCGTCGCACTGTTGCAGTGCCTGCACCAGCCAGGCGCGGCTCTCCAGTATGCCGGCCACGTGGGCGCGCATTGCCGCGATGCCTTGCCCGCTCAGCGCCTGCGCGGCGATGTCCGCCACCGGGGTGGAGAGCGGGTAGGGGGCGATCACTTTTAGCAACAGCGTAATCAACGCCTCATTCGCCAGCGTGAAGCCGCAACGCAGCCCGGCCAGCGCAAAGGCTTTGGAGAGCGTGCGCAGCACGGCCAGGTGCGGGTACTCGGCCAGCCAGCCGGTCACGCTGGCCTGTGGGCAGAACTCAATATAGGCTTCGTCGATGGCGACGATCGCCCGGCCGCGCGTCATCTCCAGCACTTCGCGGAGCGTGGCCGGGTCAATCAGGTTGCCGGTCGGGTTATTCGGGCTACAGATATAGACCAGTTTGACGCCGTCGAGGCTCTGCGCAATCGCCGGCAGGTCAAGCTGCCAGTCGCGTCTGGCGGGCACGGTGCGGCGCTCAACGCCAAAGGTTTCAGCGCTGACGCCATACATGCCGTACGTCGGCGGGCAGTAGAGCACGGCATCCCGGCCCGGCTCGCAGAAGGCGCGGATCAGCAGCTCAATGCCCTCATCTGCCCCGCGGCTCACCAGCACCTGTTCCGGCCGCAGCCCGGCATAGGCCGCGTAACGGGTGATCACCTGTTTCGGCTGGCACTCCGGGTAGCGGTTAAACGTCTGGGCGGTCAGCTCAAAATGCGGCGCTTGTGGGTATTCATTGGCATTCAGCCAGACATCACCGTTGCCGCCGAGGCGGCGGGCGGACTGGTAAGGCGTCAGTTCCCGCACATTGGCGCGGGCCAGCGCGCTGATGTCGTCACGATCGGTCATTGTTGTTTCTCCCGGAGGGCGGCCACGCGCAGGGTCACGGCGTTTTTGTGGGCGGTCAGCTGCTCCGCCTGGGCCAGTGTTTCAATGGTTGGCGCGAGTTGCAGCAGCCCCTGCGGGGTCAGTTTCTGCACCGTCATCCGTTTCTGGAAATCCGCCAGCCCGAGGCTGGAGTGGGTCGCGGTGTAGCCGTAGGTCGGCAGCACGTGGTTGGTGCCGGAGGCGTAATCGCCCGCGGACTCCGGCGACCAGTCGCCGAGGAACACCGACCCGGCGCTGGTGATGCTGTCAACCAGCGCATCCGGGTCGCGGGTTTGCAGGATCAGGTGCTCCGGCCCGTAACGGTTGCTGATTTCCACGCACTGCGCCAGATCACGCGCCACAATCAAGCGGCTTTCGGCCAGCGCCTGGCGGGCGATCTTACTGCGGGAGAGCGTCGCGAGCTGCTCTTCTACCGCCTTGGCCACCGCCTCTGCCAGGGCGCGATCCGGCGTCAGCAGCACCACCTGGGAATCGGGGCCGTGCTCCGCCTGTGACAGCAAATCCGAGGCGACAAACGCCGGGGTCGCGCCGTTGTCGGCAATCACCAGCACTTCAGACGGCCCGGCCGGCATGTCGATGGCCGCGCCGTCGAGTTGCTGGCTTACCTGGCGTTTCGCTTCGGTCACATAGGCATTGCCCGGCCCGAAGATTTTATTCACTTTCGGCACGCTGCCGGTGCCGAACGCCATCGCGGCAATCGCCTGCGCGCCGCCGATCTGGAACACTTCCTGAATCCCGCACAGCTGGGCCGCGTAAAGGATCTCATCGGCAATCGGCGGCGGGGAGCAGAGCACCACGCGGCGGCAACCGGCAATACGTGACGGCGTGCCGAGCATCAGCACCGTGGAGGGCAGGGGCGCGGAGCCGCCGGGAATATAGAGGCCCACGGCGTCAATCGGGCGGGTCACTTGCTGGCAGCGCACGCCCGGCTGGGTTTCCACATCCACCACCGGCAGTTTCTGCGCGTTGTGGAAGGTTTCGATATTACGCACGGCCACGGCCATCGCCTGTTTCACGTCATCACCCAGGCGGGCGGCGGCGGCCGTGATCTCGTCGTCGCTGACGCGGATCGCGTCAATCGACACTTTGTCGAACTGGGCGCTGAAGTCGCGCAGCGCGGCATCGCCTTCCTGCCTGACCCGGCTTAAGATCGTCTGGACGGCCTCGGTGATCCGCGCCGAGGCGGACACCGCCGGGCGGGTCAGCAACGCCTGCTGTTCGGCGGCGCTGCACTGTTGCCAGTCAATAATCTGATCGAATGCGCGCATGGTTACTCCATCATCTTCTCAATCGGCAGCACCAGAATCGAACTGGCACCCAGGGCTTTCAGCTTCTCCATGGTTTCCCAGAACAGGGTTTCACTGCTGACCATGTGCATCGCCACGCGGTTCTGGTCACCGGCCAGCGGCAGGATGGTCGGGCGCTCCGCCCCCGGCAGCAGGGCGATCACCTCTTCCAGCCGCTCGCTCGGCGCGTGCATCATGATGTATTTGGATTCACGCGCCTGGATCACGCCGTGGATACGGGTCATCAGCCGGTCAATCAGCAGCTGTTTCTCCTGCGGCATTTCGCCGTCGCGCTGGATCAAACAGGCTTTGGAGCGGTAAATCACCTCGACTTCACGCAGGCCGTTGGCCTCAAGCGTGGCGCCGGTGGAAACCAGATCGCAAATCGCATCCGCCAGGCCGGCACGCGGGGCCACTTCCACCGAGCCGTTCAGCAGGCAGGCTTTGAACGCCACACCCTGTTTGTCTAAGTATTGCTTAAGAATGTGCGGGTAAGAGGTGGCAATGCGGGCATTCTGCAAACTGCGCGGGCCGGTGTAATCGAAATCCAGCGCGGCAGCCAGTGACAAACGGCACCCACCGAAGTCCAGGCGGCGCAGGGTGGTGTAGCGCGGGTCTTCGCCCTGGGCGCGGCGGCTGAGCAGCTCCTCTTCCAGCACGTTCTCGCCGATGATGCCGAGATCCACCACGCCATCCATGACCAGGCCGGGGATGTCATCATCCCGCACGCGCAGGATGTCGATCGGCATATTCTCTGCGAACGCAATCAGGCGCTGTTGTTGCAGGTTGATTTTGATCCCGCAGCGCGCCAGCAGCTCCTGTGACTCCTCGCTCAGGCGACCCGATTTCTGCATGGCTATCCGTAAACGTGTTTTATCCAACATGGTGACGCCCTCTTACCCGTAATAGTGATGTAAAAAAATTCTTTCTGATGAAGGGGTTAAAAAAAAAGCCCCCGGAAGAATCTTCCGGGGGCTTTTCTGTCGCGTTCTGCCGCCACTGGAAGATTCGTTAAACGTCTTCCAGCACACATCGCCTGAAAGACTAGTCAGGGTGATGGTGATGATGGTGGTTGAACTGAACGCGATTCATAATTTTTCTCGTCTGTTTGGGTTAACCGGCGCACAGGCCGATTCAGATTTAACTGTTGATTAACCTAAACCATCATCACGGCGTCACGCAACCTTTTTTTAGCTGGATGATTTATTTTCATTCCGGCCGCTTATTCATCACTGAGGGGAATAGAATAGGCGGAAGGTATTGCTATGCGCCGCTCTCAGGCCAGTCCTATTGTCGGCAGGGGCCGGGCGGCGTAGCGTGGCAATGAGAAACAGGCCACCGCAGGAGAAGAAAGATGGAAAATGTGGCGATAAACAAGGTCGCAATTGTCGGCTTAGGCTGGCTGGGGATGCCGCTGGCGCTGGCACTGACCGCCCAGGGGATGCAGGTCGTCGGCAGCAAAACCACACCGGACGGGGTGGATGCGGCGCGCATGGCCGGGATCGACTGTTACCCGCTGGAGATTACACCGGAAATGGCGGGGGATGCAGAGGATCTGGCGCAGCTGCTGGAGGTGGACGCGCTGGTGATCACCCTGCCGGCACGCCGCACGCCGGAGGGCAGCCGCCTCTACCTGCAAGCCGTACAGTTGCTGGTGGACAGCGCGCTGGCGCATCAGGTGAAACGGATTATCGTGACCAGTTCCACCGCAGTGTATGGTGACCAGCCGCGGGAAGTGGATGAAGAGAGCCCGCTCGACCCGGTGACTCACAGCGGCCGCGCGCTGGCGGAGCTGGAAGTCTGGCTGCACCGGTTGCCCAATATTGCGGTGGATATTCTGCGCCTCGGCGGGCTGGTGGGGCAGGACCGCCACCCAGGGCGTTTCCTGGCCGGGAAGAGCGGCATTAAAAACGGTTCGCATGGCGTAAACCTGGTGCATCAGGATGACGTGATCGCTGCGATCCAGTTGCTGCTCCGCCGGCCGGACGGCAACCGCACCTATAACCTCTGCGCGCCGCAGCACCCGCAGAAGCAGGTGTTTTACCGCAGTGCTGCAAAACGGCTGGGGCTGACACCGCCGCAGTTCGATGCCGACGACGGCAGTGCCGGAAAGATTGTAGACGGCAGCCGCATCTGCCGCGATCTCGGTTTTACCTATCAGTTCCCTGACCCAGACCGGATGCCGGTCAGCTGATCACCCCCACCGACAAACAGGGCAGTCCGCGGGTTGCCCTGACATTTCCCCTGTCGCCTTTCTGCTTATGTCCATCCCCGTCCCCTTGTGAGCCGCGGGTGTGCGCCCGGCCCGCCGTGTCCTCGCGTCGTTCCTGGCCTGCTTACCGGCAACCGCCGCCGTGTTTATCAGCAACAGCCCCTGTACAGCCCCTCAGCACAGGGCGGGTGAGGGCAGACCCCACCCAATAAAGGTGAGGGCAGTCACACAATAAAAGATGACGTAAAAATGTCGGGACTGTTAAGAAAGTGTAAATATGAAGAAATAGAAAGAGGAATCCGCCCTTTTTTATTTTTTTTCTCATTTAACGCTAAAGCTTTTTTAATTAATGCCGATAAAAGGTATGCCACGTATTAAATAATATCCATTCGCATCTATTAAACTCTTTTTGCCTGTCCTGCCCTCCGGCCGGGAGGCATCTTATCGTCCCAGACACATTTTTTTACGTTTCCTGTCTTGTTGCCGCCAACCAAAAGTTGTTCTTAACCTTCCCCGTACATTTGTACAAAAAACAACCTGTTTATCCCCACGCCTTAACCTAAATTATCAGGTTAAATCCTAGGCGATTGATTCGATTCAGCTTCCTGCCAATTTCGTTAAATCAGCACGCGATGCTATGAATTTGCGCTAATACCAGCATGAAACGCTGCTGATTCCGCTTTCTTATTCACAAGTTCGAAATGATCTCAAAAAGGGCAGATATTTGCCTTTAAAGTGGGTGTTTTTAGCCAGATTTTTACATTGGCATGATTTTTAAACTGCATTTTTATGACCTAAACGAAACTTTTACGCTTTTCGGGCTAATATTTATTTTATTTTTGTGACTTACATCACACTTTTTCGAAAATTCTTACCCGCCTCCGTTGTGCAGCTACCGCCATCAAGAGTAGAGTTGCGCCAATTAGGAATAATCCTAAGAAAGTGTGTAAAAGCGTTTCAAAGGCGAAACAGTTTCAGTACGAAAATGTCTCTTAAAAACGTTAGATTTCTTTGACCAAACCATCGGTTTTGACGCTGTCAAGCGTTTTTTTCTGTATACCAGGAACACGAATTTGGCCGGTTACGGCGCAATTACCAGGGTCAGTCTTGGGAATTTACCTGAGGCGTGAAATATACTTTTTAGCTGTTTATGTTAAGAAACATAATCAGCCAGGCGGGGTTACTGAGTATGTCCGAATTACTCAAACATATTTATGACATTAACTTGTCGTATCTGCTTTTAGCACAGCGTTTAATCAATGACGAAAAAGATGCAGCCATGTTCCGGCTGGGAATTGATGAGGCCATGGCAGATGCATTGGCGCAGCTAACCCTGCCGCAGATGGTCAAGCTGGCGGAAACCAACCAACTGCTTTGTCAGTTCCGTTTTGACGACCACAAATCGATTGAGCGCCTGACCCAGGCCTCACGCGTGGACGACCTCCAGCAGATCCATACCGGTATCCTGCTCTCCAGCAATATGCTGAAAAACCAGGCACAGGCGGATTCCGCCGCCGCAGCGCAAAAGAAAAGGGCAATGTGATGAGCGAGAAAAGCATTGTTCAGGAAGCCAAAGATATCCACCTGGCGATGGAGCTGATCACCCTCGGTGCGCGCCTGCAGATGCTGGAGAGTGAAACCCAGCTCAGCCGCGGCCGCCTGATCAAACTCTATAAAGAGTTGCGCGGCAGCCCGCCGCCGAAAGGGATGCTGCCGTTTTCGACCGACTGGTTCATGACCTGGGAACAGAATATCCACTCGTCGATGTTCTATAACATCTACCTGTTCCTGACGCAGAAAGGGCGTTGCAACGGCGTGGAAGCGGTGATCAAAGCCTACCGCCTCTACCTGGAGCAGTGCCCGCAACAGGCGGGTGAAGCCCCGGTGCTGGCGCTGACCCGCGCCTGGACGCTGGTGCGTTTTGTGGACAGCGGCATGTTGCAGATGTCCGGTTGCACCTGTTGCAGCGGCGCGTTTATCACCCATGCGCACCATCCGGCCAACACCTTTGTGTGCAGCCTGTGCCAGCCGCCGTCCCGCGCAGTAAAAAGACGTAAACTTTCGCCGCAAATGGCCGATATAACTCCTCAAACGCTGGACGAACAGGTCAAGCGCGCAGTTTGAGCGGAATAACGGCAACCTACTGAATTGGGGCCGGCAACAGGCCGGCCCGGTTCAGCAAGCACCACCCCCCCGATGTTCCGTGTCCGTGGCGTACGCCCGGCCTCTCCCGCTGTGCGCAACACCCCGCCTTTCCAACCACTTTATTAAGGAATCATCGTGTTAGTTATCATAGGTTACATCCTGGTATTAGGCGCCGTCCTGGGCGGCTACATGATGGTCGGTGGTGAACTCGGCGCGCTCTATCAACCCTCTGAGCTGGTCATCATCGGCGGCGCGGCCGTGGGCGCCTTCTTCGTGGGCAACAACGGCAAGTCGATCAAGGCCACCATGCGCGCGCTGCCGAAGCTGATGCGCGGCTCGAAATACAACAAAGCAGTCTACATGGATGTGATGGGCCTGCTTTACCGCCTGCTGGCCAAATCGCGCCAGCAAGGCATGTTGTCACTGGAGCGCGATATCGACTCCCCACCGGACAGCGAAATTTTCTCTAATTATCCGCGCATTCTGGCCGATAAAGTGCTGATGGAATACATCACCGACTATCTGCGCCTGATGGTGAGCGGCAACATGAACTCCCATGAAATCGAAGCGCTGATGGACGAAGAGATCGAAACCTTCGAACACGAGAGCGAAGTGCCGGCAGGCAGCCTGTCGATGATCGGTGACTCGCTGCCGGCGTTCGGCATCGTGGCGGCGGTGATGGGCGTGGTACACGCACTGGCCTCGGCGGATCGCCCGGCGGCGGAGCTGGGTGAGCTGATTGCCCACGCGATGGTCGGGACTTTCCTCGGCATCCTGCTGGCGTACGGTTTCATCTCGCCGCTGGCCTCAGTGCTGCGCCAGAAATGTGCCGAAAACGTCAAAATGATGCAGTGCATCAAAGTGACGTTGCTGTCGAGCATTAACGGTTATGCGCCGCAGATTGCGGTGGAGTTCGGCCGTAAGACCCTTTACACCAGCGAGCGCCCGTCCTTCGTTGAGCTGGAAGAACACGTGCGCAAAACCAAATCCCCGGCTGGTCAGACAGCGGAAGAGAAGGCATGAAACAGCAAAATCACCCGGTGATCGTGGTTAAAAAGAAGAAAGCCAAGCATGGCGGCGGCCACCACGGGGGATCATGGAAGATCGCATACGCTGACTTTATGACGGCGATGATGGCGTTCTTCCTGGTGATGTGGCTGATCTCCATCGCCAGCCCGAAAGAGCTGACGCAGATCGCCGAATATTTCCGCACGCCGCTGAAGGTCGCCATTACCGGCGGCCAGCGCAGCAGCGACAGCGAAAGCCCGATCCCCGGCGGCGGTGATGACCCGACGCGCCAGGAGGGCGAAGTGCATAAATCGACGCCGAACCACGCCGAGCAGATCGCCGAGAACGCGAAACTCGAGAAACTGCATGAGGACCTCGACCAGTTGCTGGAGTCCGATCCGCGCCTGCGCGCCCTGCGCCCGCACCTGCTGATCACGCTGACGGAAGAGGGGCTGCGTATCCAGATCATCGACAGCCAGAACCGGCCGATGTTCCGCACCGGCAGCGCGCAGGTGGAGCCGTACATGCGTGACATCCTGCGCGCCATTGCGCCGATTCTGGATCACTTCCCGAACAAAATCAGCCTGGCCGGGCACACCGATGACCTGCCGTACGTCACCGGGGAGCGCGGCTACAGCAACTGGGAACTCTCGGCAGACCGCGCCAACGCCAGCCGCCGTGAGCTGGTGTATGGCGGCCTCACCGAGGGCAAAGTGCTGCGGGTGATGGGGCTGGGCTCCACCATGCAGCTTAAGGATCACCAGGCCGATGACGCCATCAACCGCCGTATCAGCATCCTGGTGCTGAATAAAGAGGCGCAGGCGCACATCGAGCGTGAAAACAGCGAAAGCGCGGCGGTGGCCATCAGCCAGCCCGACGTGCTGAAAACCCTGGTTCCGGCCGGTCAGGGCGGCGCGGCGGCACCGTCCGCGCCGGCTGACCCGGCAACGGGCCAACCGTCTGCGGCAGCGGCGCCGGCGACGCCCGCCGATGCCGCACCGGCTCAACAACCGACTCAACAACCGACCCCGGTAGCGGCCCCTGTGCCGGCGGCCACTCAGGCAGCGCGGCCTACCGCCGCGCTGCCGGCCGCACCGGACAGCCAGGCTGCACCGGGCAGCCGCGACTCACAGCAGAGGTGACACCGTGAGCATGGATATCAGTGATTTTTATCAGACGTTTTTCGACGAAGCGGATGAATTGCTGGCGGATATGGAGCAGCACCTGCTGCTGCTTGACCCGCACAGCCCGGACATCGAACAGCTCAACGCGATTTTCCGCGCGGCGCACTCGATAAAGGGCGGGGCAGCAACCTTTGGTTTTTCAATCTTGCAGGAGACAACCCACCTGCTGGAAAACCTGCTGGACGGCGCGCGCCGCAGTGAAATGCAGCTCAGCACCGAGATCATCAACCTGTTTTTGGAAACCAAAGATATTATGCAGGAGCAGCTGGACGCCTATAAATCCTCCCAGGAACCGGACGCAGAGAGCTTTACCTATATCTGCGCCGCCCTGCGCCAGCTGGCGCTGGAAGCACAGGGCGGGGAGGCTGCGGCCGCCCCTGCCGCGGCACCGGCTGCCGCCGCACCCGCCGCAACACCGGCTACCCCGGCCGCAACCCCTGCCGCCGGCGGCGGTTTGCAGATCCGCCTGAGCGGGCTGAAGCCGCAGGAGATCCCGCTGATGCTCGAGGAGCTGGGCAACCTCGGCGAGGTGACCCAGCCGCAACAGACCGACAGCACGCTGGACGTCACCCTGGTGACGTCCGTGGGCGCGGATGACATCAGCGCAGTGCTCTGCTTCGTGCTGGAACCGGAACAGATCAGCATCAGCCAGGCAGACGCCACTGCGGCCCCGGCAACCGCCGTGAGCACCCCGGCCGCCGAGGCCCCGGCAGCGCCGGCCCCCGCCCCGGTAGTGCCGGCGGCAGCCAAAGCCGAGGCGCCGAAAGCGCCGAAAGCGGCCAAAGCCGCAGAATCTACCAGCATCCGCGTGGCCGTGGAGAAGGTGGACCAGCTGATTAACCTGGTCGGTGAGCTGGTGATTACCCAGTCGATGCTGGCGCAGCGCTCCGGCACCCTGGACCCGGTCAACCACGGCGACCTGCTGAACAGCATGGGGCAGTTGCAGCGCAACGCCCGCGATCTGCAGGAATCGGTGATGTCTATCCGTATGATGCCGATGGAATATGTGTTCAGCCGCTTCCCGCGCCTGGTGCGCGATCTCGCCAGCAAACTGAACAAGCAGGTGGAGCTCACCTTGCAGGGCAGCTCCACGGAGCTGGACAAGAGCCTGATTGAACGCATTATCGATCCGCTCACCCACCTGGTGCGCAACAGCCTCGACCACGGCATCGAAAACGCCGCGACCCGCGAGGCCAACGGCAAAAACCCGGTCGGCAACCTGATCCTCTCCGCAGAGCACCAGGGCGGCAATATCTGCATCGAGGTTATCGATGACGGTGCCGGGCTAAACCGTGAGCGTATCCTGGCGAAAGCGGCCTCCTCGGGGCTGCCGGTCAGCGAGAGCATGACGGATGAAGAGGTCGGGATGCTGATTTTCGCCCCAGGCTTCTCCACCGCAGAACAGGTCACCGACGTGTCCGGCCGTGGGGTCGGGATGGACGTGGTGAAACGGAACATCCAGGAGATGGGCGGCCATGTGGAGATCCACTCCCAGCAGGGTAAAGGCACCACCATCCGCATTCTGCTGCCGCTGACGCTGGCGATCCTGGACGGCATGTCCGTGAAGGTCGGGCAGGAAGTCTTCATTCTGCCGCTCAACGCGGTGATGGAGTCCCTGCAACCGCTGGCAGAAGATCTGCACCCGCTGGCCGGGGGCGAGCGCGTGTTGCAGGTGCGCGGCGAATACCTGCCGCTGGTGGAGCTGTTCCGGGTATTTGACGTGGCAGAGGCCCGCACCGAGGCCACGCAGGGCATTGTGGTGATCCTGCAAAGCGCCGGTCGCCGCTACGCCCTGTTGGTTGATCAGCTGATCGGCCAGCATCAGGTGGTGGTGAAAAACCTGGAAAGCAACTACCGCAAGGTGCCGGGCATCTCCGCCGCCACCATTCTGGGCGACGGCAGCGTGGCGCTGATCGTTGATGTCTCCGCGCTTCAGGCGCTGAACCGTGAAAAACGGGTATCGGGTGTGGCCGCCTGAGGCCGCCCCATTATCTAGAGCCGCATAACGAGTAGGGTAACTAACATGGCAGGACTGGCAACTGTGACAAAACTGGCGGGCGAAACGGTAGGACAGGAGTTCCTGATCTTTACGCTGGGTGACGAGGAGTACGGGATTGATATCCTCAAGGTGCAGGAGATCCGCGGTTACGATCAGGTAACGCGCATCGCCAACACCCCCTCCTTTATTAAAGGCGTCACCAACCTGCGCGGCGTAATTGTGCCGATCATCGATCTGCGGGTGAAATTTGCCCAGCAGGGCGTCGAGTACAATGACAACACCGTGGTGATCGTGCTCAATTTTGAGCAGCGTGTGGTAGGCATCGTGGTGGACGGCGTCTCTGACGTGCTGTCACTCACCACGGAGCAGATCCGCCCGGCACCGGAATTTGCGGTGACGCTGGCAACGGAATACCTCACCGGCCTCGGCTCCCTCGGCGAGCGGATGCTGATCCTGGTGGACATCGAAAAGCTGCTCAGCAGCGAAGAGATGGCCCTGATGGAAGTGGTCGCCAAAGCCTGATGAAAAACCCCTTTTCCCACGGGAAAAGGGGTTTTTTTCTCTGACAATATTGTCTTATCCGCCGCATCCTCTATTATCCTGTGCGTTATTCCCCCTGATTCTTATTTCTTCCTGTTTTTTTCTCAAAGCAATCACCATTAAAATTATTAATAATCCCCGCTATTTATTTTTCAATAAGTCATTTTGTATTCACTTTTAATTGTGAAGTGAAATAGCACTATTTACTATCCACGCCTGCATAAGGTGACTGTGCCATTTGGCACAGTCCGGCGTGTTTTGAAAATATAAGGAAATAATAATGCTGTCGATAAAGAAAAGTCTGCTCTGCCTGGCGGTGTCTGCCCTGTTGATGACCACGGGAGCCGCCGCAGATCCGGGCCAGGGCCAGGGAAAAATTACGTTCAAAGGCGTGGTTATCAATGCGCCGTGTTCTGTGGATCCGGAGAGTGTGGATCTCCAGGTCTCTCTGGGTGAAGTCTCTGATAAGGCACTGGCCACCGGCGTCTCTGCTGCCGTGCCGGTCAACATCCAGCTGAATGATTGCGTGCTGGGCGGCGAAACCCCTGTTACCAAAGTAAAAGTGAAATTCGAGAGCACGAACGTTACCGCAGAAAATACCGACCTGCTGGCTAACCTGCACGCGGGCGGCGCACAGCATGTGGGCGTACGGCTGATGCAGGAAAACGAACAGCATATCGGCATCGGCTCCACGGTTGAGGTGCCTTTGGTCGGGACTAACAAAACCCAGATCCTGAAATTCAAAGCCCATATGGAGCCGGTGGGCGGCGCCCCGACACCGGGTGATGTAGAAGCGTCCGCGCATTACGTCCTCGAATATCTCTGATTGCCGCTTTACGGCGTTACGCCGTTTATTGCCACCGCCGGGGTAACCCCCGGCGTTTATTTCCTGCCGACCAGCCAGATTATTATGCCGTTAATCAGTTTGTCTGTCAGAACAGGGATAATAAGCACGTTCCTGCCGCTGCTTATTCTCTCTTTTCCGCTGAGCGCCACTGAATTTAATCTCCATGCCCTGGACGCTGACGCGCGCCATAATATCGACCTGGCGGCATTTGCCGACCCCGGCAGCATGATGGCGGGGGAATATCTGGTCAACGTCACGGTCAACGGCCAGCCCCTGCCTGACCCGGTGCTGCTGGCCTGGCGTGCCGCCCCGCAGGCCATCGGGCCGCAACCCTGTATTCCTGACACCCTGGCTGACGCCCTGGGCCTGCAACCGGCGATCCGCCGTACGTTGCCGCTGGTGCAGGGCTGCGTCTCTTTTGCCGCCCAGCCCGGTATCACTTTCACCCTCGATCGCGCCAGCCAGACGCTGGCCATTACCGTGCCGCAGGCGTGGCTGGCCTATACCGACCGCCAGGGCGTGCCGCGCGCCCTGTGGCACCACGGCATCGGCGGCGCTTTTCTTGACTACAACCTGTTTGCCGCCCATTACGCGCCGCAGCAGGGCGGGGCGCGCAACACTCTTGATGCCTACGGCACCGCCGGGGTCAACCTCGGGGCCTGGCGGTTACGCAGCGATCTGCACTACTTTACCGGTGATGATGCCGGAGACGAGGACCACCGCCTCAGCCCGTCGCGCCTCTATGCCTTCCGCCCGCTGCCGTCAGTCAACGGCAAACTCACCCTGGGCGAAACCGATCTTCACTCCGATATTTTCGACGGCTTCGCGTTCACCGGCGCTGCGCTGGAGAGCGACGAACGGATGCTGCCCTACCATTTGCGCGGCTACGCGCCGCAGGTCAGCGGCATGGCCAGAACCCATGCCCGCGTCACGCTCAGCCAGAACGGCCGCACCCTCTACCAGACGGACGTGCCGCCCGGCCCCTTCCTGATCCAGGATCTCAGCGAAGCCTATCAGGGTGCGCTGGAGGTGGCCGTCACCGAAGAGGACGGCAGCCGCACCACCTTTACGGTGGAGGCCGCGGGCGTGCCGTTCCTGACCCGCAAAGGGCAGTGGCGGTACAAACTCGCCGGTGGCCGGTTAACCGGGCAGCCGGGCGGCGCGGCGCGGGAGCCGGACTTTTACAGCGGCGAATTCTCCTGGGGGGCGTTTAACCAGACGTCGTTGTATGGCGGCCTGCTGACCAGCGGCAGCGACTACCGGGCGCTGTCGCTGGGGGCGGGGCAGAACCTGATGCACCTGGGGGCGGTCTCGTTTGACGTCACCCAGGCCCAGGCGACGTTGCCGCATCAGGCTGCCGTGCGCGGCACACGTTACCGGCTCAGCTACAACAAACGGTTTGCCGCCGGCAACAGCGGGATTGCGCTCTCCGGCGACCGTTATGCTGACCCGCATTTCCTCTCGCTGGCGGATCTGGCCCGTGGCGGGCCGGCGCAGGGCCGCGCCGAAAAACAGTCCGTTAACCTCATCGCCAACCACTACATGACGCCGCTGAAGGTGTCGCTGGCGCTCAGCCTGCGCAACCAGCGCGACTGGCAGGGCGCGGATGAAAATACCTACACCCTGACGCTGGGCCGGATGTTTGACCTCGGGCCGTTGCGCAGCCTTTCTGCCTCGCTCTCCGCCGGCCGCACCCGCAGTGAGGCCGGCGGCAGTGACAAGCAGTTCTATGTCTCTTTCAGCCTGCCGCTCCATGACGGCGACCGCTTAAGCTACAGCGTGCAGCAGGGTGAGGGGGTGGATCAGCTGCTGAATTATGCCGCTTTCCCCGACCGCGACAGCAACTGGGGGGTGAGTGTGGGCCACCAGCACGGCGGCAGTGAGCCGGGGATGCTGGCGCGCGGCAACGTCCAGCAGCGCAGCCCGCTGGGTGAACTGGCGCTGGCGGCCAGTTACAAGCAGCAGGCGTACTACTCGGTGAACGCCGGCTGGGCCGGGTCGATCACCGCCACCCGCTACGGCGCGGCGCTGCACCGCTACAACCAGGGCAATGAACCCCGGCTGATGGTGGACGGCAACGGCGTCGCGGCGATCCCGCTCAATAACGGCAGCGCCGTCACCAACCCGTTCGGCGTGGCGGTGATCCCCACACTCAACAGTTACCAGCCCGCCGAGGTGCGGGTTGATGTCAACCATCTGCCTGAAGACGTCACGGTACATAACAACGTCCTGCGCCAGACCTTCACCGAAGGGGCCATTGGTTACCGGCCGCTGAATGCGGTGCAGGGCGGGAAGGGCATGGTGGTTATCCGCCTGGCAGACGGCACCTTTCCGCCGCTGGGGGCGGAAATCGTGGATGAGGCGCGGGCGCTCAGCGTCGGCATGGTCAGCGAGGCGGGGATGGCCTATTTGCAGGGCGTTGCACCGGGCCATGTGCTCCACGTGCAGTGGGGCAGGGGGAAGGCGTGCCGCCTGACGCTGCCGGACACCTTCCCCGCCACCGGTGGCACGCTGCTGCTGCCGTGCGGTGACTGATTATTTTCAGGCGGATAACGCCTGTTACCTGAAGGAGTTATAGGATGAAACTGCGATCGTTCCTGTTATTGCCCGGCGTGCTCTGCGCCGCGTTAACCAGCCAGGCTGCCGTCAACCTCGACCGCACCCGGCTTATCGCCTATGAGGCGGATGCCTGCGTCAGCCTGATGCTGACCAACGAGAGCAGCGCGCTGCCCTACCTGGCGCACGCCTGGGTCGAGGATGCCGCGGGCAACAAGGCGGCGTCGGTGTTTATGGCGCTGCCGCCGCTCCAGCGGCTGGAGCCGCAGGCCAACAGCCAGGTCAAACTGGTGCGCCAGCCGGGCGCGGCGTCCCTGCCTGCCGATCGCGAAAGCCTGTTCTACTTCAATGTGCGGGAAGTGCCGCCCAAAGCCAGCCAGCGCAACGTCATGCAGATGGCGACCCAAAGCCGCATCAAACTCTTCTACCGCCCGGCGGCCATCGCCAACCTGCCTGCCATTCCCTGGCAGGAGCGCATTGTGGTGACGCGCAGCGCGGCCGCACTGACATTGCGCAACCCCACGCCCTACTACATCACGGTCGGGTTTGTCGGCAACCGCCGCCAGCCGGGCATAAAAGCGTTTGGGGGCATGATGGTGCCGCCGTTCGGCAACGCCAGCGCCGCCATTGACGGCACGCTGCACCCGGCATTCCTGCTGGGCTACATCAATGACCACGGCGCGCTGAACATGCTGGCGGTGGACTGTGCGGCGGGCGCGCCCTGCCGGGTGACGCCGGATAAGGGGGAGGGGCGATGAGGCGCGCGGCCCTGCTGTTGCTCGGCCTGTTGCTGTTTACCGGCCGGGCGCTGGCGCTGGATTGCTTCCTGAACGGGCCGGGCGGGGCGGTGGATGTCACCGCGCAGGTCGAGCCGTTTGCGGTGCCTGCCAACGCCACACCCGGCGACATCATCTGGGAGAGCGGCGACTACACCCTCACCGTCTACTGCGACAACAACACGGCCGACCAGCATGAACGCGAGAACGTTTTCGCCTGGATCAACCCTTATCCGTCGCAAACCGATCCCTACTACCAACTGGGCGTGAATTTTAACGGCCAACAGTTTGATGCGGCAGGCGGCCTGTATGGGCTGGACACCCACCAGTGTGTGGATAACAACGTGCTGGCACAGAACCCGGACTTAATGCGGAAACACCCTGAAAAACTCTGCTCAGGGAATGCGGCCCAGGTGCACACCTCGCGCGCCTTCAACGTACGTTTCCGCCTCTATGTGAAACTGAACAGCCTGCCGCCACCGGGCTACCAGAGCGCGCTGGGCAGTTATACGCTGGTGCAGTTCGACGGCAAAGGCGGCATCAACCAGTTGCCGGACGCCCGCAACCTGAAATACCGCCTCAACGGCCTTAATAACATCACCGTGCTGGACTGCGGCGCATCGCTGACGGTGCACCCGGAGAACCAGATCGTGGACTTCGGCACCGTCAGCGCCGCTGACCTGACAAACGCGCCGCGTGAGCGTACCTTTTCCGTGACTGCCACCAAAACACAGGATCACACCTGCAGCATGGGGTTCCGGCTGGCCGCGGAGTTCTACACTGACCAGCCGCTGCTGGCGGGCAATACGGCCCTCGATCTGCAAAACGGCCTGATGCTGAACATCCTGGAGGCAAAAACGCCGCTGGTTTTCAACCACTATTTTCTGTTCGCGGATTTCAGCACCCACTCGCTGAGCGTGGAGAGAACCTTTACCGCCCGGTTGTTGCCAATCCCCGGCCGCACGGTCACCCCCGGCCCGTGGGAAGCCACCACGGTATTCAAGATTAACTACTACTGATTTTCCCCCCGGCAGGCGCCCGGCCTGCCGCCCGCGCTTTTCAGCAAATGCCGCATAAAGTTCCCTTTCATGGTGCCGATAACATGTTCAGTTGAATCACCTACTAAGGGACATCATGTTAAAGCGAATGAAAGTGGTCACCAGCCTGGTCATCATGCTGGCGTTGTTCGGCGCACTGCAACTTGCGTCAGGCGGCCTGTTTTTCAGCGCCCTGAAAAACGATAAAGATAATTTTGCCACCTCGCAGCGCATCCGCCAGCAACAGGCTGAGATGAACGCGAGCTGGATCTACCTGCTGCAAACCCGTAACACCCTGAACCGGGCGGGCATTCGCTACATGCTGGACGCCAACCAGATGGGCAGCGGCGCGACCGTGAAAGAGCTGGTGGCCGTGGCGCAAAAAGATCTGGAGATCGCCGCGCAGCACTACGCCAACTATCAGAAAATCCCGCTGGATGCCGGCCAGAACCCGCGCTATGCCGATGAAGTTAAAAAGAATTATGACATCCTGCACGGCGCGCTGTCCGAACTGATTGAGCTTATCAGCATCGGCCGCATCAATGACTTCTTCGAACAACCGACCCAGAGCTACCAGGACGGCTTTGAAAAGGCATTCGTCAATTACATCGACCAGAACGACAAGCTTTATGACCACGCGGTGAAGGACAGCGAGTCTTCCTTCGGCAACGCCATGTGGGTACTCGGCACGGTGCTGATCCTGGTGCTGTTACTGATCGCCGCGGCCTGGTTCGGCATTCAGAGCGCGCTGATCGCGCCGCTTAACCGCCTGATCGCACACATCAAACACATCGCCGCCGGTGACCTGACCCACCCGGTGGAAGGGGCAGGCCGCAACGAGATGGGCCAACTGGCCGCCAGCCTGCAACACATGCAGAGCGAACTGATCACCACCGTCAGCGGCGTGCGCCTCGGGGCCGATGCCATTTACAGCGGCGCGAGCGAAATCTCCGCCGGTAACAATGACCTCTCCTCACGTACCGAGCAGCAGGCCTCTTCGCTGGAAGAGACCGCCGCCAGCATGGAGCAGCTCACCGCCACGGTGAAACAGAACGCCGAAAACGCCCGTCAGGCCAGCCAGCTGGCGCTGAGTGCCTCCGAAACCGCACAGAAAGGCGGCAAGGTGGTGGCGAACGTGGTGCAGACCATGCAAGAAATTGCCGGCAGTTCGCAGAAGATCGCTGACATCACCGGTGTGATTGACGGCATCGCCTTCCAGACCAACATCCTGGCGCTGAACGCCGCCGTGGAAGCCGCCCGTGCCGGTGAGCAGGGGCGTGGTTTCGCCGTGGTCGCCGGTGAGGTGCGCAACCTGGCGCAACGCAGCGCCCAGGCCGCGAAAGAGATCAAAGGGCTGATTGATGACTCCGTGGCCCGCGTTGATACCGGCTCCACGCTGGTGGAGAGCGCCGGTGAAACCATGAGTGACATCGTCAGCGCTGTTACCCGCGTGACTGACATCATGGGCGAAATTGCCTCCGCCTCGGATGAACAGAGCCGCGGCATCGAGCAGGTCGGGCTGGCCGTGACCGAAATGGACCGCGTGACCCAGCAGAACGCCGCGCTGGTGGAAGAGTCTGCCTCTGCCGCCGCCGCGCTGGAAGAGCAGGCGAGCCGCCTGACGCAATCCGTGGCGGTATTCCGCCTGACCACCAGCCAGCAGCGTAACGCCGTGGCTGAACTGGCACCGAAAAGCGTGGCCACCGCACCGGTATTGAAAAAACCGGCCGCCGCTGCCGCCGCCACCACAGAGAATTGGGAAACCTTCTGACCGGCAACCCTGCCTGACAGAGGCCACAGGACGGTGACTACCCTGCCGGCACGGTGCCGGCAGGCGCAAACAACCCGCAGCAGCACAGGAATACTGAGATTGAGCAACAACACAGCGCTTTGTTTGCACCCTGAGGGGGTGTTATGAACCGGCAACCACTGACCCCGGAACCTGATCTGGCCTCCCTGTCACAGATGGCCCAGCGCCTGCCGCTGTCTGATGTGCATTTCCGTCGCATCAGCCAGCTGATTTACCAGCGTGCCGGCATCGTACTGGCCGATCACAAACGTGAAATGGTCTACAACCGGCTGGTGCGCCGCCTGCGCACCCTGGGGCTGAACGATTTCGGCCAGTACCTGGCGAAACTGGAGCAGAACCAGAACAGCGCAGAGTGGCAGGCGTTTATCAACGCGTTGACCACCAACCTGACGGCGTTTTTCCGCGAGGCGCACCACTTCCCGATCCTGGCGGAGCACGCCCGGTCGCGCGGCGGCAACTACAGCGTCTGGAGCACCGCGGCCTCCACCGGGGAAGAGCCATACTCCATCGCCATGACGCTGATGGAAGCGCTCGGCAACCGCGGCAACGGCGCACAGGTGATCGCCTCTGACATCGACACCCAGGTGCTGGAGAAGGCGACCGCCGGTGTCTATCGCCAGGAGGAGCTGCGTACCCTCAGCCCGCAACAGTTGCAGCGTTTCTTCCTGCGCGGCACCGGCCCGCATGAAGGGCTGGTGCGGGTGCGGCCGGAGCTGGCGGCGATGATCACCTTCCAGCCGCTGAACCTGCTGGCACCGGAATGGGCGCTGCCGGGGCAGTTTGACGCCATTTTCTGCCGTAACGTGATGATCTATTTCGATAAAGAGACCCAGGAGCGCATCCTGCGGCGTTTCGTTCCCTTGCTGAAGCCGGGCGGGCTGATGTTCGCCGGCCATTCTGAAAACTTCAGCCAGATCAGCCGGGAATTCTGCTTGCGCGGCCAAACCGTGTACAGCCTGGCCAAGGAGAAGTCATGAGTAAAATCAGGGTACTGAGTGTTGATGACTCAGCACTGATGCGCCAGTTGATGACCGAGATCATCAACAGCCACCCGGACATGGACATGGTCGCGACCGCGCCCGATCCGCTGGTGGCCCGTGATCTCATCAAAAAATATAACCCGGACGTGCTGACGCTGGACGTTGAAATGCCGCGCATGGACGGGCTGGATTTCCTCGAAAAGCTGATGCGCCTGCGGCCGATGCCGGTGGTGATGGTCTCTTCCCTGACCGGCAAAGGCTCAGAGATCACCCTGCGGGCGCTGGAGCTGGGGGCGATTGACTTCGTCACCAAGCCGCAGCTCGGCATCCGTGAAGGGATGCTGGCCTACAGCGAGATGATCGCCGACAAAATCCGCACCGCGTCCAAAGCGCGGCTGACCCAGCGCCAGCAGGGGGCCGGCAGCCCGGCGATGCTCAGCCATGCGCCGTTGCTCAGCAGTGAGAAGCTGATCGCCATCGGCTCCTCCACCGGCGGCACGGAGGCGATCCGCCATGTGCTGCAACCGCTGCCGCCGTCCAGCCCGGCGCTGCTGATCACCCAGCATATGCCGCCGGGCTTTACCCGCTCGTTTGCTGACCGGCTCAACAAGCTGTGCCAGATAACGGTGAAAGAGGCGGAAGACGGCGAGCGCGTGCTGCCGGGCCACGCCTATATTGCGCCGGGTGACCGGCATATGGAGCTGGCGCGCAGCGGTGCCAACTACCAGATCAAAATCACCGATGGCCCGGCGGTCAACCGCCACCGGCCATCCGTGGATGTGCTGTTCCGTTCGGTGGCGCAGTACGCCGGGCGCAATGCGGTAGGGGTGATCCTGACCGGGATGGGCAACGACGGTGCCGCAGGCATGTTGGAGATGCACCGGGCAGGCGCCTACACCCTCGCACAGAACGAGGCCAGTTGCGTGGTATTCGGCATGCCGCGTGAAGCCATCGCCTCCGGCGGTGTCAGTGAGGTGGTGGACCTGAGCCAGATAAGCCAGCGGATGCTGGCGCAAATCTCAGCCGGGCAGGCGCTGCGCATCTGATGCGCCGGGCCTTTTAACATGAGCAACTTCGCTCAGAAACGAACAATAAACCTTAGTTAGGAGTACGTATGGCAGATAAGAATCTTCGCTTCCTGGTGGTGGACGACTTCTCCACGATGCGCCGCATCGTCAGAAACTTGCTGAAAGAGCTGGGCTTTAACAACGTGGAAGAGGCCGAAGACGGCGCAGACGCCCTGAACAAACTGCGCAGCGCGCCGTTTGATTTCGTGGTGTCTGACTGGAACATGCCGAACATGGACGGCCTGCAACTGTTGCAGACCATCCGCGCTGACGCAGCGCTCGCGGCGATGCCGGTGCTGATGGTCACGGCGGAAGCCAAGAAAGAGAACATCATCGCTGCCGCTCAGGCCGGTGCAAGCGGTTATGTCGTCAAGCCGTTTACTGCGGCAACCCTCGAAGAAAAGCTGAATAAGATCTTCGAAAAACTCGGGATGTAAGGAGAAGGGTATGGCACAACAACACACGCCCGCGTTTGAAGCCGCCTCCGCCGGCGATATTATTTCGCGCATCGGGCAACTGACGCGTATGCTGCGTGACAGCATGCGGGAACTGGGCCTGGATCAAGCGATTGCGCAGGCGGCGGAAGCCATCCCAGACGCCCGCGACCGGCTGGACTATGTGGTCACCATGACCGCGCAGGCCGCTGAGCGCGCGCTGAGCAGCGTTGAAGCCGCGCAGCCGCGCCAGAATGAACTGGAAACCGGGGCGAAAGCGCTCTCCGGCCGTTGGGACGCCTGGTTTGAAAACCCGATTGAGCTGGCGGATGCGCGCGAGCTGGTGACCGACACCCGTCAGTACCTGAGCGCGGTGCCGGAACATACCGGGTTCACCAACGCCCAGCTGATGGAGATCATGATGGCGCAGGATTTCCAGGACCTGACCGGTCAGGTGATCAAGCGCATGATGCATGTGGTACAAGAGATTGAAACGCAGTTGCTGATGGTACTGATGGAGAACATTCCCGATCAGGCCGCCAAGCCGAAGCGTGAAAATGACAGCCTGCTCAACGGGCCGCAGCTCGATGCAAATGGTGTGGGTGTTGTTGCCAGCCAGGCACAGGTTGACGATCTGCTCGACAGTCTGGGCTTCTGATTCAGTGACTGAAATCCCTCCACGGAGACGTGGGGGGATTTTTTTTTGCCTGGCGGCAGGCCTGGCAGGGGGGCGGCTGCTGTTGCCGCTACCAGGTGTGATGTGGCTTGTTTCGGTTGGTTATGTGCGGTGGCATGTTTCGGTTGATTATGTGTGGTAGCTTGTTTCGGTTGCTCAGGTGTCTTTGTCTACCTGGCTTTCCGAACCTCAACCGAGCAGGGCCTGCCGGCGCGCCGGCCCTGCACCCGCGCGCTGTCGGTGATCCGGCTGAATCATTGCACGCTCCCGCGTGTCCCCTCATTTCGCCTCCGGGCTTCCGGGCCGCCGCTAATGACAGTCCCTGTCATGGGCGGCTCTCGCGGGCATCCATGCCCGCTCGCCCGGCCCTGCGCCTCCACTCGGCAATGATTTTTACGCCCCCACCCCCTCTGCAAATCAATAGGTATGTGAGGAAATAGTAGGGGAGGATTTTTTTTGCGTTCGGTGTGTTTTTTCTCATTTTGAATTTTCATGCGGCAATGCAATTTCACGCATTCCAAACCTTAAAAAGAACTTATCTACTCTTTCCTTACATAGCCGAGGATTTGCAGTCTGGTGGGGGCATTAAATTA
>NZ_PJZI01000017.1 GCF_002858805.1 Chimaeribacter arupi
CAGGTAAGAACTTTCAGACTCCCACAATGTGCGTGATTGAGACAAAGCAAACGGGCACATTTCATTGAATGTCTGAATCGCCACGGGTTTAACAGATACCTCAGAGTCATTTAAGATGGCTTAAAGAGAGGTGCCTATGAGCGGTAAGCGTTATCCTAAAGAGTTTAAAACTGAAGCAGTCAAACAGGTTGTTGATCGCGGTCATTCTGTTTCCAGCGTTGCAGCACGTCTCGATATCACCACCCACAGCCTTTACGCCTGGATAAAAAAGCACGGTCCGGACTCATCCACTCATAAAGAACAGTCAGATGCTCAGGCCGAGATCCGCCGACTCCAGAAGGAGCTGAAGCGGGTTACTGACGAACGGGACATATTAAAAAAAGCCGCGGCGTACTTCGCAAAGCTGTCCGACTGAGGTACGCCTTTATCCGTGACAACACCCGTTGCTGGCCTGTTCGTCTGCTCTGTCGGGTGCTTAATGTTCATCCCAGTGGCTTTTACGCCTGGCTTCAGCAGCCGCATTCTCAGCGCCACCAGACAGACCTGAGACTGACGGGACAGATCAAACAGTTCTGGCTGGAGTCCGGTTGCGTTTATGGTTATCGCAAGATCTATCTGGATCTGCGGGACAGCGGGCAACAGTGCGGAGTGAACAGAGTTTGGCGACTGATGAAGCGTGTCGGGATAAAGGCTCAGGTCGGGTACCGGAGCCCGCGGGCACGTAAAGGCGAAGCCAGTATCGTGTCGCCCAACAGGCTTCAGCGACAGTTCAATTCGGATGCTCCGGATGAGCGTTGGGTAACGGACATAACCTATATCAGGACCCACGAAGGGTGGCTGTATCTGGCCGTGGTTGTTGACCTGTTCTCACGTAAGGTTATCGGCTGGTCCATGCAATGCCGGATGACAAAGGACATTGTCCTGAACGCACTGCTGATGGCTGTATGGCGGCGTAATCCCCAAAAACAGGTGCTGGTTCACTCGGACCAGGGCAGTCAGTACACAAGCCATGAGTGGCAGTCGTTCCTGAAATCACACGGCCTGGAGGGCAGCATGAGCCGTCGCGGTAACTGTCACGATAACGCGGTTGCAGAAAGCTTTTTCCAGCTACTGAAACGCGAGCGGATAAAGAGAAAGATCTACGGAACGCGGGAAGAAGCCCGCAGCGATATTTTTGATTACATCGAAATGTTTTATAACAGTAAGCGTCGGCATGGTTCGAGCGATCAGATGTCACCGACAGAATATGAAAACCAGTATTATCAACGACTCGAAAGTGT
This sequence comes from Chimaeribacter arupi, assembly GCF_002858805.1. Lineage (GTDB taxonomy): Bacteria > Pseudomonadota > Gammaproteobacteria > Enterobacterales > Enterobacteriaceae > Chimaeribacter > Chimaeribacter arupi. Next base: position 1,281 of record NZ_PJZI01000017.1, read on the forward strand.
CTAGATTATCCGTGGCGATTCATAGGTCATAATTAAGACTCTACCTACACAACAATACTCTAACCAAGAGAAAGCGTTTTAAAGTTGCACCTGGCAGAAAGAGCATGCCTGTTTCAGGCATGCTTCTTGAATGATAATCATACTAACCAGAGTTTTTTCAGCTGGGATTTCATGCTCTCATGTCGGATTCTTAATTCGACTATGCTCCACTGCTCCGACTTGCACACGTCTTTTGTTAAATCAAATGAACTTTTGCTGTTTAATTTTTCATAAATTGCTTTTTTCTTGATGAAGTCGGAATGCTGCGCCTCAGAATTTTTCATTCCACTAATCAGTGTCAGGTTGCCAATTTTATGCAGCCAATTAGTATGTTCATGTGGTTTGAATCTATGAAGCCAATAAACATTCACTAATGACTGAGGGAGGATATGTTCGATTGTTATTCGACCAGTGTAAGTTTTGATGACACTTTCATCTTGTTGTTCCATATCCAGCCTAAGTAAAATTGCTTTAATAAGATTGACTTGGTTTGGTCTGGGTTCATATAAATCATCATCTAATGCATTAATAAAACCAGTGTTATCAGCATGCTGATTTATCTGATTTATTATAGATGAGAGATTCATATGATTGTTTATGGCGACTAATGCTGAATAGCAGACCATTTCCCTCTGGCTTTTGATTTGTTTTTTAAGCCATCCATGCATATAAACCTTTTCAAATGAAGTGATGAACTGGGAGAAATCATCCATAGTAAAATCACAGGACCGCGCCATCCTGTTCATGAACGCCATTACCGGAGGTATCCACTCATCAACGCCAAGATTACTTAGAGAAGCGATTTTTCGTTTTATTGATGGATGTTCAAAATCGTTTTCCAAAATTTTCGCATAATGCTTGGAAGAGCTCACTAACATAAGAGACATTGCGATGGCATCGCCATCGAATTGATCTTGTAATTTTTCAATGAAAGATTCGAATCCTTTCTGTAAAACACGGTCACGATCTTTTTTCTCGGAGAGTTTGTGAAGGGTCAGGAATTTGTCTAGTTTACTTACACCAACCATATCTTCTATCTGAGACCATGCTGAATCAATTTGCTCAGGTTTTTTATTATGCAAAGAGGCTGATTCAAAAAGAGCATTTTTCAATAAATCAGCATTACTTAATGGCAAACCTCGGCTGTTAAGAACATTGAATAAGCGAAATGAAGATGAAAAATCATCTGTTTGGACGAATACAATATATACATTTTGTAATATATATTTTGCCAGCGTTTTCAGAGTATCGTCCGTCAGTTTTGAAAGGTAGTTTCTGACTGCTTCTGAATTACTAATGAAGACTAAGTCAGTGTCGGAAGGTTTTTCGGGTTTGTAATCTTTAAGATCTTGAAGGATGTAATATTTATAAAGATTATACTCTTTCTTTCTGACGATCAATCGCGGTTCATCAGCCTCGTCAGAATAAACATCTATGGGTAACACTCTCTTTTGCAAGTCATCTTTTATGCCTTGTATAGTGATTAATTTTTTTAATTCGGAAACAATAATACTTAACGTTGTCAGTCGTTGTTGGCCATCAACAACCTCATACTGATTTTGACCTTTGTTAATACAAATCATACTTCCTATAAAATATTCACTTTCATTAGATTGAGAGCTTTCATAAATGTCATCGATTAATTGCTCAGCATTATCTATCGTCCAGCTATAAGGGCGCTGATATGAAGGAATAATGAACTTTTTGTTTTCGGTAAGGATGTCCTGTACCTTACATTCTTTAGCTTCCATTTCTCATCCAAATTGACTGTGTTCTTTGTAATTACGATTCTCCAACCATTCGGTAGCAATGTCCACTATTTATATTAATTGCTCGACCAATCCCTCGTTAACTAACTCGCTCTGCCTCTTTTATAGTTCTGCTTCTGGCACAAAGCAGACAGACGCGCAGGCCAACGCCCGCTATGAGCGATAAGCGGACATTAACGAAATCATGGAACCAGTGAGCATCGACAAATATGCCCAAAATCATGCACGTTGATTTTGGGCTTTAGATACTTTTCACATAAACATAATCCGCTTCCAGGCCGCAGATAAAACTGCGTCATGAGCTTAATTTATCCTGCTTTTTTACCCGCAACTCGTTAACAATACCTAAAAAGGCAAGCCCGACGGGAACAAGGGATCCCCACAGGACGGCGTTCCAGCCGTAGAGACTGAGCAGAGCACCTGAAGAAAATGATCCTACAATCATCACCCCAAACACCACAAAATCGTTCAGGGACTGGACCTGGGTTTTTTCTTCGGGACGGTGATATTCAATGATTTTTGCCGATGCGCCGGTGAAGCCAAAATTCCAGCCAAGACCCAACAAAATCAGCGACAGCCAGTAGTGGAAAATATCGGTTCCACTGAGTCCGGCCAGGACAGAACATGCCGTAATAAGAAGACCCGCAGCGGCGATACGCATGGCTCCAAATCGGTTAATTAATTTGCCGGTGAAAAAACCCGGACCGTACATGGCAATAACATGCCACTGGATACCAAGATTCGACGCCTGCTGAGAAATGCCGTGCATGTGCATCGAGAGTGGGGCTGCCGTCATCAGGAAGTTCATCACCATATAAGTGACCGCACCGCTGAATACGGTTCTGGCAAACCCTGGCTGACGGACAATTTCGCGTAAAGGCCGCCCACCCGTTTTTACCGCGCCGGCAGGTTCTGTGGTTTTCACGCCTTTGAGTATGAATGCCGAAATGACGGCCACGAGCGCCTGGGCGAGGAACGTGACGGCGAATGTATGAGGCGGCCAGAGGTGCATCGTTCCGGAAACCAGCATAGGACCAACCACGCCAGCTATCACTCCGCCTCCCATTACCAGCGACAAAGCCCTGGCTCGGCGTTCGGGCGTGACGCCGTCCGTTGCGGCAAAACGAAAGCTGAGCGCAACGGCCGCATATGCCCCCCCCATAAATGCGGCAATGCAGAAAAGTATAAAAGAGCCAATGACGACGGCAAGTGCAGCGGTCAGTCCGGTAATGACGCCAGCCCCTGTGCCGACCATAAAAGCAGTTTTACGACCATTTTTCCGCGCCAGTGAACCTAACGGCAAGATGCAGGCCGCCATCCCAAGTACAAACATGGTGATGGGCAGCGTGGCCAGCGAGCTTGCAGGCGCAATCGAGTTACCCACAATTGCGCCTGTGGCATAAAAAACCACAGAGTTAGCACCGGCGAGAGCCTGTGCGGCCGACAGGCGGATGATATTGTTTTTCTGGTCTGCAACGGGCAGGAAATGTTCTGCGGACATGTGATTAATTATCCTGATTCATGGTGAGCACTATCCGGTATCGCGCCAGACCCTGCTTCAGTCTGCTGAGCGCCTCATTTGCCCTTTCAAATGGCAGTAGCTCTGTAACAGGCAAAGCCTGAAAGAGATGGCTGAACTGCAGCGCGCGCTCGGTTTGCGTCGGTGTGCTGACGAAAGATCCTGTCAGGGTACGTTCAGCGCCGATCATCATACCGGGCATGACCTGTAGCGGCGTTTGTCCGGTACCCAGCAGGATCGCTTTTCCCCGGGGGGCGAGGGCGGACAGAAGGGCTGATACCGTCTCTGAAGCCGGTGCCGTTGCCACAATAAAATCCACACCGCCGTCATTTTTCAGGCGTTCTGATGCGTTTTCATCAAGTGTATTGATGTAGTGATGCGCACCCAGCTCATAGGCCGCTCGTTCTTTTTCGTTACCCCGCGCAATCACCGTCACCTCAAACCCCATTTTACGGGCGTACTGAACGGCCATGTGGCCAAGGCCACCCACTCCGAGAACCGCCACTCTGTCGCCCGCCCTTGCGCCTGAATTACGCAGCGCGTTGAAGGTTGCGGTACCGGCGCAAAGGATCGGCGCGGCATGTACGGAAGAAAGCGCGGAGGGGATGGCTATCAGCGCAGTGTGCCGCATGACGACGTACTCTGCGTAGCCGCCATCACAGCTGAGTCCAGGCGTAAGCTGGTTTTCACAAAGATGAAAAAGCCCGCTGCGGCAGGGTTTGCAGTGCTGACAGTACCCCCCCAGACGTCCGACGCCTACCCGCTGACCGTTTTGCCAGATATCGGGTACCCTATTCCCCTTCCGGGCAATAAACCCGACAATTTCATGTCCCGGTATACGGCCGGGCTGGCCCGCCTGTGGTGCTTTTTCCGCGTCCCGGAGATCGGCACCGCATACGCCGCATGCTTCAATTTTGATGAGCACTTCATCCGGGCCGGGAACAGGTACCGGCTGCTCGGTCATTTCCAGCACACCGGGGGCAACGATCTGCATAGCGCGATATTTTTTATTCATAAATTGCACCGGAAAATTTGGGGTTGTCAGATGGCAAGGGCGACAAGAAAACGGGACACTATGTTATAGGCGGCGACAGTAGCAACGGCTTCCACGGTCTCTTTTTCACCTAACAGGCTTTTCAGCGCACCAATTACTTTCTCCTCAACCACGACGTTCCGGGTGGACTGGTCCGTAAGATGTATCAGCAACGTTTCGGTGTCATTAAAGACGTGTGGCGCGGAGGATAACCGCAGGGCTTCTGCTTTTTCAGCCGTTCCGCCTGCATCCAGATAAGCAGGGTAGTGCACGTTCCATTCAAATTCTGCTTTATTCAGCCAGGCAACGCGCAGCATGATTAGTTCCCGGTATTCAAGGCTGAGCGAAAATTCCTGACGTACCCGTACCATCAGTTCGTTCCAGCCCGTGGCCAGGGGGGCACTCTTCAGTAATATCCGATCAATATCTATCAGTTTTCCGCCGGGCCGACGGGCCTTTATCGCGTTGAGAAGATCGGCGTCGACTGGCTCTTCATCCTGCCAGGGAGTTACTCTTGATGTGTTCATATCATTTTTTCCTGTAGAACAGAACAATCCAGCCGCGTCAGCTCAGTATTAAGTCACCTTCGATCAGCATATTCTGGGCCAGTAACCACCGGTTCAGAGAGGAGGTAATCACCCGTTGATGAACCCCTTCAAACTGATGCACCGTGCCGCCACCGCGTACATGGATGACATACACAAGCCTGCCGGAAGCATCCTCTGCAGGTCTGTCACCGGAGGCCGGTATACCCTTCGGAAGGTGCCCGTCAGTGTGAATTTCAAGATGCGTAAGGGCGAGACCTTCAGCCCTGGCTTCGAGAATAAAGGCGGCCATCATGCAGGCATTGAACGCAGCGAGCATCAGCTCCTGGGGGTCAGGAGCCAGCCCTTCGCCACCCAGCGAAACCGGTTCATCGGAATCGATAACATGACTTTGCAGGGCAGGCGGAGCGTTGTCTGCGGAAAAGGACTGGCAGAGCGTCCGGCTGGCCATGCCCCCCTGCCACGAGGTGACAAGGTCATAATGCGCGGTCTGGATTTGCATAATTACTCCAGTGCCGCACGCGGGTAAGCGCGTGCGGCATGGTCATCAGGCGTTACGGCCAGCCATTACGCCGCCATCGATATCCCAGATAGCGCCGGTGACCCAGCCAGTCTTGTCAGAAAGCAGGAAAGCAACGGTTTCCGCGATATCTAACGGGGTACCCACGCGGCCGATCGGGTGGAAGCTGTCAAAGCTGTTCATCACGCCCTTCACGTCGTCTTTCGGAATGAAGCCTTCGTAAATCGGTGTGTGAACAACTGCCGGAGACACTGCATTCACACGGATCCCTTTTTCACCCAGCTCAATGGCCAGGTTTTTGGTCAGCGCGTGCAGACCCGCTTTTGCCATTGAGTAAGCTGAAGACGGAGTGGCACCGATGGCCTGCTGTGCCCACATGGATCCGATATTAACGATGGATCCTTTGATACCGGCCTCGACCATATTGCGCACCACGTCACGGGTAATAAAGAACGTCGCGCGGTTAATGTTCATGTACATGTCATAGTCTGACGTTTCATGTTCGGTGAACGGTTTCGGGAAAAATACGCCAGCAGCATTGACCAGCAGGCTGATATCCTTGTGTTCGGCATTGATGGTATTCACCACGTGCTGCATACCTTCTTCTTTCATCAGGTCGGCAACGATGATGGAAACCTGACCGTCTGCAGCCAGCGCCTGGCGGGCCTGCTCGGCTTTGTCCTGACGATTGCCAACCAGCACAACGCTGCCACCGTTTTTCAGAACCAGCTTCGCCGTTTCGAAGCCCATGCCGCTTGTACCACCGACCACTAACAGTTTTTTACCGGCAAAAGATGCGTTCATCGCTAACCTCTTAAAATTGATATGGTTGTCATTGATGAAAAGCCGCGCTCCTCATCGTGTGAAATCAGAATGCCACCCGGGCCCCAGATTGACGACTGAGAAGAAATTGCGACGCAGGAAAGAAAATCTTTCTCGCTGGCGTATACTGAGGAAAATCATGAATCAGGATAACCCCGATGCGATCGCTAAACCGACTTAAATGGCTGCATGCTTTTGAAGCCACCGCCAGGCACGGTAGCTTTACCGGCGCGGCACAGGAGCTTGGCGTAACGCCCGCCGCAGTAGGCCAACTGGTACGCTCGCTGGAAGACTGGGTCGGACACCCGCTTCTTCACCGCACCCGCTCAGGAAAAGAGCGTCTGACGCTGGTTGACGAGGCGCAGGAGGCACTGCAGGACATCACGCTGGGACTCGACAAACTGGAAACCGGATTAAATAAGCTTCGTGGTCGCCGGTCGCGTTCAGTGGTGGTGGTGACAGCATCGCAGGTACTGATGATGAACTGGCTGATGGATCGCCTGAACCGGTTTTCGGAAACGCACGAAAATATCGATCTGCGGCTTAACGTCACGGAAAAACTGATGGACGTGTCGCACGGCGAGGCGGATATCGGTATTCGCTGCGGCCAGGGCGACTGGCCAGGCGTGAATAAAACCTGGCTGATGGATGAGGAAGCGGTACTGATCTGCAGTCCACACCTGGTGCCGTCCGGGAAAATGGCCTGCAGTGAATGGCTCGCCACGCAAAAACTCATTCATGATGACACGCCCCATCCCGGGGCGGATTTTCCGTCATGGAATGATGTCCTGTTGGCGGTCGGTGCCCCCGAAGCGCTGGAAAGCGGTCTGCATATTAACTCCACCTCAGCTGTGATCCTGTCGGCCCTGAGTGGCAGGGGCGTGGCCATCGTGCGATACGCTCTGGTGAAAAAGCTTATCGAAACCGGACAGCTGGTCCAGCTGCACCCCGACCATCGGTGGCCGCTCAAGTGGTCTTATTATGTGGTGACCCCGCAGCAAAAAGTCATGCGTGATGAAGTGAAAGTTTTCCACGACTGGCTTCTTCAGGATGTGATCTCGGAGCTTTCATAAACTGCCCACTCAGGCATTACGCTGCTCCTGCAATCACGCCGGGCGCGTAATGCTTATTCCCTGCCAAACGACGACATAGAATTTCTTCTCTGCTCCGCAAGATTATCTGATTTGTTGAAGCTGTCTGGCTTTCTGATAATCGCCCTCAACGAAAGGTAATACAGACCGGATTTTAACCGGGCGTGTTACTTCAACCCTGAGCGAAGGAGAGAACGATGGCTTATCTGCAAATCACCCTGGATATCAGTAATGAAAACCGTGCGGCAGCCGCAGGGGTATACCAGAAATACAAAACTCCGTTTCTGACCACCATTGAGGGTGCCACCTCTAAAGAGCTGCTTGTCCGTGACGAGGATGTCCAGGTGCTGCACGGCTTTACGACTGTGGCGCAGGCGCAGGCATATCTTAGCAGTTCGCTGTTCACGCAGGATGTCGTTGCAGGATTAAAACCGTATTTAAACAGCGCGCCTGACGTACGTATTTTCGACGTCATGTAATGAATTTTCTGAGACAAAAAATAACCGGAGTTTTCAATGTTCTTAAACTGGAATGAATATCGCAGTAGCCTGCTCGCCACCATCGGTAAATTTGCCAAACTGCAGCCAGAGTTTATGAAAGGCTTTCAGCAGATGGATAAAGGGGCGTCAGAGAACAAGCACCTCGATCCTAAAACCCATGAACTGATTGCACTGGCCGTGGCCGTCACTACCCGCTGTGACGGTTGCCTGGCGGTACATGTGGACGCTGCGGTCAAGCACGGTGCCACGCGTGAAGAGATCGCCGAAGCGCTGGCCGTTGCCATTAACCTGAACACTGGCGCAGCGCTGACGTATACCGCGCGTGCTCTGGATGTTTACGATAATCTGCCGAACAAATAGGCCTGCAGACGGCCCCCTGCGGGGCCGTCTAATCACTCACTATGATATTACTGAATTCTGATTTTTCGCAGCGTGCGATCGTTACTCCGGACGATTATCAGTGGATACCTTCTCCCCAGCCCGGCGTTGAGCGCGTGATGCTTGACCGGATTGGTCGCGAGCAGGCCCGCGCAACCAGCCTTGTCAGGTATGCGCCCGGCTCCGAATTTCCCGCACACAGCCATCCCGGCGGAGAGGAGATTCTGGTGCTCGACGGTATTTTTAGCGAAAACGGGGTCGACTATCCTGCCGGCTGGTATCTGCGCAGCCCGGATGGTTCTTCTCACCAACCCTCAAGTCGCGACGGCACAACCATTTTCGTCAAGCTGCGCCAGATGTCTGCCGGTGAGCGCCAGCCGGTCAGGATAAATACGCAGGAGGCAGCTAACTGGCACGGTCAGTCGCAAAGACAAATCTGCCCTTTATTCTCCGACACCTCAGAAACCGTTCTACTTAAGAAGCTTGCCCCGGGTGAGCGGATCTTCTGTGCACCGCTTGTTGGCGGAGCAGAGATCCTTCTTCTGCAAGGGGAACTCCATGCGCCGGAAGGTTGCTATGGGGTAGGAAGCTGGCTGCGGTTTCCGCCGGGTGATATGCCTGCTCTTATAGCCACCGCCTCTGGCGCACTTTTTTATCTGAAAACGGGACATCTCAGCCCGACAACCCTGACCGGAGCGACATTATGAAGCAGACCGCTGTTATCATTGGTGCGGGCATAAGCGGCCTTTATGCCGCCACGCTGCTTGAAAAAGCGGGTGTTGATTATGTGATTCTTGAGGCTCGTGACAGAACGGGCGGGCGCGTGCTGTCAGGCCTGGAACTGGCGGGCACCTCCGCTGGCATTCATGTAGATATGGGGGCTGCGTGGTTCTGGCCTGATATTCAACCGGACTTCGCGCAACTGATCGAGCGGCTTAATCTTCCGGTAATCGCGCACGGCCGTCCGGGTGACATGCTCTATGAACGCCAGCTGGATTTGCCCCCCGAACGCTACCCGGCATGGGAGAGCTCCCCGGCGTCTTTCAGGCTGAAGGGAGGAATGCAGGCGCTGACGGCGGCACTTAAAAGTCAGATCCCGGCAGAGAAGATTAAAACCGGTCATCAGGCTGTGGCTGTTTTGCGAGCCGGCAAGGAAGTGCAGGTCCATACCCGGTCCGAAGGCAGTAACAAAGCCGTATTTTCCGGTGAGCATGTCTTCCTTGCTTTGCCTCCTGCCCTGGCAGCTAAAATAGAATTCAATCCGGCGATGCCGGAACAGATGCTGTCGAACTGGCGGAAAATCCCGACATGGATGGCTCCCCATGCAAAATATGTCGCTGTATATAAAACGGACTTATTGGATGAGCGGCAGCTTTCAGGGAATGCAGGAAGCCGCGTTGGGCCAATGGTAGAGATCCACGACGTATCCGAGCCAGATTCGGGCAAAACGGCGATTTTTGGTTTCATTGGCGTACCGGCAAAATCGAGATGGACAGTCAGCGAAGCTGTTCTCAAAAGCCTTTGCCGGGAGCAGCTCGTACGCTTATTTGGGCAGGATGCGGCAGAACCCGAAGCTGATTATATTAAAGATTGGGCGGCCGATCCGTTTACTGCGACTGAATTTGATCTCCTGCAGGAGGTCGGGCACGCAATGCCTGAGCAACTTCCCGCCAGGGGAGAGTGGTCTGGCGTGATGACAGGTATCGCCAGTGAATGGTCGTCGCAATTCTCGGGCTATCTGGCAGGCGCAATTGACTCTGCATTAACGGGCGTTCAGCGCTGGTTACAACAGAAATAACCCGCGAAAATGGGGTGCTACCGTCCGAGCCGGAGTTTGGTTGTTGAAAAAACATTAGTTTCCGGTTCGATGATACGTTTGTTATTGAAAACAGCTGGCTTCTGAAACGTCCGCTTCTGGCACAAAGCGGACTGAATCAGCTAAAAGTCCATGATGAGTGAAACATGTGTCTGCATCAGAGGGAAATTTTACAGCCGAAAAGTCTGCTTCAGGGTTTGCGCCAGTAGTTCGGTGGCTTTATCCTCATACGATGCGGCGCTACGGATGAACAGTATGTTATGGTCCGGAATGACGGGCATCCCTTCAATAATCTGCATCATTGCTGTGACCTTTCCACGATCAATCAGGCTGACGGCCAGCCCTGTCTCAACGCACTCTTTAATCGCCTGGCTGGAATGGCTTTCAAGTACGATACGCGAACGCCTTGCAGCCACTTTGAGCGACTCGGTTATGGCCTTACGGTAAGCGCAGGGCGCTGTGTAAACGGCAAGAGGCAATACTTCGCTGAGCGCTATGTCTGTGCCTAAGGGACCTACCCAGACGGGGGTCGTCGGCATTAACACCTGAGCATCAGGATTGATTTCTTCCTGAGATTGAACGACCACTGCCGTATCTAATTCACCGCGCTGAATCCACTCTTTCAACAGATTGCTTGGCCCCATCCGGAGCTCCAGCACGACGTTCGGCCAGGCTTCTGAAAACGCTGGAAGCACCTCACGGATTATGTGTGCAGCATAATCGTCAGGAACACCCAACCTGATACGACCGGCGATACTGGTACCACGAAGGTCAGCCAGTACCTGATCGTGCAGGCGTAATAGTTCGACAGACGACCCCCACAAACGTTTACCCAGCATTGTCAGGGTCACTGACTGGTTATCACGATGTAGCAATTGTCCGCCTGCCACGGCCTCCAGTCGCTGAATGTGAACGCTTACTGCCGCAGGACTCTTATGGAGCTGTTCAGCAGCCGCGCTGAATTTTCCTGTTCTGATCACTGCATGGAATGTACGCAGGAGTTCAATATGAAGAATATCCGTCATGATTTAATATCGCTTAACCACTGGTGCATATAATTTTGATTTACCAGATTACACCCTTCCTTTAGGTTTGGGTAATGAACAAAATCAGCCCACTCCTGAAAGAAAAACCTCTGCACCGTCACTGGATTTACGCCATTCCTTTGCCCCTGCTTGAAGCGGCACTGGTGATCTCCTGGAGTTCAGGATTTATCGGTGCACGGTTTTCTATCTTCTATGCACCCGCACTGCTTGTGGTGTTCTGGCGCTATGTGTGCTTAACAGTTCTGCTGTTTCCTTTTGTCTGCAGAGCGCTGCTGAAAACGCCTCCCCGGGTACTGCTGAGAAATGCCGGAATAGGTCTGCTGGCTATGGTCGGATATATGACAGGTGTAACGCAGGGCATTGTGTTGGGGGTGCCTGCAGGGCTCGCCGCCCTGTGCGCAGACCTGCTGCCGCTGGGAATGGCGCTGCTGGCAGCAGCATTTTGTGGCGAACGTTTATCGAATCAGATCTGGCTTGGATTGTTCACCGGACTGCTGGGCGTGATATGGGTGACGCATGATGTGCTGGCCGTGGGTAAGGCGCCGGTATGGGCCTATGTCTTGCCCTTAACGGGCATGTTGTCACTGGCTGTGGCAACGTTATGGCAGAAACGCAGCAGTGCTTCACAGTCCATGGATATGCTGCCGGGCCTATGGCTTCAGTGTCTTGTGGCGAGTTTCGCCTTCGCCATTATCGAGGGGAGTCAGGGAAGCCTGGTTCCGGTACCCACACTGGGCTTTACTCTCAGCGTATTATGGACGGCAAGTCTGCCAACCTTTGGCGGCTATGGGCTTTACTGGATATGCCTGCGCCGAAGCTCGGCGACCCGGGTTACGACCGTTCTGTTCCTTAGCCCACCGATGACCATGTTATGGGCCTGGGCTATGTTCAGTGAACCACTTTCCTGGCAGATGGCGTCCGGTATGGCAATTTCCTCAATTGGCATTTGGATAGTATTGCGTGCCGAAGAACGGAAGGTTCCTCTTGCACCATGAGCCGGCATACTGATGATGACACGTTAAAAACCGATGCGGAAGCGTCAGTCCGACGCAGGCGATCACGCAGTGATATCAGTACGTCGCGGAGCATGGGTGCCTGCCGTTCCGCTGGATCACCCGCCAGAGGATGTTTACCGCGAGGCGCTGTGGCGCGTCACGTTGGCGCATGATGCTCTGCTATTCCTGCAATAGATTTCCCCCATATGCTCAGCGCGACAGTGCCTGAACGACACCTGATTCAAAAGGGTTGCCTGCTTCTGATTACTTTTGATACCCTGTCCGGCTGGAGTTTTTTCAGCAGTCCAAAAGGAAAGAGTATGGCCTGCTCTCGTCGACACCGCCCATTTACCGCCCTTTCGCGCCGCAAGCGCCGCCAGAAAGTGTTTGCCCTCAAACAGCAGATCCACCGTGAACGCGCCCGTTGCGGCGGCCTGTTTTATGATTATTGCGATACGGAGTATTATCGCCGGCATCCTGAGCACCCCTGGTGCTGGAGCGATATCTTTTTCACCGGCCACGACCCCGCCGTGCTGTGGAACGCTGAAATTATTACTGCCCAACTGGCGCGGGAAGATCTTATTTCAGAGCGTGTATTCGATGAGGCCTGGCAGCAATTAAGTGACGCAGAGCGGTTAGTTGAAGCCCGCTTTGAAACCCGCCCCAACTACAACAGCCAAGGCAAACTCGTCAGCCGCACATTACTCCGCCAGGAAAAGCCGCGGTACGCCTGCTTTAACGGCCTGACGTTCAATGAATACACGGAACAACGCGAAGCCGAAATAGTGAACACCCAACCGCCTGCGGTGTATTGCGGCTATAAAATCCTGCCTGGGTTTGCTTACGGCATTGGGTTACGGATGGTGGTCGAGGCTGAGGCGTTAACGGTGGACGTGATTAACGCGGCGATTGAAGAATTTAAAGCGCGGGGCGAAAGGGCATGGCAGTCGCCTGAACCGGCGCGCGTTTAATGGAAGAGAGCATGAATTACTATGCGGAGGGACACTTCTAGCGAATTAATTATTAGCAGGAAGTGTCATGAAGAAACTTAAAGATCACTATAAGCATCCTAAACCCTGCGGGGGCATTGGGAATCCGTATGTCTATTATTACCGGCTGGGAAGCGGATGCTTCAGGCAATTCAGCACCCTGCAGGAGAAAAGTTATTATCACCTGCACCGGTATGAATATCGCGAATTTGGGCTTCATCTCCGGGCGGCACGCGGAAAAATGCTGCCGAGCAGCTGGGATGATTTCCCGACCGGTATTTATGACGTCGCCAAAAGCTGGAAACACAATTCGAGACGGCGGCACCAGTATTACCGCTGAGTAGTGAACAAAAGCCTGTACACCCCGGTGCAGGCTTTTTTGGCGTTGCGCCTGAGGTAAATAAAAGTAAACAGGCGTGATGCCGTGCCCTTGCGTGACACCCCCTCCGCTACACTTTTCCCATACTCGCCATTTTCTGACCAGATCTGGGGAACCGCCATGAGGTTTATGCATACCCGTTTATCCGCCCCTGCCCGTGGCAGTTTTGCCCTGCTGGCCGCCCTGGCTTTCCTGTGGTGCAGTGCGGCGCCCGCAGCAGACAGCGGCCTGTTCCGGGCGTTAGCCCCCGACACTGCCGATCTCACTCAGTATCGCTGGCAACATCGCCCGGTGGTGATCTTTGCGCCGTCAGCCACGGATGCCCGCTATGTTCAACAGATAGCGATGCTGAAAAATCATCAGGATGCGCTGGCCGAGCGGGATATCATCGTGTTCAGTGATACCTCCCCGGCGGATAAAGGGCAGATGCGTGCACAGCTTCAGCCCAGGGGCTTTGAAATGGTGCTGGTGGGGAAAGATGGCGGGATGAAGCTGCGTGAAACCACCCCGTTGAGTGCGGAAGCCCTGCTCTCCACTATCGACCGGATGCCGATGCGCCAGGCAAAAACAGACTGACGCTGGGTGGTAAGCGCGGTTTTACGAAGCGGGTTGGCACGGGCAACCCGCTGCTGCCCGTGCACCGGGGCGTTAAACCCGTACCGGCAAGCCTTTGAGTAACTTATCCAGCGTGATCGGGTAATCCCTTACCCGCACCCCCGTGGCGTTGTACACCGCATTGGCAATCGCCGCACTGACGCCACACAACCCCAGTTCGCCCACCCCTTTCGCTTTCATGGGAGAGGAAACCGCGTCAGCCTCTTCCAGGAAAATCACCTCCTGCTCAGGGATATCGGCATGTACCGGGACTTCATACGCCGCCAGATCGTGGTTGACGAAATACCCCAGCCGCGTATCCACCGCCAGTTCTTCCATCAGTGCCGCGCCCACGCCCATCGTCATCGCCCCGATCACCTGGCTGCGCGCTGTTTTCGGGTTGAGGATGCGGCCCGCCGCGCACACGGCCAGCATTCGCCGGATACGCACCTCACCGGTGTCGATATCCACCCCGACTTCAACAAAGTGCCCGGCAAAAGTGGATTGCTGGAATTTTTTATCCAGGTCGCCAAACTCGATGGTGTCTTCAACGGTAATTTTCCCCTCACGGGCGGCATCCGCGAGTTTCACGCTGCGGCCCCCGGCGCGCACCTGCCCCTCAGCAAACACCGCCCCGGCGGGATCAAGGCCAAGCCTGTTCAGCACCGTGTCACGCAGTTTGACGCACGCCGCGTACACCCCTGCCGTTGAACTGTTGGCGCCCCACTGGCCGCCGGAACCGGCAGACGCCGGAAACGCGGAATCCCCCAGCCGCACCACCACGTTGTCGAGCGGTACCCCCATCATCTCTGCCGCCGTCTGGGCAATGATGGTATAGCTGCCTGTGCCGATATCCGTCATGTCGGTTTCGACGGTCACGATGCCCTGGGCGTCAAGATGCACCCGCGCGCCGGATGTCATCACCAGGTTGTTGCGAAAGCCGGCCGCCATGCCCATGCCCGTCAGCCAGCGCCCGTCCCGGGTCTGGGCGGGGCGCGCATTGCGGCGGCTCCAGCCAAATTTCTCCGCGCCGGTCTTTAAACAGGCGATCAGCTGGCGCTGTGAAAAGGGGCGGTCGGGGTTGGCGGGATCGACCTGGGTATCATTCAGGATGCGGAAGTGTACCGGGTCCATGCCGAGCTTTTCGGCCATTTCATCCATCGCAATTTCCAGCGCCATCAGCCCCGGTGCCTCGCCGGGCGCGCGCATCGCATTCCCTTCCGGCAGGTCAAGCCTGGCCAGCCGCAGCGCGGTAAAGCGGTTGGCACCGGCATAGAGTAACTCGGTCTGCTGGACGGCCGTTTCCGGCTTGCCCTCCGGCAGATTGCCTGACCAGCTCTCATGCGCGATCGCGGTAATATGCCCGTCCTGATCCGCCCCAATGCGGATGTGCTGGATGGTCGCCGGGCGGTGCGTGGTGTTGTTGGGGATAAACGGCCGGGGCAACGCGATTTTTACCGGCCTTTTTGCCGCCCGCGCGCCCAGCGCCGCCAGCACCGCATCGCTGCGCAGGAACAATTTGCTGCCGAAACCGCCGCCGATATAAGGCGACACAATACGCACGTTGTCGGCAGGCAGGTTAAGCGTCTTCGCCAGTTCGTTGCGGCACCAGTTAATCATCTGGTTGGACGTCCAGACTGTGACCTTATCCCCCTCCCAGACGGCCATCGACGCGTGGGGTTCCATCGCCATATGGCTCTGGTCAGGCGTGGTGTAGACCGCATCCAGTTGCACCGGCGCGGCGGAGAATGCGCGCTCAAAATCCCCGGTTTTCTTGTCCGGCTCGTTTTCATCGGCTTTTGCCGAGGGCTTCTCGTGGGCGAGATCCCAGGCACCGCGGTCGCGGCGGTAATGCACCTGAATCAGCGCCGCGGCAGCGCGCGCTTGTTCAAACGTCCCGGCGACCACCACCGCAATAGCCTGATGGTAATGCTGGATGTCAGGGCCGCCGAGCAGGGCGGCAGCGTTCATCTCACCTTTGCCGAGACGGCCTGCATTCTCTGCGGTGACAATGGCCAGTACGCCGGGCGCGCGCCGGGCCGCCTCGAGATCAATAGACTGGATTTTACCTTTGGCGATGGAAGAGCCGACCACATAGCCGTGGGCGACATCCGGCACCAGGTCATGCCATTCATAGGCGTAGTGGGCAGTACCCGTGGTTTTAAGCGGCCCGTCGATGCGGTCATGAGGGCGGCCCACCACCTTCAGCTGGTCGATGGGGTTGTCATTGGCCGGATTCTCAAATTTCATGATTTTATGCCCTCGCTTCCGTCAACACCGAGGCGAGCATACGCTTCGCCAGGACAAGCTTGAATTCGTTTTCATGCGTGGGTTGCGCGTTTGCAAACAGCCGGTCATAGACCGCCTGCGCACCCTGGTTCAATGCGGCGTCGGCGGCGTCCGATCGCCAGGGTTTATGCGCCACACCGCCCAGTGCCACGCGGCCGCTGCCGTCCTGCTGCACCACCGCGGCCACCGAGACCAGGGCAAACGCGTAAGACGCGCGATCGCGCACTTTCCGGTAAATATGCGTGCCGCCGAGCGGGCGCGGCAGCGTCACGGCCGTAATCAGTTCGCCGGGCAACAACACGGTTTCCAGATGCGGCGTTGTGCCGGGGGCGCGGTAAAAATCGGCAATCGGCAGGGTTCGCGTACGCCCATCCGGGTTCACCGTCTCGATGACGGCGTCCAGCAGGCGCATACTGACGGCCATATCACTGGGATGCGTGGCGATGCAGGCTTTGCTTGCGCCCGTTACCGCGTGCTGGCGGCTGAACCCTTCCAGGGCAGCGCAACCGCTGCCGGGCAGCCGCTTATTGCAGGGCTGGTTCGTGTCGTAGAAGTAAGGGCAGCGCGTACGCTGAAGCAGGTTGCCGGCGGTCGTGGCCTTATTACGCAACTGGCCGGAGGCCCCGGCGAGCAGTGCCCGCGACAGCACGGCATAATCGCGGCGTATGCGCGGGTCAGCGGCCAGATCGGTGTTACGCACCAGCGCGCCAATCCGCAGCCCGCCGTCAGCCGTCGGTGTGATGTTATCCAGCGCCAGGCCGTTAACGTCGATCAAATGGGTCGGGGTTTCTATCTCCAGCTTCATCAAATCCAGCAGGTTGGTGCCGCCGGCAATGAACTTTGCGCCCGGTATGCGCTGGGCGCTTGCCGCCGCATCGGCAGGCGTGGTGACGCGTTCATAGGTAAAGGCTTTCATGATTCTTTCCTCCCGGCGACATCCTCAATCGCCGCAAGGATGTTGGAATAGGCCCCGCAACGGCAGATATTGCCGCTCATGCGCTCCCGGATTTCATCAGGCGTGAGGGGCGGGGGCGAAACCAGATCAAGCGTGACGTGGCTGGGAATGCCCATTTCGATCTCTTTGAGTACTGCCACCGAGGAGCAAATCTGGCCGGGGGTGCAGTAACCGCACTGATACCCGTCATGCTTTACAAACGCGGCCTGCATGGGGTGCAGGTTTTCCGGCGTGCCGAGGCCTTCAATGGTGGTGACCTCCGCGTCCTGATGCATCACCGCCAGGGTCAGGCAGGAATTAATCCGGCGACCGTCCACGATGACCGTACAGGCCCCGCACTGGCCGTGGTCACACCCTTTTTTGGTGCCGGTAAGGTGCAGGTGTTCGCGCAGCGCATCCAGTAACGTGGTCCGCGTATCCACGTTGAGCTGCCGGATCTCGCCGTTAACCTTCATTTTCAGGTCAGACATGGCAGGCGGTGGGGTGTCGGGGAGTTCGCGGGCGCTCAGCATGGTGGAAGAGGAGACCGCCGCCACCGCCACGGTGGCAGTACCCGCCTTCAGCAGTTCGCGCCTCGTCAGACAAAAGTGCGCTTTTTGGCTGCCGTCACCTGGCTCATCGTGATGTTCCTTATTAACCTTCTTATCGTGGTTGCTCATGCCAGATCTCCGGGATGCTGAAAGGTGAACCAGGGAACAGTCGACGCTTTCTGTTATGACAAGGGGGAATAGTCAGTCCTAACTTTTGAATATAGCTGTTCCCGGCCGCTTCTTTACCCGGCGATACCGAATGCTGTAATGAGTAATATTCATCAATCAGGTGATAGGCGGCGCTTTTTGAGGTGAGTGCGCGGGTGATCGTGTTTATGAGCGGGTTGTTTTTCTGCCGCGAGGCCACCGCATGTTGGAAGCCGCAGGTGCACAGCTCCCCAATGCCGACATGAAAACATGCGCAATGCGCCTGCTGATTTTAAAGAGAATTATGCAAACTGCGTCGATGCCTGAAGTCATACTTATTAAAGCAATGATCACGCTGTGCCTGACCCGTTGGTGACAATAACTTTTTAATACGTATTACATCATACTTCATAAATATGACTTCATACTTAATGCCTGAGCGGTGATAAATCCGGGCAATGCGCAGTGTGGGGTAGCCTCGCTATAAGGCGCGCCCGGCAGTACCGGCGCACGCCACAATGCGGCTGTTACGGCTTACCGTGATACCCATCCCAATAGGTCGCGATCGCCCCCTCCAGCAGCAGCTTGCTGCGTTTCTCTGGCTGATCTGCCTCGTATTCGTGGTTAATAAAAGCGCTTTTCTGCGTAACGGGAATGAACGGCCCCTCTTGGTCCGTGGCACCGTCCTGAGCCTGGGTAAAACTTGCCACACGCTGCTGTGCCTGCTCTGCCGTCAGGCCGGCCACCCGGTCTTGTTTCCCGAGGTCGTAAAATTGGCTAAGGAACTTTTCCATCCGCCGGGCATTGTCCGTCGTTAATGGCTGGGTGTTCGGATCAAAATGGAGGCCGGCTAACTGATAAGCCATATGGCGTGCATGTTGACTGACGCTGGTTTGTGGCCCTGAACAGGCCGAGAGCAGTAACACACCCACCAGCACCGACGGAAGGAGAGGTTTTGGCATCATTTAATATATATCCCTATAAAAATGTGTGCCGGAATATACAGGTAAGGGGTAACCGCAGTAAATCGATAAGATTTCTCTCTCAGGGCGCAGCGATTGCCGGGCGCTTTTTGAACGTCTCAGACAGCGCGCCCGCCATATCAGAGAACCACACTGTTCAGGCTTATGCCAGTGACCCTGACCAAATAAGCCATCAGCTACTGTCGAAAGCGCCCCCCAGGCGCGTTTTTTGTGTCTGAACATTATCTAATGCTATGTTATATAAAGCATTTTTTCTCATGGTCTGGATATTGCACGGATTTAAACAGTTGATAATAGAAGGACACCCCCATGCCGCTGCTTTACCAGAATCCTGTCATCCATTCTGATTACGCCGATCCCGATGTTATTCGCACCGGCGATGATTTCTGGATGGTTGCGTCCAGTTTCCACCAACTGCCGGGTTTACCGCTTCTCCACTCACGCGATCTTATTCACTGGCAGCTTGTTAATCATATTGTGAAGCGTCTGCCTTCGCCGGAATACGATACGCCCCAGCCGGGGAAAGGTATCTGGGCACCCAGTATTCGCTACCATGATGGGCTATTTTGGGTTTTTTACAGTTTGCCGGACAACGGCATTTATGTGACTCAGGCGCGTGATCCGCTGGGCGACTGGAGTGAACCGCATTGCCTGGCGGCAGAGCCAGGTTGGATTGATCCATGCCCATTCTGGGATGACGATGGCCGGGCGTGGCTGGTGCATGCTTTTGCCTTCAGCCGCAGCGGTGTGAAAAATAAACTTCAGCTGCTGGAAATGACGCCGGATGCCCGCCGTTTGTTAGACGGTGGCTGTATTATTTTCGACGGTACGTTATCGCATCCAACCCTGGAGGGGCCGAAGCTGTATAAGCGTGAAGGCGAATATTGGTTATTTGCTCCGGCGGGCGGCGTGAAGCGCGGCTGGCAAACGGTGATGCGTTCGCCGACGCTGCTCGGCCCGTGGCACAGTCGTGACGTTTTGCATCAGGGCCGCTCGGCGGTGAATGGACCACATCAGGGTGCTTGGGTGGAGCTGAAAAACGGTGAGAGCTGGTTTTTCCACTTTCAGGATAAGGGGGTTTACGGGCGTATTATTCATCTTCAGCCGCTGCGCTGGATGGCGGATGGGTGGCCGCAGATTGGCGAGCCGTTGGATCACGACGGCACGGGTCAGCCGGTGTTCAGCCATAAGCTGCCTGCGCTGCCGCTTTCGCCCTGTCGTCTACAAACCAGCGATGATTTTGCAGAGGGGAGGCCTGGGCTACAGTGGCAATGGCAGGCAAATCCGCAGCCGTCCTGGCTGGCCACTCATCAAAATGGGCTGGCGCTATCGTGCGTGCCAACGTTGGAAAGCACATCGCTTTACCATCTCCCACAACTCCTTCTCCAGTTGTTTCCTGCGGAACGTTTTTCCGTGCGTACCACGGTGTCACTGACCGAAGGGCAAAATGGGGATGAGGCGGGCGTGATGGTGTATGGCCAACGTTTTGCCGCTCTGCGCGTGGTCAGGGAAGCGCACGGCGTGCAACTCTATTTCAGCAATGGATGGGTTGACGATCGCGGTGAATGGCATCATGGCGCATTACCCATCACGACGCTGGAAGGCGGAACCTCCGTAAATCTTGGTTTTGATGTGGGGTATGACGGTATCGTTCATTTTGGTTATGGCGCAGTCGAGGGAGAGTGGCAGAGCGTGGTGCCGGCGTTCTCAGCGGGGGCTGGAAAATGGATTGGTGCGCGCATGGGCATTTATGCGCGGGGCCGCCATGAAGGCCAGAACGGCTGTGCGAAATTTGCCGCTTTTACCGTCGCCATAAAACAGTAACGTGGGGACGAAGATGTATAAGCTCGTGGTACTCGATCTGGATGGTACGCTGCTCACCACCGATAAAAAGATAACGGACAGAACGAAAAAGGTTATTTGGCATCTGGCTGCGCAGGGCGTAATTATTGCCCTGGCTTCCGGTAGGACGATGTCGGGCATCCGGGGCGTTATTGATGAACTGTCTCTGAAGAGTGAAAGTTTATATGTTATCGCCTGTAATGGTGCGCAGGTCTGGAGTGAATCAACGCAACATTTTATTGCCAACCAATGTTTATCGGTTGACGATGTCCGTTTTATCCGGCAATGGGGTAGGTTAATCGGAATGGCATGTTACACCCAACACGCGGGTGAACTGGTGGTGGAAGACAATCCGGATATTCCTCTGAATGCGCGGCACTATAGTCGCCTGGGTATTCATGTTACCACTGACACTTTATTGCTGGATATGCCGGTACCCAAGGTGATGTTTATTGAAGATCAATTTTCGATAGACTTGCTTGCTCAGCAGGTACCGGCTGACATAATTAAACGGTATCAATGCGTCAGAAGCGAGCCTCATTATTATGAGGTGATGGCAATGGGGGTCAATAAAGGAGAGGCATGCCGCATTCTGGCGGCATATCTGGGCATAGCATCCGTTAATATTCTGGCATTGGGCAATGAACTGAATGATTGTGAAATGCTTCGCTACGCCGGAAAAGGTATTGCCATGGGGAATGCCTCGGAGGTGGTACAACGCTGTGCGGATGATATTACAGCCAGCAACGATGAAGAGGGGGTGGCGAAAGCCATTACACGTTTCTGTCTTAATTAGCCATAAGCGCAGGGGCAGTCATGCTGCCCCTCTGGTTCTGTGATTAATCCAGGTAGTAACGAATACCCAGCCGGAAACGGACCTGATTATCGTGGTTCTGGTCCTGATCGAGCCAGGCCACTTCTGCATAGGGCATCCAGTGTTTATCCATTCGATAGCGGGCGACAATACTTGGCTCCCAGTGCGTCTTCTGTCCATTAGCCGCGTTGAAATCGTTGGTATTAACGAAGAATTCTGGATTCAACTGTAGCCACAGTTTATCGGTCGCCTGATAATTGAGGAACAGGTCAAACTGGTGACTGTCGTTATAATCCATTTTCCCATTATAATCCGGTTCTTTATGTGTCATATGGTTATAACGATAGCGCGAACTAAAGCTAATCGTCTTGCTTATTTTATAATCCAGACTGACATAGGGGGCTAATTTTGTGCCGTTACTGTCTATATCCGTTAAGCCTCCCGGGGTCAGTGACCAACGCGCGTTTAATGGAATCGGGTACCAACCTTCAAATTCCTGAAAGGAACTCTTCATCTGATCAAAATCTTGCCCCAGGTCGTACATGGCGGAAGCCAGTACGCCTGCGCCATTATCAAAAATATGGCCCAGGCCAATCTTATATTGGTTTTTTTCTGAAGCGGTAGTGTGTGCATATCTATTATCAACCCAGGTGGCGGCGGCTATTGCATTTAATGTCAGGCAGGATAATGGTAACCCGATGATCAGTGCGTGTAATTTCTTCATTTTAATTCCCGTGAGGCGATAAAGTTCTCGATAACACAATCTAGAAAAAGAGATAAGTGTCGTCATTAAAAAAGCAAAGAACATGCCAGAAATTAAAATTCATAAATAACAAAGCATTACTCATCATGCTTAAACATAAAATATAAACTGTCGACAATAAATAAGAAATTTAATACTCAGCATTGATTTTATAAACACTAACTGCGATGGGCATCACAGTCCGTGTGATATATCAAACAGTAAAGGCTGGCCCGTTAACCAGCGTTGAAATTCATCAATAACACAATTTGCCAGACGGCGGGTTTCATTATTTAGTGCTCCGGCAATGTGGCTGGTTAATTGTACGTTGGGAAGCGTATAAAGGGCGGAGTCCGCTTCAGGCGGCTCCGGTTTGGTCACATCGAGCAGAGCCGTCAGGTCGGGCCGCTCTTTCAACACCTGAATCAGTTCGGATTCGTTTACCTGTCGTCCACGGCCAGTATTAATAAATACGGCCCCCTGGCGCATGCGGCGAAAAAGATCGCCATTCAGTACACCAATATTATCTTCGCGGTTAGGCAAGTGGTTGCTGATGACCCAGCTGCTGGCAAACGCATCTTCCAGTGAAAGGGTGCGCTTTTCGGGGCGTGACGGTACGACGACAACGTCCAGGCAGAAAGGGTGCAGCAGTTTTTGTAATTCCTGAGAAATAGCGCCGGCGCCAATCAGCGCTACCTGTTCCTGGTAATTACCGGGTGCAAAATGATGGTTTGCCAATGCTGAAAAATGCTCGGGGCCGCAATATTCCCGTTGATTGCGAAAATAGCCCTTACAGCCCAATAAGATTTGCGCCAGGCAAAATTCAGCCACCGGAATGGCATTGGCGCGCCAGGCGCTGACCACTTTTATACCGCGCGCGAGATAGGGGGCCGAGAAGTAATCGGTCGCACCAGCGGCATAAAAAATCACTTTTAAGTGCGGTAAACGATCCAGTTGCGCCTCATTGAGCGTAAACATCCCCCAGGTTGAAAAAAGAAACTCAACCTCGGCCAGTTCGCCAAGATGGTGGTCAATATTGTCCGGGGTGAGTAACGTTGGGCAGAGATTGCAGCGTGCAGAGATTTCAGCGAGATGAAACGGTTGATAAACGTGATGGAACTTCTCCGGCTGAGCAGAGAGCAGGGCAGCATGCCAGGCCATATACACTCCAGGCAAGGGCGCCCTGATACCAGGACGCCCTGCAACGATTAGACTATGCCAACGGCCGCGGCAGCGAATCCGAGCACAATAAGCAGAATTAATACTCTGTTAGGGCTGACTTTTTTATTCAGCAACTTCAGGCAGCCAAGCACCAGCAGCAGCGGAATGAGCCCGACGCAGATTTTGTCGAGAATGTCCTGCAGTATGAACGGTTGGCCGGCGATGGTGGTTTTAAAGGTGGTGGTAAATTTCACCATGCTGGCGCTCATCGCGCCCACCATCATCAGGCCCATTATCGCCGAGGCTTTGGTGATGCAGGAGAGCAGCCCCGACTGTGTCGCCTCCGCAATGTACTTCGAACCCAGGCGGTAACCCATAACCCCGCCGTAATAGCGCAGCAGGTAACTAGGAACGTTGTAAATCAGCAGGAACAGCAGCGGCCCCAGCAGATTCCCCTGCGAAGCAAGACCGATGGCGATACCAGTGGCAATAATGCGCAGCACACCATAGAAGAACGAGTCGCCGACTCCGGCAAAGGGCCCCATCAGCGCCACTTTGATCCCGTTGATGCTGGAGGTGTCAAAGTTAGGGTTTGCGGCGTTTTCTTCCTCCATCGACAGCGTCAAACCCATGATGAAGGGTGCCAGATGCTGGTTGGTGTTGAAGAATTGGCTATTGCGCTTCAGCGACTCCAGGTAACGGTGCGGATCGCCGGCGTAGATTTTCTTCAGCATAGGTGCCAGCGCCCAGCCGTAGCTCAAGCCTTCCATCCGGGTAAAGTTCATCGAACCCAGCAGCGGGAACTGGCGGATAAACAGCTGACGAAACAGTTTTTTCTCGCTTTTTTCATCGCTATACGCAACGACATCTTTGTTTTGGATATCAGTCATTGAAGAACCCATCCTTATCATCAACCGACGCAGACGTGGCGGTGGCGGTTTGTTTGTTCGCTTTAAGCTGATTGAATTCGTTGAAGCACAGGTAGATCGCAATAGACGCCGCGATAATGGCGATGCCCATGATAGGCAGTTGCAGGTAGGCGGCCATCGCAAAGCCGATAAAGAAGAACGCGGCGATATTTCGGTTCCACAAGGCTTTCAACAGGATGGCAAAGCCCAGCGCAGGCAGAATGCCACCAACGGCGGTCATCCCGCGCATGACCGTGCCAGGAATGCTCTCTACCAGGCTGCGGATCACATCGGTACCGAACAGCACCCCGAAGAAGGCAATGAGCGCAAATGGCACGCCGTAGAAGAAGGTCATCCCTAACGTCAGCCCCAACGCCGCGCGATCGTGGCCCTGCTCCAGCAACGCGTCATACTTCTCGACCAGCGCGGTATAGACCAGCTTCAAAACCTGATAAACAAAAACCGCCAGCAGGCTGATAGGCAGCGCCAGTGCCACGGCGACCGGCGGTTCAGCATGCGTGAGGAGGGTAAAGGCGGTGGCCAGTACCGACCCCACAGCCAGATCGGCCGGCACCGAACCGCCGATAGTAATAGTGCCAAGGAATATCAGCTCCAGCGCGGCGCCGATAATAATGCCCTGTTGCAAATCGCCGAGCACCAGCCCAACCAACGCGCCACAAATGAGCGGGCGTTCGATCAGCGGTTGACCCAGCGTATGGTCGGCGGTTTTGACCAAAAACATCACCAGCGCGACAAGCAGTGCAGACGTTAACATAGCGACCTCGTTTAGCTAGCAGCGTTATCCAGCATCTCAATCAGGTTTTTTACCGGATGAGATGGCAGTACCTGGTATTCCACCTTCACGCCGCGCGCGGCGATGGCATGAAAATCAGCAACATCTTCCGGCGTAACGTATACGGTGTCGCTAATGCGTTTTTTCGCCGCCAGATTGTCGGTAATGCGCCCAAAGTTAGCGACGTTCAGGGTTTTTATGCCCTCAGCTTGTTCAACCAGACGGCGCGCGTCGGCGGCATTGTTGACGATCACCATAATTTTCATGGCCCCGGAGCGCGGGTCGTTGAGGATTTCGGCCGCGTCTTTGATTGTCATAATCGCGCACTTCGCGGTATCGGGGGCCGCCATGCGCAGCGACATTTTCTGCACTTCGTTATCCACGATCTGGTCGTTGGCGACCAGTATACGGTTCACGTCGAGGTGCTTGGTCCAGACTACGGCGACCTGGCCGTGAATCAGGCGATCGTCAATTCGTACTAAAGAAATCATGTGCAGCTCCAGTTAGCAAAAGTAGGGTGTCCAGACGCGGGAAAGGCGAACCAAGGCTTCGAAATAGAAATAATCGCCCCAGAGGTTAGGTTCGTTAATGCCCATGTTGCGGCCAAAGTTATACACGCCCTCACGCAGCAGGCCGTCCTGTGTGTGGGCAAAATAGCGCTCACGTAAATTACGCATTATCAGTTCGATGGCGTTGCCGTAAGCAGGACGCAGCGGGTCGGTCAGCGGCAGCAACGTCATTAGCTCCGCGAGACCGCAGACGGCGACCGCGGCGGCGGAGGTGTCGCGCAGGGCGTTGTCCTGCGGGGTGAATATCAGATCCCAGTAGCAGACAAAATCTTCCGGCAGTCTGTTGAGAAAATAGTGCGTCAGCTTCCGTGCCAGCTCCGGCTGTGCGGTATCGCCGGTATGGCGGAACCCCAGTGCAAAACCGTAAATTCCCCAGGCCTGGCCACGCGCCCAGCAGGAGCTATCGCTAAACCCCTGATGGGTATCGCCCCGCAGCGGCTGGCCGCTGTGTACGTCCATATAGAATGTGTGGAAGCTGGAAGCGTCCTCGCGAACCAGATAGCGTGCAGCCTGCGCCAGATGACGCGTAGCAGCTTCACGCCACGCGGCGTTGCCGGTTTCGTTGGCGGCCCAGAACAGCAGCGGGACGTTAAGATTGCAGTCGATGATCATGCGCCCCTGGCGCGCCGGGTCGTTGAGATCGCCCCAGGCCTGAATCACGCCTGCCGTCTCGTTAAAGCGGCGGTACAGCAGTTCAGCGGCGCGGAGCGCCAGACCACGGGCGCGAAGGTTACCGGTAAGCTTCCAGGCATTTACGCAGGAGAGTAGATAGAGAAAACCCAGATCGTGGGTATCGACTTTAATCTGCTTATCAAGACGCTCCTCAAAGCTATCGAGCAGGCTTTCCGCCACTGTGCGGTACTTGTCATCACCGGTCACTTCCCAGGCCAGCCAGAGCATGCCGGTCCAGAATCCCTCGGTCCAGTCGACTTTCTCTACTGCCGGGTAGCGGCCATCCGTTGCGCTGGCCGCCGGGAAGGTGGTGGTAAAACGCGGCAGCATGGCGTCAACTTTGGTGAGCACTTCGCCGAGTGCTTCGCTCAGCCAGCGTGAGTCCAGCCCCGGCAGCGGCGCAAGATAGCGGCGGCCAAGCGTTTCCAGCGCAACGGTCATGCGTTTTTCTCCATGGCAAAAAAATCGTCGATATCGTCATCAACCGCTGGCTGTGCGGCCTGGCGTGCGGCGATAATTTCCGGCTGATCATTCATGTATTGCATCGCGCTGCCGGCTGCGGCGACGGCGTCCTGGATACGTGATGGAGTATCCGTATGTTCCGAGAGGCAAAACTCCATCAACATGATGAGATTGGCCCCGCTAATGACATGGGCATGCGGGTACTTCACCAGCATCTGCACGGCGGTGTTGTTGACGCTGCCGCCGGGCATATCAGTGAACAACACCAGCTCTTTCCCCCGGCTGGCCGCCTGCTGTGCGATGGCATCGAAGCGCACTGCCAGCTCGGCCGTAGAGCCAATCTCGCCGCAGTAGGCGCAGATTGGCTCTACGCCGTGATCGTCGCCAACCAGCAGATTCAGCGCCGAGATAACCCCTTCCGCGTAACGACCATGGGTTGCGATATACATCTCTCGCATTTCACATTCCTTCCTTTTTCCGATATCTGTTGAGATTATTGCAACCGCCGTGCCATTTTTTATTTAATTGATTTAAAACGGAAATAATGTAGTGTCTGGATGTATTGATAGTGTTGGGAACGGGGGTGAAGGGAGTGTCGAAGTGTCTGCCAGCCCGTGCTGGCAGAGCGTTTAATTGGATGGGTCGGCGGCAATCCACGGTTCCATGATTTCATAAATCATCAGCACTTCAGTGAGCGGTAGTGTGATGTTGTACTTACGGTTGAGTGCCTGGAAGAAGGTGTCATGTACAGCGACAAAAGCCTGCTGATCCAGCGTGAGTTCCGCCTCTTCGCGATGACGGACGCCGTTGTTAACCATGACGCGTTCAATCATCAGCGCGATATGCATAAACAGGTTAATACGCAGGTAGCTTTCAAAATGAATTTTGTAGAACGCCTCGTACTGCTTAATGACGGCCTCCACCTCGTCGATAATTACCACCGGGTTGAGGAAGTTCAGGCGGCTGGCGACGCCCTCAACGGTAAACAATTTCACCACTTCGTCGACCATCGGCTCCAGCCCGCCCTCCATCAGCAGGCCGTTAAAGTAGTCGCGCTTCAGCACCTGGGTTTTTTCTTTGATCAGCTGTTCAACGCTAATCAGCGGGATATAGCCCGTCTCCATATCCGTGGTGGTGATGATAAGCCGCGTGCCGTTCAACGCCAGGTCGGCACGGGCGATTTTCCACTTCAGATCGTCATATTCCATCGTGAGGATGTCGATTTCTTCCTGCACCAGATAGCGCTGTACAATGTCTTTCAGCTTGCGGGAAATCCCTTCGCCGGAAATGCAGGAGATGATGATTTTATTGCCCGGCAACATGCCGGCGTAATAGCGCGTTTCTACGTCATAAGCCCCTTTTGCGCCCTCAATAATCGCCTCCATCGGCAGCTTATCCTGGATTTTTGCCGCGATATCCAGCGCCATAGCGGTACTGACATTGTTAATCACCAAAAGCTCGCCGTGCAGATGCAGCTTAATTTCTTCGTAGATCTCCTTGAGCGACCCCATGTCGACCAGGATGATCAGCCCAGCCCCTTGCTTGAGTCGCGACAGATGCGCAATCAGCAGATCAATAATCTCGCGCGTGGAGGTAGCGTTGGGCATATCAAAGGCTTTGAAGTAGTAACCGCCGGTCAACTGATTGGCAATACCGGCGATGCTGGAGGCAGTCGAGCGCCCGTGTGAGACGATAATGCCCTGGATGGGTGAATCTTCTCTGGCCAGCGAATGGAAGGTGCAGCTCAGTAACGGTAACAACAGCGGCAAAGGCGTGTTGACCACATGTTTCGCCAGCAGACTCATACACTCTTCCGCCAGCAGGCGTGCCTTCCCGGAGACATAATCGGCAATAGTCTGTAGCTCATCAACTTGTTCAGCATGTATCGGCGTGTGGAGCGCGTAGGTCACGCATAGCCAGATAGCCTTGCGGATTTCCTGCCCGCAGGGCACGCCGGTCAGATTCTCCAGCTCATTGACGGCGTGCATGGTGTTCTGCCATAGGTAGCCGCTATACAGCGTCTCCTGAGAGACGACGCCGTTCACGGTGGTGAGCAGGTGTTCAATTTTCCGATTCAGCAGCATGATGTTGCCGCTATGGCAAAACTCGCGAAAAACGACGTCGTCATGCATTGCTTTAGGCAGCAGCGCGTGGATATCCGGCCCGCTTGCCTGTTTACCGGCTGAAACAACCAGCGTTTCCCCAGCTGGATGCGTGCCGTGTAGCGTGATGACGTCTGCTTCACGGTTATCGCTCCACGCGCTGGCACACATCACTTTGATCTGATTTTTCAGCTCGCCAATATTGCCGCGCACCGGTGAGGAAACAAGTTGGTGCATGAGTTGATTATCCAGGTGAATATCCCTGCGCAGGCTTATCGCCTCCTGACGCAGAAACAGGTTCACCTGAGCAATCCGCTCGGTCAGAGGGCGGGAAATGAAATTAGGCAGCATCACCCGAACCGGAATACGACGGCGGAAGGTATTGAGCAGCACCGTCTCTATATTTTCCGTGGTGGCAAAGATAAAACGCAGCGATGCCGGGTGGCGGGTGCGGTTATCGCCCAGACGGTAGAAATAGCCTTTATCCATAAACAGGAACAGCTTCTCTTGATTCTCCGCAGACAGGCGATGCACTTCATCCAGGAACAGAAACCCGCCGTCGGCGTCGTCAAACGCGCCGCGCTTATCGCGATCGGCACCGGTGAACGCTCCGCGGGTATAGCCGAAAAGCGTGGCGGAAAGCAGCTCGGGGTTATTAGCATAATCGGCGCAGTTAAGCTCAACGAAGGGTTTATCGGCGGCGATAACACCGCGTTCCAGAGCGTACTGGTAGATAAGTGAGGCGAGGTGGCTTTTACCTACGCCGCTTTCCCCCGAGAGTAAAATCGGTAAGCCGTCTCCCGGGTAGTCTACCGCCGAGCGGCACAGCGCGACGGCGTCGGCCAGGCTGCCTTGCGCGCCGATCAAATGCATAAAGGCATCGGCCATTTTCGACACTAACCGGGACGGAGGTGACGTGGGGGCGCCGTTACGCTGTACAAAGAAGCGTACCGGCCGGGTATTTTCCTTACTCAGGCGACCATCGTCGCAGAGCCTGTTCAGATAATGGCTGATCACACTACGATTCACCTGCATGAAGTCCGCACAATCCGGGGCTGTGAATCCAGTAGGGCTTTCTGCATAATGGGTCAGTATTTTATGGAACAGTTTTTCTTTTGCTGACAGCGCCATTTTTCAATGTCCTGCATAGAGTAGAAAATAGCGTCGAAATAAATTAGACACTAGACACTAATATTATTTTTAGACACTCAATACTTTCCTCGCTTATTCAGAAAAGTAAAACCTTGTTTTAATTAGAGTGTGATCGTGATCAATCATTGTTATAAGATTGCGTTTAGGGAAAAGAAAATCTGTAGGTGAACAATTTTTTAATCAGAAGTCATCTCTTTATACCGATTCTGGATATGACGAATTTGCGACGGCCTGTAGCCAGTTACATCAGCAGTTTCCTTTTTTGATATAGCGCTTTCTGGTGCCGCTCTTGATCCGCCTGTTTGCCACGATATTTACCTGATGTAAGCGCCCATTTTCCCGATAATAGCCGGCCCTCGTTCCTCAACGATCCGCGCCATATCTAACTTTATATAATAGGACTTATATAAAGTTATCATCATGCCACCTCTGTTTATGCCTGATTCGTTTCGCGATAGCAGTTAAAACGGTGATTTTTTGCGCTGAAAACCGGCAATTGCGCTACGTGAAATCTGCAAGGCCTGGCCCCTGATGGTTCCGTAGATTTCACGTAGCGACACCGGATTAAGCGGCGAAAAAACAGGCAGGCGTAACGCAGGCGTTAATTATCGTGACGTTGTCACGCTTTCGCTCAGGGTTCGAAATAGTGTTCCCGCTGTTTGATGGTCCGGCACATGACGCCTTTCAGCCATTCTGTTGCTTTGCGTGTTCCGCTGCGCCTGTGCGAATAGATTTTGACGGTAAACCTGGGCACCTCGAAAGGCAGCCTGAACCGCGTGACGCCTGTGGTCTGTTCCAGTTTAGCCGCGACAAAAGAGGGAACCGCCATCAGCAAATCACTCTCCGCGATGATAAAGGGCGCGCCCAGCATAGAAGGCGTTTTCAGGGTGATATGGCGTTTAAGCCCCAGGCGCGCCAGGTGCCGATCCAGCATTCCCTGCTTTTCATTCCACGGTGTCACCACCAGATGCCCGGCTGCAAGGTACTCTTCCAGGCTCAGGCTGCGCCGGCGGCAGTGGCTGATGACGATAAATTCATCGCTGAATAAATCCGTCTCCACCAGATCAGGATCGCTCAGCCCGCCCGGCTCACTGAAACTCAGCGCCAGGTCGATTTCACCGGCGAGTAACTCAGTCAGCGCCGGGTTGTGCGGCAGATAGCGGAGTTCAAAACGCAAATGCGGCGCGGCGTGTTGCAGTTCCTGCATCAGCCCTGGGAAAACACAAAAGGCGGTGTAATCCGTGATGGCGATACGGAAACAATCGTGGCTCGTCAGCGGATCAAAGGGCTGAACCGGCGAGAGCTGCTGGTTCAGCGTCGTTAACGCCTCAGCCACAAAGGGGGCCAGTTCACACGCATATACGCTTGGGCACATGCGGTGGCCCTCCCGGTAAAAAAGCGGGTCATTCAAAAAAAGCCGTAAGCGTGATAACGCATGGCTCAATGCGGAGGTGCTCATCGAAAGCTCAGCGGCTGCCAGCCGGACGGAACGGTGGCGGAAAACCGCATCGAAAATGGGTAAGAGGTTTAAATCAAGCCGCCGCAGCACATGATGCATAGCATTCACCTTTCGTTGAGAGTATTGCACTTAATTCATCGGACAATAACGATTATGCTGGTCAGCTTCAACAGGCTTAAAAAAGCGAGTCCCCATGAATGTGATGATCCGGCAGGCGCACCCCGATGACGCAGACGCTATCTACACCATGATCAGCGAGTTATCGATGTATGAGTGCATCCCGCAGGCGTCAGGGACGAGCGTTGAATCGATCCGGAACGCGCTTTTTGGTCAGGGAAGCACAAATGACGCGTTTATTTGCGAGGTGGATGAGGTTATTGCCGGTTACGCTGTCACGTCCAGCAGTTACTCTACCTGGTTGGATCGCCGCGGCCTGTACATGGAAGACATGTATTTCACGCCCCCTTACCGTGACCGCGAAGCAGGCCAGGCGATGCTGCACTATATTGCGCAGTATGCCGTGAAACACCAGTACAGCCGTCTTGAGTGGGGCGCGCTCAGCTGGAACCAGACAGCGAAAGCGTTTTACCTCAGCATCGGCGCGCTGCCGCTGGATGAATGGGTGCGTTACCGGCTGGATGGGCCGATGCTGCACCGGTTTGCTGAAAACAGCCTGTTCCGACATGCCTGACACCCTGCCGCCATTAACCTTTATCATCGCCGATCCTGTGGCGAACGCCTCTTGCCCTTCCTTTGACATCACCCGGCGCTGACCCGGCGGCCCGGCAAAATCCCCTCACAGTACAAACTCTCTTTTTTATCTCTTTTATATTACCCGCGTACCTGTTCAGAACGCAGCGAAGGCGCATGGCCGCCTTTCCCGGCTGACTCCTCAACGTTTAACGGTTTGGAATAATCATATGAAAGCACTCTCCTCTCTGCTTGGCACAGGCTCCGCACAGGCGATCGGCGCCGCTATCGCGGCCGGTGACATCACCTCTTGCCAGGCCACCGAATGGTACCTGAACCGGATTAAGCAGGATAATGCCGGGGCAACGGGCATTAACTGCGTCCGCAGCCTCTCGCGCCTCGCCCTCGAAGAGGCAAGCCGTGCGGATGCCGAACTCGCGGCGGGCCGTTCACGCGGGCCGCTGCACGGGGTGCCTTATCTGGTAAAAGATAACGTCTTCACCCTGGACGGCAGTTTTGCATCGGCCGGCGCCCGCGCCTTGGCCGGCTTCCTCCCGCCTTATGAGGCCACGCTGGTCACGCGCCTGCGCGAAGCCGGGGCGGTGCTGCTGGGTAAAACCCACCTCACGGAATTTGCAGATTTTGTCTCAGACGTGATGCCTTCGGGCTTCAGTGGGGTCGGCGGTGTCGTCCGGCATCCTTTGGGGGGCGAGTATGGCCGCGGGCTGGGGTCGAGCGTCGGGTCGGCGGCCGCCGTCGCGGCCGGGTTTTGTGCGTTTGCGATTGGGTCAGAAACACAAAATTCGATCCAGGCCCCGGCGGTGCATAGCGCTATTGTCGGCTTCAAACCCACGGTCGGCCGCGTCAGCCGTCATGGGTTGATCCCGCTGGTGCCGAGCCAGGACTCACCGGGGCCGTTAACCCGTACCGTGGAGGACGCGCTGCTTGTCTATCAGGCCATCGCCGGGGCCGATATGAATGACACCGCAACGCTGGCGGATTTCGCTGACGCAACCGGTCATGGCGGCATCCTGCAAGGGCTGCGAATCGGGGTGCCGCGCCGGTTTATCGCAGATAATGTGATGACCGAAAGCCGGAAAGCGGCCTTTGATCAGGTGCTGGCCCGGTTGGCGCAGGCGGGGGCGGTGATTGTCGACCCTTGCGATCTGCCGTCCGCTGACGCGCTGCATGAGGTGCGATCCTGTGTGTTCCGCACTGAATTCAAGGCCAGCCTGAACACCCTGCTGTCCACGCTCCAGCCATGCGGCATGGCATCACTGGCGGATATTATCGCCTGGAACCACGCCCATCCTGACGCGATCCCTTACGGCCAGTCGCTGCTTGAGGCCGCGAACGTCTCACCCGGTATCCGTTCCCCGGAATATGTGGCAGACCGCCGCCGTGACATTGCGCTAAGCCAGGATGCCGGCATCCTGGCCGCGTTGAAAGCGGGCGGCGCCCATATCCTGCTGTCACCGATGGCTGCCGCCGCCAAATGCACCGGGAAAGCGGGCGCGCCGGTGGTGGCGCTCCCAGTGGGTCAGGATGACGAGGGCTTGCCGTTCGGCATCACCCTGTACGCCGCGCCGGGCCATGATCAGGCAGTGCTGCACGCCGCACAGGCCATTGAAAGGGTAGTCGGGAAACGCATAACGCCCGCGTTTGACGGCGGGCGTTAATAACAGCCTGAGCGGGGCGGGCACGGTGACGAACCCGGCCCCGCGATGTGTCAGCCCGTCAGCCGGGCGCGATGAGATAACGCGCCTGCGGCAGGCGGTCAGCCTGATGGAATGCATAGACCCGGTTCTGGATTTTCTGATCGTTCATGGTGTAGCGCTCAAGCTGGCGCAGATGCTCCATCCATGACCCCACCACGAAAGTTTCGACGAAAATGCCCGGTTGCAGGATATCTTCATACACTGACCAGTTCATCGCGCCGCCGCGCCGCCGCACGCGCCTCATATCCTGCATACACTGCGTAAAGCCTTTCGCATCTTCCTCGCGGATCAGGTATTCGTAGCTCACCCGGACCGGGCCGCGATCGTGATGGATATCCAGCGCCGGTACCGGCTCATTGATGTCGCTGGTGTCCAGATTCAGGTCAGGATCCTTATCCAGCCGCCAGCGCAGCACGGTCAGGCAGGAGAGCGCGAGCCCGGCGGCCGCCACACATAACGAGGCCGGGATGCCGTAATGCGACGCAAGCTGGCCCCAGAGGGCGCTGCCGACGGTCATGGAGCCGAAGAATACCGTCAGGTAGACCGCCAGGGCGCGCGCTTTCACCCATTTCGCCGCGCTGCGTTGTGCCCCCAGGTTCAGCGTGGAGAGCACCGCAATCCAGGCAAAGCCGGTGAAAAACTCAAACGCATTCAGCAGCCAGAACTGCCGGATAAACGCCAGCGCCAGCATGGTGACGCCAAACAGCAGGCTGGCGAGCACCATCAGCTGGTCCGGGTTGAAGCGCTTGCGCAGGCGCGGCAGCAGCACCGCACCACAGATCGCGCCGACGCCGATGCAGGCCAGCATAATGCCGTAGCCGCCCGGCCCGAGGTTCAGTTCACGCCGGGCCACCAGCGGGAGCAGCGCCCAGCCGGCACTGCCGAACAGGAAGAAGGCCACGGTGCGCACCAGCACATTGCGCAATACCGGCGCAGCATGGACGTAACGCAGCCCGGCGCGCACGGCGGAGAAGAAGTGCTCCGGCGGCAGGCGCTGCACCGTCGGCTCCGCTTTCCAGCGGTACAGCACCCACGCCACGCCCAGCACCGACAGCGCATTCAGCAGGAATACCATCCACGGGCCGGCGAACGACAAAATCAGGCCGCCCAGCGCCGGGCCGATGGCGCGGCTGATATTGATCCCCAGTGAGTTGAGCGCGATCGCCGGGCCAAGCTCATGCTTGCTGACCAGATCCGGCACGATGGCCTGGAACGGCGGGGAGCTCATCGCGGCCCCGGCGCTCATCAGGAAGGCGGCAACCAGCAGCACCAGCGGTGTGACATGCCCGGTAAAGGAGAGCACCGTCAGCCCGACCGCGGCGATAAAGACCCAGAGCTGGGAGAACAGCAGGTACTTCCGGCGGTCGATAATGTCGGCCAGCACGCCTGACGGCAGGGCAAACAGAAACATCGGCAAGCTGCTCGCCGCCTGCACCAGCGCCACGCTGAGCGGATCGGCACTGAGCGTCAGCATCGTCCAGTTCACGCCCACATCGTTCATCCATGAGCCGATATTGGACACCACGGTAGCCAGCCACAACATGCGGAAGACCGGCTGGCGCAGCGGCTGCCAGGGTGACGCCGCCAGAGGCGGGGTGGCCGCCGGGCTGGCGATCACCTCCTCTTCCTGCGTGGCAGCATGAATGTCGTTAACCTGCGCCATAGCGCACCTCTTTATGCCGGGATGACCCAATGCGCCACCGGCCGGGGCCGGTTATCGCCAGGGTGGTGAAAATGATGAGCAGCAGCCAGCCAAACTGCCCTTCCGCGATGCTCCAGCCAGGGTGGACAAACAGCATCGCCACCAGCAGCACGCCGATAACCGGCAGGCAGGCCAGCCGGGTAAACACGCCGAGCAGGATAAAAACCGGGCAGATGACTTCGGCAAAAATGGCCGGCAGCAAACTCATATAGGGACCGAGGCCAAAAGGATCCTCGATGCGTGTCAGTTCTTCGCTGAAATGGAACACCTTCGGCAAGCCGTGTACATACAGCAACAGCAGGCAGCCGGTCAGGCGCAGGAAGAACAGCCCCGCATTGATGCGGGGCGGCTGAGAGTGGAGGCTCTTCATGATCATCAGAACGCGAAGCAGCTGCAGCCGAGCGCGCCCCAGAAGGCGTTCTCTTCCGACACCGGCAGGTTGGCCCCCCGCGCGATGTCATGCGAATGGCTGTGCACGCCGCACGGCCCGCTGCACTGGTGCGCCTGCTGCATCATGCCGACGCGGGTCGCCGCCGGCGGCGCGCTGCGGTAATGGCCGGGAACCGTGACCACCGGTGACCACTCCGGCAGCACCGGGATAGACGGGGGGGCCTCTGCGCTGAACGCCCCGGCCGCGTAAACGATATTGCCGTCCACCACGGTCAGCACGGACTCAATGCCTTTGATCTCCTCTTCCGGCACGCGGAAATAGTCTTTACTCAACACCACCATGTCAGCCAGCTGGCCGGCCTGGATCTGGCCTTTTTTGCCCTGCTCGCTGGAGAACCAGGCGCTGCCCTGCGTCCACAGCATCAAGGCGGTGTCACGATCCAGGCGCGCATTGACGTCATACATCTGCATCCCGCCCACAGTGCGGCCGGAAACCAGCCAGTAAAGCGCCGTCCACGGGTTGTAGCTGGCGACGCGGGTGGCGTCAGTGCCCAGCCCTACCGGTACGCCGGTTTCCAGCATCCGCGCCACCGGCGGCGTGTGGCGGGTCGCCTCAATGCCGTAGCGCTCGGCAAAGTATTCCCCCTGGAACGCCATACGGTGCTGCACCGCAATGCCGCCGCCCAGCGCTTTGATACGGTCAATGTTACGCTGGGTCACGGTTTCGGCGTGGTCAAAGAACCAGTGCAGCCCGTCAAACGGGATCTCACGGTTGACCTTTTCAAAGACGTCCAGCATCCGGCTGATCGATTCATCGTAGGTGGCGTGCAGGCGGAACGGCCAGCGGTGCTCTACCAGATGGCGCACCACGCGCTCCAGTTCATCTTCCATGCCGGGTGCCAGGTCCGGGCGCGGCTCGAGGAAGTCTTCGAAGTCAGCCGCGGAGAACACCAGCATTTCCCCGGCGCCGTTATGGCGGAAATAGTCGCTGCCCTGGCCCGGCGACAGCATATCCGTCCATTTTTCGAAATCTTCCAGCTCATGGCCGGGGCGCTGGGTAAACAGGTTATAGGCGATGCGGATCGTCATCTGCTTCTTCTCATGCAGTTCCGCGATTACCTCATAATCTTCCGGGTAGTTCTGGAAGCCGCCGCCCGCATCAATCGCGCTGGTCAGGCCGAGGCGGTTTAGCTCGCGCATAAACTGGCGCGTGGAGTTAACCTGTTGCTCCAGCGGCAGTTTCGGGCCTTTCGCCAGCGTGGCGTAGAGGATCATGGCGTTCGGGCGGGCAATCAGCATCCCGGTCGGGTTGCCGTTGCTGTCGCGCTGGATCTCGCCGCCCGGCGGGTTCGGGGTGTCACGGGTATAGCCGACCACTCTCAGCGCCGCGCGGTTAAGCAGGGCACGGTCGTACAGGTGCAGCACAAACACCGGTGTATCCGGTGCCGCCTCGTTGATTTCATCCAGCGTCGGCATCCGGCGCTCGGCAAACTGGAACTCCGTCCAGCCGCCCACCACCCGCACCCATTGCGGCGACGGGGTGCGCAGCGCCTGCTCTTTCAGCATCCGCAGCGCATCGGCCACGGACGGCACGCCTTCCCAGCGCAGCTCGAGGTTGTAGTTCAGGCCGCCGCGGATCAGGTGCAGGTGGGAGTCGTTCAGGCCTGGGATGGCCGTATGCCCTTTCAGGTCGATCACCTTGGTCTGTTCACCGTGATGCTGCATCACATCGGACAGGCTGCCGACCGCGAGGAATTTGCCGTCGCGGATCGCCACGGCGTCTGCCAGTGGGTTGCCGCGGTCAACGGTATGAAATTTACCGTTCGTGAGAATGATGTCGGCTTTACCGAGGGTAACCATAGAACCTCCTGAAGTGGGGTGCCCCTGGCGGCATGGCGCGCCGTGGGCGGAGAAATGCCCTGCCGTAAACGCAGGATAAGGGAATGGCGGGATTATGGTGAGCCGGGCGGGAAAGCGTCTAGTATACGAAAGGATAGGTATCCTTTCGTATAGGTATACTTAAAGATAATAGCCTGAAAAATAAAAGGTTCCTACACTGCGCTCAGACAGTAGGCCGCCGGCACGGCGCGTTCCGGC
This sequence comes from Chimaeribacter arupi, assembly GCF_002858805.1. GTDB lineage: Bacteria > Pseudomonadota > Gammaproteobacteria > Enterobacterales > Enterobacteriaceae > Chimaeribacter > Chimaeribacter arupi. The sequence continues at coordinate 39,493 of NZ_PJZI01000017.1, forward strand.
ACAGTGCCCTGTCATGTGATGCCGTGCGTACGCCACGGCCTTTAGCCACCTTTACCTCAATGGGAAAATTATGACGATGAGCAAACTTGAAGTCCTGACGCCGCAAAACTGCCAGATTATCTTTATCGACCAGCAGCCGCAGATGGCTTTTGGCGTCCAGTCCATGGATCGCCAGGTGCTGAAAAACAATGTGGTGGCGCTGGCAAAAGCGGCCAAAGTCTTCAATATCCCGACCGTGCTGACCACGGTTGAGACGGAAAGCTTCTCGGGCAACACCTTCCCGGAACTGCTGGACGCCCTGCCGGGCCAGGACATCCTGGAACGTACCTCCATGAACTCCTGGGATGACCAGAAAGTGCGTGACGCGCTGGCGGCCAACGGCAAGAAAAAAGTGGTGGTGTCCGGCCTGTGGACGGAAGTCTGCAACAACAGCTTTGCGCTGTGCGCGATGCTGGAAGGTGATTACGAAATTTACATGGTGGCGGATGCCTCCGGCGGCACCACCAAAGAAGCGCATGATTTCGCCATGCAGCGCATGATCCAGGCAGGCGTGATCCCGGTGACCTGGCAGCAGGTGATGCTGGAGTGGCAGCGTGACTGGGCGCACAAAGAGACTTACACCGCGGTGATGGACATCGTCCGGGAGCATTCCGGTGCCTACGGCATGGGCGTGGATTACGCCTACACCATGGTGCACAAAGCGGAAGCCCGCCTGCCGGGCAACCACCAGACCCTGGCACCGGTGCCGGCTCGCTAATCTGCCTGGCCGGCCGGTGCGCCCTGCGCCGGCCGGCCCCGTTGCCGCACGTTACCACCATGTTGCTGAAGACCTGTATTTTGTCATCAGGCGCAGGTATTCTTATTGGCATTCTTATGCCTGATGGCCGTCCATTCACCGTGCCGCGACTGCGCCCGGCGTGACCGACACCCCTCCACCTTCTGATGATAAAACTTCTTAGGGAAGCGTGATAATTAAGGATAACAGCATGCAGCTGTCGCAGCGCATCGTCGTCGTCGATGATGAACGTTCTGTCCGCAAGAGTTTAACCAACTTGCTTGAGTCCGAAGGCTATGCGACGCAAGCCTTTGAGTCGGCAGAATCTCTTCTTGGCGATGAAGCAGCGATGGCCAACGCCGCGCTGTTTATCATTGATGTACAACTCAAAGGCATGGACGGTTTTGAGCTGTTCATTAACCTGACCCGGCAGCTCAAAAACCCGCCGGGCATCATTATTTCCGGTAACGGCAACGAGAACACGCTGAACTATGCCATCAGCCTGGGGGCCATCGCCTTTTTGCCGAAGCCTATCGATATCGATACGTTGTTTGAACATATCCATCAGCAGTTTTTCTCAAACGCCAACCGCCTATGACTGCCCATCCGCCCGCGTCAGAGCGTGCAGAAAGCCACGCGATTGTCCTGCCCGGCGAGGCGGTGTTCAGCGCCCTGGTGCAGGAGGGCCATATCGAGTGGCTGTCATGCCGCGATCCGGCCACCGGTGACACCTTCACGCTTGCCACGGCCGCCTCAGACGACGCCGTTTACCCCGTCACGCAACTGCTGAAAAATGAGTGTTCATTGCGGGCAAAACTCTCTGAGCAATGGGCGCTGAAACCGCTGGGGCATACCCTTTACAAAGGCCGCTACGCGCTGGTTTTCCGCCCCTTCGCCTACCGCACGCTGGCCGATACCCTGTGTGTGCCGCCCGGCCCGCTCCAGGCATTTCTGCACAGCGCCGTGATGCTCTGCCAGGCGCTGGGGCAGATGCACCAGCAGGGGCTGGTACACGGGGACATCAAACCGGCCAACTTTTTCTTCCTTGAGGAAGGAAAGGTGCATCTGGGCGGGTTCGGGCTGGCCGCGGTCGACACCCAGGTGGTTCAGCAGGCGAGGATGCCGGTCACAGGCGGGACACCGGCCTACATGTCGCCCGAGCATACCTCCCGGACGGCGCACCCGGTCAGCCGCGTCAGCGATCTCTACAGCCTGGGCATCGTGCTGTATGAGCTGCTCACCGGCAAACTGCCCTACGGCAATGCCGGGGGCGGGCACGATGAATGGGTGCACCACCACATCGCCTCGGAAGCGCTGCCGCCGCACAGCCTGCGCAACGAGGTGCCGGCCGTGCTCTCGTCGATTATTTTACGCTTGCTGGCCAAGTCACCGGAATACCGTTACCAGACGGCAGAAGGCGTGATCGCCGATCTGCGGCGCTGCCAGTCCAACCTGATGCCTGACGGTATTATTGAAGGCTTTACCCTGGGGTTACAGGATGTGCAGCATTCCGCGTTATCTGCCGAGGCGCTGTTTACCGAACACCCCCAGGCTGCCGCGGTGCTGGCCGCGTTTGACGACGTCAGCCGCAGCGGCAAACACAGCCTGGTCGCTATCGGCGGCACGCCCGGTGCCGGTAAATCCTCCCTGCTCGCGTCGGTGCTGAAAACGCTGCGCAACAAAAACGCCCTGCTGAGCGTGGTGAAAGCGGATCAGCATTCGCCGGTATTGCCCTATGCGGTGTTTACCACCGCCTTCAGAACGCTGGTGCTCCATCTGCTCGGGCTGCCCGCCGACGACATGGCAGGCTGGAAAAGCCACCTCATGCGGCGGCTGGGCAGCGCGACCGGCCTGGCGGTCAACCTTTTGCCCGAGCTGGGCATCCTGCTTAACCAGCCCGCGGCCATGCACACGCAGACTTACTCGCCCGATGCCGGGGACCGTTTCACCCTGGCGGCCTGTAGCCTGGCGAAGGCCTTTACGGCACCGGGCAGGCCGCTGGTGTTGCTGATTGATGATATCCACTGGGCTGACCAGGCGACCCTGCAACTGCTGGGCAGCCTGCTGAGCGCCGGCGAAGATATCCCGTTGTTGCTGGTCATCACGCACCGGGACGCCGTGTCATTGCCCTGCCCGGACGTGGCCGCCCGCCTTACCGGCCTGCGCGCGGCGGCCCACCGGATTGTGGATATCACCCCCCAGCCGTTGTCGGTCAAACAGATCGCCCGCTGGCTGGCCGGGCTGCTCCATACCCGCAGCGCCGCCACCCTGGAGCTGGCGGAGATCATCCATGAAAAAACCGCCGGCAACCCGCTCGCCACGCGGGAATTTTACCGGCAGGCGGTGCGGGACAACCACATTACGCCCCTGGCACCGTTTAAATGGACGTATGACGCCCCGGCACTGAAAAACTGCCACTACACCGCCAACGTCGCCGCCGGTGTCTTAACCCACCTGGAAACCCTGTCTCCTGCTGTCCGCCTGCTGCTGGGAAAACTTGCCTGTGCCGGCAGCACCGGCGAGCTGGAGGTGATGGGCAACATTCTCGCCACCCCGGTGGCGGAGATAAAGGCCACCCTGTTACCGGCCGTCACTGCCCGGCTGGTCAGCCTGACCGGCACCGGTTATGCCTTTATGCATAAAAGCATGCATGAGGCCGCGCTTAATTTACTGGCACCCGACGAAAAAGATGCGTTCCATTACGCCGCGGCCTGCCATTACGCCCAGGCCGCCGGCCAGGACAGGGGCGGTGCCCTGCTTTTCTGGGCCGCGCACCATGTGATGTCGATCAAACAAGCCCGCGGCCTGGTCACCGAGACGGAACCCGTCTGCCGCCTGCTGCTTCAGGCGGGTAAGCAGGCCAAAATGACCGGGGATTACGTCTCTGCCCTGCGCTATTTACAGGCTGCCCGCGGCTTCAGAGAAACAGAAAGTCATCACAATGACAGCGAACTGCTGCTTGAAGAGGCGGAGTGTGAGTTCTTAAACGGCAACCTGCCGGCGGCGCTGGAGGCAGGCTCAAAAATCCTGGCCTTGCCGGGTGACATGACGGACAAAGCCGAAGCGGCCTGTCTGGTGGCTGAAATCCATATGCGCCGTTCTGACAGCCAACTGGCGCTGGAAACGGCGCTCGCCTGGCTCTCGGTGTTCGGCATCCGGTTGAAACGCTACCCGGATAAAGCGGAGTGTGACGCGGCCAGGCTGCTGCTGAAACAGGATGTCGGCAAAAACCCCTACACCCGGTTCCGCACCCTGCCGCGCCTGGATTGCCGAAAAACCGAAGCCATCATGGACCTGATGGCCAGCGCCAGCACGGTGGCTGCGTTCATCAGCCCGCGCCTGCAATTTATGATCCTGTGCCGGTTGCTGCACCTGACGATGGCCCACGGCATCAGCGGTGCCTCGACGCTGGCGCTCTCCTGGTACGGCGTGGTCTGCGGCGACCAATATGACGAGTACAGCCGCGGCTTTGCCAGCACGCTGCTGGCGCGGGAGCTGGTGTATAAGCATGATTTTGTCAGTTATAAAGCCCGTACGCTGCTGCCGATAGACCAGGTCAGTATCTGGACGATGCCCCTGACCTACGCGATTGAGTGCGCCAAAGCGACCTTTGATGTCGCCGTGGAGAATGGCGACCGGACGACCGCCTGTCTGGCGCTGCGCCACCTCACCATGAACACCCTGGCCCGCGGCGATCACCTGGACAGCGTCCACACCGCGATCACCCGCGGCATGGTGTATGTGCGCAAAGCCCAGTACCGTGACGTGGAAGTGATACTGCGGATGCAGCGTGATTACGTGACGTTCCTGCGTAAACCCAGCGGCGGGGCGTTCAGCGGTGACCAGTTCCAGCCGCCGCCGATCAACGCGGCCAGGCCGGAACTGGCCGTGGAACCGCTGTTTCTGATGCAGTTCTGGAGCCGCCTGTATAAAGGCATGGCGCACTTTTTTGCCGGGGAATATGACGCGGCCGGGCGCTTTTTTGCCGAGGCCGCGCCGTTGACGGCGTTCATCCCCGGCCATGTCCATATCCTGGATTTCCACCTGTACAGTGCGCTGGCGCTGTCAGTTCCCCTGACGCCCGCTGAGTTTGACGGGCAAAAGCGCCGGGGTTTTATGCGCCACCTGGAGAAAGTGGTCACCTGGGCGAATGAGAATGCCAAAACCTTTGCCGACAAAGAGGCGTTGCTGCGTGCCGAGCTGCTGAGGCTGGGCGGCGACGCGACACAGGCGATGGAGCATTATGAACAGGCCATCGCGCTGTCACGCCAGGGGCAATTTTCCCATCTTGAAGGGCTGGCCTGTGAGCTGGCGGCGCGTGCAGCCTATGACCGGGGCATGGCGTTTGCCGGTGATGCCTACCTGAAAGGCGCGATGTCCGCCTGGGATCGCTGGGGGGCCGGGGCAAAAGTGCGCCAGCTTGAGATGCGCTACCCGGCGCTGGCCAACCAGACCCCACAGACGGCATTAAACACAGTGGCGTTTGAGCAAAGCTCCCTCATCAGCGATTTGCAGAGCATGGTTACCGCGATGCGGGCGCTGACGGAAGAGATCGACCTCCACCGCCTGATCAACATCCTGATGGTGATGCTGGTGGAACGGGCCGGTGCCCAGCAGTGTATGCTGATCCGCCTGACCAAAGATAACGTGCCGGAGATTCAGGCCAGGGCCACCACCACCGTGGAAGGGATCAAAGTTAAAATCGTCAAAGAGCTGCCGGTGGCGACCGATCTGCCGCTGTCGATCCTCTCTGCGGTGATCCGTACCGGCCGGGAGATCCGCACCGGCAAACCTGAAGTCTTCAGCCCGTTCAGCCAGGACAATTACCTGGTGGCGTCAGGCGCTGCGGTGATGTGTGTGCCGATGTACCGCCAGGCCCAAATGGTGGGGGTGCTCTATCTCGAAAACCGGCTGATGCCGGATGTGTTCACCGCTGAGCATTCACGGATTGTCTCCATGCTTGGCGCGCAGGCCGCCGTCTCGCTGGAAACGGCCCGCCTCTATGCGGAGCTGCTGGATGAAAACATCCAGCGCCGCAAAATAGAGAAGCAGTTGCGCGCCAGCCAGACGTCACTGATCCTTGGGGAAAAAATCAGCAATACCGGCACATGGCACTGGATGCTGGAGCCGGACATCCAGCTGATCTCGGATGAATACAAACGCATCATGGGGCTGCCGCCCGGCCAGACACGCACCTCCATGGCGGAGTTCCAGAGCCGCGTCCACCCGGATGATATCGGCAGCCTCAAAGAGCTGATCGACACCAGTGTGCTGAACGGGGCGGTGATGCAGGCGGAGTTCCGCATCATCCGCGATGACGGCGAATGCCGTTACATCAAAGGCATTGGCGAACCGGTCGAAAACTGGCCGGAGGTGGCGGAGTATTTCGGCACGCTCACGGACATCACCGCGCAACGCCACTCGGAGGATGCCGTGCGGATTGCGCAGGCTGAGCTGGCCCGCGTGGCGCGCGCCACCACCGTCGGCCAGCTTACGTCGTCGATCGCCCATGAGATAAACCAGCCGCTGATGTCCATCGTGGCCAATGCCGGGGCCAGCCTGCGCTGGCTGAAACGCGACCCCTTGCATCTCGACAATGCCACCCAGAGCATTGAAGAGATCATCCGCGAGGGGCAGCGCGCCGGTAACATCATCCGCGGGTTACAGGCGCTCACCCGTAACCAGGTGTCAGAGTTCGCGCCGGTCAGGCTGCACCTGATCACGCGGGATATCCTGGCCTTGTCCCGGCAGGAACTTGAACGCCGTTCGGTGTCGCTGGAGCTGGATTTGAGCGCGCAGCATGATGAGGTGTGCGGCGAGAGCGTCCAGATCCAGCAGGTGCTGCTGAATCTGGTGATCAATGCCATCGAGGCAATGGCCGATAACCGCGGCGCGCGCACCTTACGCATCGCCTCCGCCAACCTCCCGGCGGATTGCCTGCGCATTGAGGTCGCGGATAACGGCACCGGCCTGTCTGACGAGGTGTTGGGGAAACTCTTCGATTCGTTCTACACCACCAAGGCAGAAGGCATGGGGATGGGGCTGACCATCAGCCATGAGATTATTAAACGGCACGGCGGCGTGCTTAATGCAGAAAACCGCCTGGGTGGGGGCAGCCTGTTCTGGTTTACCCTGCCCCTGAGCACGCCGGATAACAGGTGACGGCCGCGCGCCCGGCAGTGACGCGGGGCGCCGGTAAATACCGCCACGTCCGGGTAAAAAACGGCACCCGCGTTTCAATTATCTTTTCGTATACCTATCCGTTTGTATAGCTACTGTTTCTCTCTTTTTACGCTGATAATCTTCCTACGGTTTTTATTTCAGGCATCGCGCTATTCTCAGCGGATACCTGAAACATTGCGGGATAATTATGTTTCAGCCTACCTTCAGCCCGTCACCGGCTTATTCCCCGCATAACAGACGGGAAAATATCAGCCCGGCACCCACGGCGAATATCGTATTGCATAATGAGAGAGTGTCACTCGCCATTATTATCCCGTCATTATTGCCGGGAGGGCATGATGTCAGGATTATGGGCGGCCTGTCCGGACATATTACCGCGCGGGACGACGCGATCTTTGCCGTGGTGCAGCAGATGGTGGCGTGGATTGAACATAATCTGGATGAGCGTTTGTCGGTGGAGAAAATTTCCCAAAAGAGCGGCTATTCCGTCTGGCATTTCCAGCGCAAATTTGTGCAGTTCACCGGGCTGAATGTGTATGAATACGTCCGCATACGCCAGGTCATCAGCGCCGCCTTTGCCCTGACCCGCACCCGGAAAAAGATCCTGGAGATTGCCGTTGAAAATGGCTTCAGTTGCCAGACTGCCTTTACCCGCACATTGCGGAAAATGACCAGGCTGACACCGGGCCAGATGCGCCGGCAATTTACCGGCCACGATCAGGGGCTGATACATTTTATTGGCGCATTGCTCCACCCGGCAAATAACCGGGAAGAGTCCGCTTCTTTCCTCTGACGCCAAAATGTTGAGTCGTGCGTTATTTGCGGTTGGAGCTGACGGCATATAACGCAACACTTAACCTATTTGTGATGTATTGACTGACTTACAGGGAATATTAATGAAAATTAAAATGAGCGCGGTCGCGGTATTATTGGCGGCCCAGATGTCGGCGGCCTTTGCGGCCGATAATGACAATACCTCGGCACCGACAGCGGGTGTGAACGCCTTTCTGAACGTGCTGAACGGCAGCGGCGGCAAACCGATTGAGCAGCTTTCGCCTGCCGCCGCCCGTGAGGTGCTGATCGGCGCGCAAAAAGGCGCGGCCTTGCCGCCTGCCGTTGTCTCTGAAAAAGTGATCACCGTGTTGGGGCAGCCTTTGACACTCACGGTTGTGAAGCCGGAAAACAGCACCGGTAACTTGCCGGTGTTTATGTTCTTCCACGGCGGCGGCTGGGTGCTGGGGGATTTCCCGACCCACGAACGTCTGGTGCGTGATCTGGTCAACGGGTCGGGTGCCGCGGCGGTGTTTGTTAACTACACGCCCTCGCCGGAAGCGCACTACCCGGTGGCCATCACCCAGGCATACGAGGCCACCAAATGGGTGGCGCAGCATGGCGGGGAGATTGGCGTCGACGGCTCGCGCCTGGCGCTGGCAGGCAACAGCGTCGGCGGTAATATGGTGGCGGCGGTGGCCCTTCAGGCGAAGCAGTACCATTCACCGGCTATCCGTTACAGCGTTATGCTGTGGCCGGTGACCGATGCCCACTTTGACACCGCCTCGTACCAGCAATTTGAAAACGGCCATTTCCTGACCAGGAATATGATGAAGTGGTTCTGGGACAACTACACCACCTCAGAAAAAGACCGCAATAACATCTTCGCCTCGCCGCTGCGTGCCGACAGTGAACAGCTCAAAGGCCTGCCGCCGACGCTGATCCAGACCGCCGAGCTGGACGTGCTGCGCGACGAAGGGGAAGCCTTTGGCCGCAAGCTGGATGCCGCCGGTGTGCCGGTGACCGTCACGCGCTATAACGGGATGATTCACGACTATGGCCTGCTCAACGCCCTGAGCCAGGAACCCACCGTCCGCACGGCGCTGCAACAGGCCTCTACAGCACTGAAAACCCACCTGCAATAATCAGGGGCCGGCAGCGGGGCGCTGCCGGCATCTGTTCCAGAGCGGCAGGAAAACAGGCCTGCCGCTTCCTGCGTGATCAGCATATGAAAACAGCACACCGCCATTAACATCATGTTTATGCCTGGAAGCCCCCGGCAAAAACGGCCATTATGCAGGGTATCGTTAACCGCTTTTCGCCGGGCAGAGCGCCGGTGGATGTTTTTGGGAAAGCGGGTTACTACTCTTCCCCACCCTGAAAAGGCGAATAAACAGGCGAATTATGGCTGAGATGATTCAGATGCAGGGCGTCATGCCGATCCTGTCCGTGGATGAGGATATTGCCGCACAGCTCCGGGCATTCGTACAGGATAAAGACGCCTTTTCGCCGAATACCTGGCGGCAGTTGCTGAGTGTGATGCGCAGTTGCTGCCGCTGGGCGCAGGCGCACCAGCGCACGTTCCTGCCGATGTCCCCGGACGACCTGCGGGACTACCTCACCTTCCTGCAAACCTCCGGGCGGGCTTCCTCCACCATTTCCACCCATGCGTCCCTGATTTCAATGTTACACCGTCACGCCGGGCTGGTGTCGCCGAATAGTTCACCGGCGGTGTCACGCACCATGAAGAAAATCAACCGTGTGGCGGTGGTGTCCGGCGAGCGCACCGGGCAGGCGGTGCCGTTCCGGCTGGCGGACCTGATGGCGCTGGATGCAGGCTGGGCAAGCTCGCTGCGGTTACAGGCGCGGCGCAACCTCGCTTTTTTGCATGTGGCGTACAGCACGCTGTTGCGGGTCAGTGAACTGGCGCGTTTGCGGGTCGGGGACATTACGCAGGCGGAGGATGGCCGCGTGATCCTGGATGTCGGCTACACCAAAACCATCGTGCAGACCGGCGGGTTGGTCAAAGCGCTCAGCGCCCTCTCCTCGCAGCGCCTGATGGAGTGGATCGCCATTGCCGGGCTGGCCGGAAAGCCGGACGCCTACCTGTTCTGCAAAGTCCACCGCACCAATAAAGCGATCGTGACGACACGCGCGCCGCTCAGCACCCCGGCGCTGGAAGCGATTTTCGCCCAGGCCTGGCAGGCCGCCGGGCAGGCGAAAACGGTAAAGGCGAATAAAGATCGCTACCTCGGCTGGAGCGGCCACAGCGCCCGCGTCGGGGCCGCGCAGGACATGGCCCAGCAAGGCTACAGCGTGGCGCAGATCATGCAGGAGGGCACCTGGAAAAAGCCGGAAACCCTGATGCGCTACATCCGCAATGTGGAGGCACACCAGGGCGCGATGGTGGACTTGATGGAGAAAAAAAGCCGCCGGTGAGGGTTCTGGTTTTCCGGCGGTGTCACCACGATCACCGGGAAGCGCCGTTCCCCTCTCCTGCCTCATTCAGGGCCTGAAGAATGTTCTGCGCAGCCACCGTCCCCATTTTCACGTAAGACGCGTCACTGACCCCGCCAATATGGGGTGAAAGAATCACATTGCTGATTGCCTGCCAGCGATGCGGCGCCGTCAGGGGTTCGCTGCTGAAGCTGTCCAGCGCCGCCCAGCGGAGTGTGCCGTCATTCAAGGCATGAACGAGTGCCGGTTCATCAATCAAACCGCCGCGGGCGGTATTGACCAGAATGGCACCGCGTTTAAAACATGCCAGCGTACCGGCATTGATCATTTCACGGTTATCCTCCGTCAAAGGGCAATGCAGCGAGACCACATCAGCCTGCGCGAGAAGCTCATCAAGCGTGCTGACCGCATCGCAGCCCGCCGGAAACTCCCCGGCATAGGGATCGCAGGCGATGACGCGCATACCAAACGCCTGGCCGGCACGTGCGACCCGGCGCCCAATCGCTCCCAGGCCAATAAGCCCGAGCGTTCTTCCTTCCAGCTCCAAAGACTTATGCACGGACTTGTCCCAGTGCCCTTCACGCAGGCGCGCATCAAGCGTCACCACAGATTTTGCACAGGCGAGGATAAGCGCCCAGGTATGCTCGGCAACGGCCGCAGCATTCGCACCCGGCGCTGAACAGACGCGAATATGCCGCGCGGCAGCGGCCGGCTGGTCGATAACGTCGATGCCGCTGCCGTGCTTGGAAATCACTTTCAGTGCCGGGGCCGCATCCATGACAGCCGCCGGGATTTTGCCGTAACGCACCAGAATGGCGACCGGGTTATGCCGGCGGCAAAGGGTGATCAGTTGCGCTTCATCAGGCTGTTTGCCGGCAAACACCAGCTCATAACCGGCCAGCAGTTGCAGCGCCTCGTCGGCCAGATCACTGCCTGTGACCAATACCACGGGACGACGGTTCATCAGAGGCTCTCCCCGTCATCCAGCATACCGGCACTGCGGAGGGCATTTTCCAGCCAGGGTGCGCGTGTATCCCCGGCGCGGATGGCCGCGATGCGGCGCGTCTCCCCTTCCAATTTTTTCTTCGCGAGCGCAATAACGGCGTTGACGTCGCCCCGCGGAATGACGACCACACCATCCACGTCACCCACCACCAGATCGCCCGCCTGCACCTGTGCGCCCGCCACGGACACCGGGTAGTTCACCCGCCCCGGAATGAGCTTGGTAGGGCCGCAGGGATTAAGCCCGGCGGCAAAAACAGGGTAGTCCTGCTTAGCCAGGGTATCGGCATCGCGCACCGCACCGTCGATGATGATGCCGGCAATCCCCGAGGCTTCTGCCTGGGTCGCCATAATTTCCCCCAGCAGCGCACAACTGAGATCCCCTTTGCCATCAACCACAATCACATCACCTGGCTGGGCAACAGCAAGCGCCGCATGGATGGCCAGATTATCCCCGGGGCGCACTTCCACCGTCACGGCCGGCCCCGCTACTTTCATGTTTGGCGACAGCGGTTTAATCCTGCCGTGCAAGGTGCCCCGGCGCCCGGCCACATCTGCCAGGATCGCGGCCTGGTATTCAGCAGCAAGACGGACATCTTCCGCGGACACGCGTGTTACCTCACGGTTAATCATGGGTTGAGTCAGGTTGGTCATAGCCCCTCTCTAGTTTTACTGTGTAAAACACATGTGTACAATATAAAACAACTATAGCGGGGCTTGACTGGGGTTAGCCATACCCCCGGCCCTGTTTGTGACGTAAACACGAGGTGACTCACAAAAATTCAGGTACACTCGGGAGACGTCAAAAAGGAGAAAGTAATGGGTAATGAAGGTGTTATTGCGGTGGAAAAGGCACTGGCGCTGCTTGACTGCTTCCGCCCCGGTGACAACAGCCTGACGCTGACGGCACTTGCTCAGGCATCGGGCTATCACAAGACCACGGTGTACCGTCTGATGAACTCCCTGGAGCGGATGAATTATGTCGTCAGGCATGAGAACGGCAGCTATGGGCTGGGGCCGCGCCTGCTTTATCTTGGCAAACTCTACGAGCAATCTTTCCATCTGGCGAGCGTCGTGCAACCTGAATTGCAGCAGCTGGCTCAGGCCACCAGTGAAAGTGCCAGCTGGTATGTGATTGAAGGCGGCCAGCGGTTGTGCCTGTTCCGTGCTGAGGCGTCTGAAGGCCTGCGCCACAGCCGCCTGCCGGGCACCACCTTTGCTCTGGATGATTCCGCCATTGGCCAGGTGCTGCGCCACTGGGGGCGGGAGGAAGCGCTGTTTAACCATGAGCCTGTACTGCCCCTTTACACTTCAGGCGCCCGCGACCCCCATACCGCGGCTTTCGCCATACCGGTATTTGGGGTCAACGACAAGCTGATAGCGGCACTGGCGCTGACCGGGCCCGCTTCGCGGCTGGTGGAATCCCGCCGGGATGAAGGCGTCGCGCAACACATGTTCAGCACAGCCGCCCGTTTGTCGCTCAAGCTCGGTGCATCAACACGTTTTTGTGAAACGCTCTATGGGGCGGACGAGGCGGGAAGCACTGCATAACGAAAACAGCCGATGCCTTGCACCGGCTGTCTGGTTTTGCGATTTAATGGCTGGTGACACCCTCTTTTCCAACGCCCTGCTGGGTCATTTTTCTTCCCATCACGACAACTGCAACGCCGCCGGCCAGACAGAGCGCAGCCAGGGGCACCAGCGCCAGCGTATGGCTGCCGGTGTGCTGATTGATAATCCCATACACATTCACCATGACGCCCCCGCCTATCAGGTTAGCGATGGCCCCAATGGCGGCCAGCCCGGCAGCCGCTGAAGAGCTGCTCATCCAGCCGGAGGCCAGCGCCCAGAACGGGCCTTTCATGGAGTACGCGCCGACCAGAATCAGGCTCAGGATAATAATGGTTGAAGGCAGTGAGAGGCTGATAAAGGCCGCACCAATTCCGCCTGCAATCATGAACAGCGTCAGCGCGGTATGCCAGCGGCGTTCACCGGTACGGTCTGAATTGCGTCCCCATACAATCATCAGCACTGAGGCCAGGCCATAAGGGATCGCATTGAGCAGGCCGATCGTCATGTTATCGAGCTGGAATGATTTCAGCAGTTGCGGCGACCAGACGCTCAGGGTGGTTCCTGCCGCCGAGGCGCCCGAGTAAATCAGCGCAAACAGCCAGATCTGGCGGTGCCGGAGCAGTTGCCAGGTGGAAATATGGCCGATGTTTTTCCGCTGTTCGCGCTCCGCTGCCAGGGTGTCTTCAAGCCACTGTTTCTGGTCGCTTCTCAGCCAGCGGGCATCTTGCGGGCGGTTGCTCAACACAAAATACGCAGCAACGCCCAGCAGCACCGCCGGCAGCCCTTCAATAATGAACAGCAAATGCCAGCCACGCAGCCCCAGCCAGCCGTCAAGCGTCAGGATGAGGCCCGAAAGCGGTGAGCCGATGAAGTTTGCCAGCGGTATCGCGACCATAAACGAGGCGATAATCCGCGCGCGGTAGCGTGAGGGGATCCACCAGGTCAGGTAAAGCACGACGCCCGGAAAGAAGCCTGCTTCAGCGGCACCCAGCAAAAAGCGCAACACGTAGAGAGACGTGGAGCTTTCCACCAGCGCCATACACATCGACACAATCCCCCAGCTGATCATGATGCGCGGGATCCACAGGCGCGCCCCGACCTTTTGCATCGCAAGATTGCTGGGAACCTCAAAGATAAAGTAGGCCACGAAATAAAGGCTGCTCGCGAATCCAAACGCGGCTTTTGACAGCCCCAGATCTGAGCTCATCTGTAGCGCGGCCATGCCGATATTACCGCGGTCAATAATGGATACCAGGTAACTCACCACCAGAAAAGGCAGTATCCGCCAGATGACCCGACGCATGGTTTCGCGCTCCAGCGCAGTGGCATGAGCGCGTTTCAGGTTTTGTTCGGTCATTCTATCCTCGCAGGCTCTGATTAGAATAATAGGACAGCGTTGTTGCACTCTGTAAAACTTGGTTGTACTAAATAAACTATCAGAGTCTTGCTGCATTACCGCTCTCCCGATGGAGGGTTGCGGAATACATCACAAATCCGTGCAGGTCAGAATGACGTTTTGTGATCAGGGCCTAAAGTAAGCTGCAACCGCATTGTGTGTGTTTTATACACGTGCTTGCCCTCTGCGTGTGATTACCGTGACGCGTGCCGGGCTGACCAATCCCGCTGCGTGGATCATGTTGCTGAAAAGCATACCTATTACGTACTACTTCATACTTCATATTTCACACTTAACATCGGTGACTTACGTGTTGCACGCTATGCCCGTCAGGGGTGAGTGCTGAAAACCGGTGCGCGAGGCGCTGATTTACCTTGAGCAAAAAGGCGTGCTCCGCCAGCAGCGCAACCGTGGCTTTTTCGTCAATGATGATTATGCGCCGCAACCCCTGGCGCAGAGTGAGCCGGAAAGTGACGGCGATATGCCGGAGTATTACCAACTGGCCGAAGACTGGTTACAGGATAAGATCAGCGCCGAAGTCACCGAGCTTTCCCTGCAAAAGCGTTATAACCTGACCAAAACCCAACTGACCACCCTCCTCGCGCGCGGCGTCAGCGAAGGGTGGATTGAGCGTAAGCAAGGCTATGGCTGGCGGTTTTTGCCGGTGGCGAAAACCAAAACGGCGATTGAACACCTCTTCAGTTTCCGCATGGTGATTGAGCCGATGGCGATGCTGGAGCCGACCTTCAACGCCCCGCGGGAAAAACTCAACGCGCTGCGTCAGGAGCTGGAGATGCTGGCCGCCAGCGGCATTGAGCGGCTGTCGCCGACGCAACTGCAACTGTGCGGTTACCGTTTTCATGAAACCGTCATCAGCTTTTCCAACAACCCGTTTTTCGAAATATCCCTGCGTAACGTTAACCGGATGCGCCGCCTGATGGATTACCGCATCATGGACGACCGCAACCGCTATTACAGTGAAGTGGAAGACCATATGCAGTTGCTGAAGCTGATTGAGGCGGGCCAGCTGATCGACGCGTCCTATATGATGAAGCAGCACCTGCATAAGGCACTGGAAAACAAAAAATTACGCCGGATCGCCGTGGAAAGGCCGGCGTAAGGGCGTGGCCCCGTAGCGGGGCCGGACACCCAGTCTCAGCCCGCCACCGAGTAGAGCGGGTAAAGCCCCATCGGCAAGCCGCATCCCAGGAAAATCATGCAAGAATAAACGCCCACTTGAAGGTGTACTTTTGGTGGTCGCTGAACTCCACGCCCGCCAGCCCGACCAGCAGATAAGTGGACGCCACCAGCGGGCTGAGCAGGTGGACCGGCTGCCCCACCAGCGACGCCCGGCCAATCTCTGCCGGTTCAATGCCGGGGAGCTGGAAGAGACGGCCAGGCTCTACTTTATTCTGCGGCCACATGGCATGAACACCTTAACCCGTGAAAATATTGATGAGTTAAACACCCTGTTTGCCATGCGCTGATTGCCCGATCGCCAGACAGGCAAAAGCCCGCATTCTGCGGGCTTTTTCAGATGCGCTTACAGATGGAACGCCAGGCATGGTGCTCCCTGCTCCGTTGTTTTTTACAACTTATTTTTTATAAAGTCCTGATAAAACAAATGAATGGTTTAAAATAATAAGTATTACTTCATACATAGTACGTATTAAGTAATTATTGACACTTATTACATATGAAGTCATATTGATGCGATTATGCAACTATGAGGGATAGCGATGATCACCATTATCGGGTGCAACAAAGGTGGCGCAGCCAAAACCACCACCGCCATTAATTTAGCGGTAGGGCTGGCGATGCGCGGTGAAGATGTGTGCCTGGTGGATGCGGATGTTCAGCGTTCAGCATCACGCTGGTATGCAGAACGGGAAAACGCCGGGTTGACGCCTGCCATCACGCTGATTGAAAAACGGGACAACATTTCTCAGACGCTGAAAAGCCTCGACCAGAAATACAGCCACGTTATTGTGGATGTGGCCGGGCGCAACAGCCGTGAGCTGATCACCGGCGGTACCGTTGCCCACCAGATTATCGCCCCTCATCAATGTTCGCAGCTGGACCTGGACACCCTGGTTGAATTGCAGCAGCAACTGGAAAGTATGCGGGATTTGAACCCGGAACTGCGGGCGTATTGCTACCAGAGTATGGCGACCACCAACCCGCTGTTGCGCGGCAATGAACGCAAAGAGTTCCTGGATTTCGTCGCCGAATTTGAGGGCATCACCCCGCTGCAATCCGTCGCCTGTTACCGCAAGGTTTACCGGGATGTGATGTCTGAAGGCAAATCCGTGCTGGAAGCGCCGAATGATCAAGCCAGAAGCGAAGTGCTGGCACTGATTGAGGAGGTGTTCTGATGGCCCTGAAAAAACCGGTTCGCCAAAATGTGTCAGCATCCGATGCAGACGCGCTGGCCAGAAAGCTCGCCGATCGCCCTTACGGTGAAGAGAAAAAAGAAGAGGATGTGGTTGCCCGAACCACCATCTCGTTACCCAAATCGTTGCTGATTAAGCTGGAAGATGTGGCGCTGGACAACAAGCGTGCCGGGCGCGAGCCGAAAAGCGTCAGCGCGTTAATCCGCCTGGCGACTGAGCAATACCTTGATTCGCATTAATTTCATAAGTATGAAGTAATATTTCATATATGCTATTTCATAGAGCATAACGAATACTTCATACTTAATCAGTGCGCAGTATGAAGATGAAAGATGACATGATACGTCATCTCTCATTCTTCATATCGTCTCTTTCATTCCCCTGAATGCATACTCTTACCTCTGCGCCATCCTCCATTCGTAATACTTCATACCGCCATAAGTCATACTTCATCTTTCATACTTAATACGACATGAGTGCACAGGCGATGGCGAAGCCGCCGCGCCTGATGCAGGACACCTTCAAAGGATGCGTTGGATGAAATCAGTGATGTCGTCAGCGGCGACCCGGCATTTTTCCGGTGAGGGGCGGATGATCAGCAGTTCAGCATAGCCATTGAGCATGGCGCCTAACTGCCGGGTGGTGCGGGGGACATCAACCGGGCGGAAATCACCTTTTGCGACGCCTTCTTCAATCATCCCGGCTACCAGCGCGACCCATTTTTCAGTTACCGATTCTGCCAGCTCAGCATACGCCGCATTATGCACCGCCAGCTGCCAGAGAGAGCTGTAAAGCTGCCACACGGCGTCAGGTTCATCGGGCAGATAGTTGGCAATCAGTAACCTGAGTTTTTCATGCGGCGTTCTGCCTGCGAGCTCCGCCATAAAGGCGTCCAGCTCGCCCTGCATGTAATGCGCCATCGAGGCGATGCACAGCGTCTGCCAGTCACTGAAATAGTGGTAGACATGGCTGCGGGAGATACCCAGGTGCTCCGCCAGGTCACGCGTTGTGACTTTCTCAATACCCCGTTCAATAAACAGTGCGGCCGCGCCCTCCAGGATCCGGGCTTTTACGTTTTCTTTAGCTTCTTTCATTCTTGCTTCCGCATTGACATTGAGCAACTGCTCAAATAGGCTGTTTTTCCATTCTTGAGCAACCGCTCAAGATTCATTTTATCAGAAACCTATCACATGCAAACCGTTAATACCCCGTCGCTGACGGCGCCTCGCAGCGCCATGCAGACGTTGAAACTGCTCGGACGCCAGCACGGTAAAAAACTCATTCTGACGCTGCTGCTGGTCGCCGCAGAGAACATCATGTATTTGCTTTACCCGTTGCTGGCAGGCTTTGCCATTAACGCCATTACCGAAGGCCAGGCGCTGCATGCGGTGCTGTATGCCGCGATGGTATTTACCATGTGGGCGATCGGGGCCGCCCGGCGGAGTGTGGACACGCGTACGTTTGCCCGGATTTACGCTGAACTGGCGGTGCCGGTGATCCTCGCGCAGCGTCAGGAAAACCACAGTTCCTCGACGATTGCGGCGCGGGTTGCCCTGTCCCGTGAGTTTGTGGATTTCTTTGAAAAACATCTGCCGGTACTGGTGACGTCGTTGGCTTCAATTACCGGGGCAGCGGTCATGCTGCTGATACTCCAGTTCTGGACCGGGGTCACCTGCCTGGCGATTTTAGTCTTCTTTGCGTTTTTCCTGCCGGGCTTTACGCGGAAAAACGAGGCGTTGTTTTTGCGGCTTAATAACCGGCTGGAGAAAGAGGTGAATTTCGTCAGTAACGCCGCCTCGTCTTCGCTGATGCGCCATTACAGCGTGCTGGCCAGTTTGCGCATCCGCCTGTCCGATCGTGAGGCCGTGGGGTATCTCTCTATCGGCATCGTCACCGCCGCTTTGTTTGCGTCCACCATCCTGACCATGACGTTCGCCGGCGGACAGGATGCCGGCCACATCTATTCGGTAATAACCTACATGTGGATGTTTGCTATGAGCCTGGATGACGGCCCACAGCTGCTGGAAAAGTATTCCCAGCTCAGGGACATCGGGAAAAGGGTAAATACTGGCCTGGTCTGATCGTTATAGCCACAGTGCCGCGCTTATCATCGGCGCGGCACTGTGGCTGTTCCCTACGTTATTTTTTTATTTAATACCTTGATTATAAATCAAATAATATAAAATAATTATGAAGTATGAGTTATGAAATCATACTTCATAAGTATTTTCCTGATTTGGCCGGCCAGACGACACCGTTTTTTATTGTTTTTCTACAGGTTAAACAGACGAGGTTTTTTTGTATAAAACTCTCTGTACGTTGTAACTATATTGTTATATACGTGACACTAGAGGCGTTGTCGTGTTGCGCTGTGGTAGTTATATTGCTGAATCCGTTGATTAACCCGCTATCGCGTTAATGCGATGCCGTTTTGGAGGAAGAATGGAAAGTCTGTTTGTTTATGGAACGCTGGGCCCTGGCCGGCCGAATGCGCATATCCTGGAAAACATTGGCGGGTCATGGGAGCAAGGGCATGTTGTCGGCTCTCTGCAGGAGAAAGGCTGGGGTGCGCAAATGGGCTATCCCGGCATCGTGCTTGATGACTCAGGCAACCGTGTAAATGGCTTCCTGTTCTCTTCTGAGAATCTGTCACATCACTGGCAGACACTTGATGAGTTCGAAGGGCATGAATATGAGCGGGTGCCGGTCGATGTTGTGACCGAAAACGGGCTTACCGTTAAATCCTGGCTCTACATGCTCAAAGCGTAACATCGCGATTACTGAGCCAGGATGAAAGCCACCTGCAGGCGACAGGTGGCGTTTTGAATTTTCCTAACCCGGCGGTTTATCTTAAGCCGTTTTTGAAAAATTGTTCAAACTTGTCGAAGGGGATCTTGCCGGCAGCGTTGTCGTACAAGTCCACATGGTTGGCCCCAGGAACGATCACCAGCTCTTTCTGATGGCTGCCGACCGCTTTATAGGCGTCTTCGGCAAAGTAGCGTGAGTGTGCCTTTTCACCCGTTACAACCAACGTAGGGATGGTGATCTCAGGTGCATAGCTAAGCAACGGCATATTCATAAACGACAAGGGCATGGTGGCATTCCACGCGCCGTTCGAGTTTACAGAGCGCTCATGGTAACCGCGCGGCATCCGGTAATAATCAAAGAACTCTTTCAGGATCGGGTTTGGGTTTGCAGGTAACGTTTCCGGCAAAATACGCTCAGACGTGCTTACGTGGCCATTCTTGTCCACGTAAAGATCGTGCCCACCGGCTGCAATCGTTCCGCTTTCAGCATCCTTCCAGCGCTGCGCGTTCAGATACTGCAATACGGCACGGCGATCGGCCGTTGAATAACGGTCTTTCCCGTCGCCGACACCATGACCCATCGCGCGGCTCATGTCATACATCACGCTGGTCGCGACCGCTTTTACGCGTGTGTCCATCGCGGCCGCATTCAGTGCCATCCCGCCCCAGCCGCAGATACCGAGTAATCCGATCCGGTTGCGATCCACTTCTTTTTGTAAACCCAGGAAATCAACTGCCGCGCTGAAGTCCTCGGTATTGATATCCGGAGAGGCCACATTGCGGGGAGCGCCGCCGCTTTCCCCCGTGTAGGAAGGGTCAAATGCCAGCGTCACAAACCCCTTTTCGGCCAGCGTCTGGGCATACAGGCCGCTGGATTGCTCTTTGACGGCACCAAATGGGCCGCTTAAGGCAATCGCCGCCAGTTTGCGTTCACCCCGGTTTTTGGGGAGGTAAAGATCCCCAACCAGGGTGATCCCGTAGCGGTTCTGGAAGGTGACTTTGCGATGCTCAACGTTGTGGCTTTCAGCAAACGTTTTATCCCATTTTTCTGTCATCGACACCGGCAGGTTCGGATTAATGGTATCAGCATAACTCATGGTAGTGACTCCACTTAATGATGCGCATAGCAGCATGGCAGGTATAACGGCTGTCAGTTTCCTGGCGAAAGCATTCATGAAAATTCCTCTGAAAAAACAAGATGCAGATACAGGTTTCATACGGACAACACTGCTGTGCGTGGTTGCAATGGGCTCAGTATAGTGAGCAGGAATAGTGCTGATTAGCGGGGGAAAGCTGCTAGAATTCATAGCATATTGTTATAAATAATCGTGCCGCGATGAACTTCCTTCGTGGCCGGATAGCCGGGGGGCGCGTTGATGGCGAAACGGGAAAACTATAATGAGCTCTACCTGTTTATGCAGGTGGTACGGGAAGGCAGTTTCACCGCTGCGGCACAACGGCTTGGGCTGGCACAGTCAGGCGTCAGCCGTTCTGTTCGTGAACTTGAAGAAAGGTTGGGTGTGCGGCTCCTGGTCCGCACCACGCGCAAGCTGTCGTTAACCCAGGCAGGTGAGCAGCTCTACCAGACAGCAGAAGCCGGATTTGATGCCTTAGATTCAGGGCTGGCCACGCTGGCGCACTATCGGGATACCCCGTCCGGTACGGTCCGCATCAACGCCAGTCAGCACGCGATTGATAAAGTGCTTTTACCGAAGCTGGCGATAGTTAAACAACGTTACCCCGATATCAGGCTCGAACTCATGAGTGAAAGCCGGTTCGTCGATATCATCTCAGAGCGTTTCGATGCCGGTGTGCGGCTGGGCCCGGAAGTGGGGCAGGGCATGGTTGCGGTGCGCATTACACCTGACATGGAGATGGTCGTTGTGGGCACGCCCGAGCATTTTCGTCGTTACGGCTTTCCACAAACGCCGGCAGATTTAGTGGCCCATCCCTGTATCGCTTACCAGTTTGCCGACGGCTCGCTGTACCAGTGGGAACTTAATCATGACGGTAAAAAAATAACGCACCGACCCCAGGGGCAGTGGATCTTTTCTGACAGCTATATGGAAGCCAAAGCGGCCAGGTTGGGGCTGGGGCTGGCTTATGTCCCGGAGGAACTGGTGGCTGATGATATAGAGCATGGGACGCTTATCAGGACATTACAGCGTTACAGCCAGCGCCTTGAAGGCTCATTCCTCTATTACCCTCATCGCCAGGTATCGCCTGCATTAAGGGCCGTGATCGATATATTGAAAATCTGACGTTCAGTTCACCTGGTAACACGTTGTAAGTTATCCACCGGATAGATCATTTAATAAGATCAAAGAAGATCAAGTAAGAACAATAAAGATCACCACCTCTGTAACTTAATGATTTTTATCACGAATATTGCCCTTACGGTCTTCACTTTCATGCATTATGTCTCCACTTTCATGAGGAACATCTTTACTTTCATGCATTGGGTCGCTACTTTCATGCCTCTGAAGTCTTCACTTTCATGAAGAAACCCTGCATTTACACAACCGATGTGAATAAATGGAAAAATGAATAATAACAATGATATAGATAGTCCTTTTTCGATTATTAAAAAAGACTCAGGCACAAGTTATGAACTGATCCCTAACAGCCACAAGACGGTTCAGCCTGTGGCGTTGTTACGCTTAAGTGTATTCACGCCGGTGGCCCCCAGAGAAAAGGGTAAACGTGATTTCATCATTGATGCTTCGGAGGAATTAGGCAGCCTGGAAGTTGCCAGGCAGGAAGGGTATACCAACATCCGTATCCAGGGTGCAAAACTGAGCATGTCGACCGATTTCAAAACCTGGTTAGGCATTATTCAGGCTTTTTCAACCTACGGATATTCAACAGAAAAAATCACATTACCCTTTACAGAATTCGCTAAAATGTGTGGGATAAAATCAGCGGATTTGAATGCCCGTTCCCGTAAGCGTTTACACGATTCCCTGTTCAGCCTCTCGAGTGTCACCCTCGCGTTCAGCAGCAAAGATGGCAAGAAATCCATGTTCACCCACCTGGTGCAACGCGCGATCCTTAACATGAACACAGATACGGTTGAGATTGTAGGTGATCCCAGCTTATGGGAGCTTTATCGGTATGATCATAAAGTCCTTTTAGGCTTAAAAGCGCTGTCTGAGCTTTCCCGCAAGGAAGCGGCCCAATCGCTGTATATCTATCTGGAGAGTATGCCGGCAGGGGTGTTATTTATCTCCATGAAGCGGCTGCGGGAACGCTTGTCGATGGAATCAGCCATCAGGATACAGAACGCCACTATCCGGCGGGCGTTGGCTGACCTGGCTAAAATAGGTTACCTGGATTACACCGAAATAAAAAAATCACGAGAAATTCAATTTGTTATGCACAGCAGGCGCCCCAAGCTCCAGACGATGCAGCGGCATGAGTCGTGACTTTCATGAACACAGGCTGGGAAGTCTTCACTTTCATGCAACCCGCCTTTCATACATCTTCACTTTCATGCAACCTGTCTTTTTTCCGCCCCTGTTGAGGGAATTTTGCGCTAAAGCGCCCTGATTAAACCGTGCCCTTCATGAAAGTGAAGACTTGTGAGTCGTTGCGCAGGATCCTTGCTTACTCCCCTGGCGCTTTCATGAAAGTGAAGACTTTCCCCCGATGACGTTTGTCGTCACCAATAAAAATCAAACGCACACTCTGAAGCCGCGTCACCCGACATTGTTGCACGTGATAAACCGGCGTAAACCGGATGTTCACGTGTTTCCCGTTCTTAGATCCGTTGTATATATATTGATTGCACAGCTTATTTGCCTCTATGCCTGTCACGAACCGCAAAATGAAATAGCCTTCAATTCTAAGGGCGGATAGGGTGTCAGCCTAAAAAGCAAACATTTGCGCGTGAATAAGGGTGATCAGGTATTTATTATTCAAAGACTCGCCGCTGAGGCACAGCTTCTACTGAACGTCGATGAATTTAGGTTCTGGAAGAACAGAAGGCGTTGAATCCATATATTGTAACCAGTTTAACCACAGGTCATGAATACGCAGCCCGCGGATTTCAATCTCTCTCTGGGCACTCATGATATTACGGATTGAGCCTTCTTCCCAATCGGTATACGTGGCATCCATGGCCTTAACCCGCAGCTCATCCCAGGCCTTACTCTCAGCATCGTAAGCATCCAATGTTTTTTGAGCATGGTCATGAGAAGCTGGATCATCCAGGCCCGAGGCCACTCTGTTACGCGCGGCCTCCTCATACCTGGTTTGTATCGCTTTAATTTGATCGACTTTGTCAGCAATACAGTTATTCATGTCTATGGTGGTGATTTTAGGATTATCGCGGCACGCCAGCTGGAATGTCTCGACATTGTTTTGCTTGCTGCTCAACGGCAAATCACCGGCCATCGCGATCCCGACATACCCGATAAAAACAGTCAAAAAAGACGCGCCATACAGTAAAGGCCGCATATCCCTATTTACCTTTTCAATGAAACGTGAATGAAAACATCAAATCTTGTCTGGTATGACTTTAATCCGTTATCCTCTTTTTTGACAGCTCTTGGAATAGACTGACATGATTCCGTTCATCTTTTGACCCATGCATTCAGTTAATCAGCCTGACAAAGGTGAATAACGTTCTCCTTTGCAGTGTCTCTGTATACCTCTCCCCTGTTTGCTGTAAGGGCGTTATTGCTGCATATCCTATCACCGCATAAAACCCGCCTCAGCGGGATGTTAACGCGTTTTCCATGATAGGTAGGTCAACGGAAGGGGTAAGCTAAAAAACTGCACTGCGTACGATTGAGGGCGTTTGGCAGGGTGCTTTGATATGCTCAGGAGACTTTCCCACCTTCCGCAGCAAAACGTACCCCGGCAGTCCTGTTCCGGGGCATACCGGTTCAGTGCACCAGCAGATCGCTGAGGAAGCGGCGCGCGCGGGCGTGTTGCGGTGCCCGGAAGAAGGTACCCGGCGTGGCTTTCTCCAGGATTTGCCCCTGATCCATAAACCAGATGGTATCGGCGACGTCGCGGGCAAAATTCATTTCATGCGTCACACACATCATGGTCATGCCCTCCTGCGCCAGGCCACGCATTACATTGAGCACTTCACCCACCATTTCCGGGTCCAGCGCGGAGGTGGGTTCGTCAAACAGCATCACCGGCGGTTTCATCGCCAGCGCGCGGGCAATGGCGACGCGCTGCTGTTGCCCGCCGGAAAGCTGCGCCGGGTAGGCGTTGGCCTTGTGCGACAGGCCCACCCGTTCCAGCAGCATCCCCGCATGTTGCCGTGCCTCTGCACGCTTCTCGCCCAGCACTTTTACCGGCGACATCATAATGTTTTCGATAACTGATACGT
This sequence comes from Chimaeribacter arupi, assembly GCF_002858805.1. Classification (GTDB taxonomy): domain Bacteria; phylum Pseudomonadota; class Gammaproteobacteria; order Enterobacterales; family Enterobacteriaceae; genus Chimaeribacter; species Chimaeribacter arupi. The sequence continues at coordinate 64,196 of NZ_PJZI01000017.1, forward strand.
GCGGGAACAGGTTGAAATTCTGGAACACGAAGCCGATGCGTGTGCGCAGCGTGTTCAGCCGTGTGCTGCTGCCGTGGATATCGATGCCGTCGAACAGGATCTCGCCCTGCTCAATCGGCTCCAGCCGGTTTACGGTGCGGATCAGCGTCGATTTGCCGGAGCCGGACGGCCCGCACACCACCACCACTTCGCCGGTTTTGATCTCAGCGCTGACATTGGTCAGAGCCTGATAGTCGCCGTACCACTTATTGACCTGGTTGAACATAATCATCGGGCGCATGGCTGCTCCTTATTGGGGTTGCGTTTTGCTGAGCACCAGGGGTGCCACGGCGTCACCGGCTATTGGGCGTTCATTGCGGCGTTTATGGGCGATATGTGCCTCAAGCCGGTTCGCCAGCCAGGTCAGGCTGCAGCAAATGAGGTAGTAACTCAGTGCCACGATGGCGAACACCTGAAACGGCTTGGTTAACAGCTGGTTGCTGACCTGATTGGCGGCATAGGTCAGTTCCGGCACGTTGATGACATACCCGAGCGTGCTGTCTTTGATGATGGAAACCAGCTGGCTCACCAGGCTGGGCAGCGTGTTGAACAGCGCCTGCGGCAAAATCACCAGGCGTAGGGTTTTCATATGGCCCATGCCCAGCGCGCGTGATGCTTCATACTGGCCGGAAGGCAATGCCTGAATGCCGCCGCGCACGATTTCAGCGATATAGGCGCTCTCATAAATCACCAGCGTGCAGAGCATGGTGGTGAAGCCGCTGATGGTATGGCCGATCAGCAATGGCACGCAGAAATAAGTCCAGAACACCACCATCATCAGTGGGATGCCGCGCAGCAGATATACCCAGCAGGCGGCGGGCCAGCTCAGCCAGCGCCACGGCGACAACCGCGCCAGCCCCAGCAGCACCCCCACCGGAAAGGCCAGCAGCACCGCCAGCAGCGACAGCAACAGCGTACAGAGCACGCCGCCGAGCGGGCCGCTGGGGTATTGCCCCATCAACAGCAACAGGCCGTTGTCATGCAAAATGCTGAATATCTCAAACATGGTGGTTACCTCGCATAGGCACGCTGAAAGCGGCGCGCCAGCAGGGCGCCTGCGCCCATCAACAGTAAGGAGAAGGCCAGATAACCGGCAGTGGCGATCACATAGGCTTCAAAAGTGCGGAAGGTCTGGTTTTCAATGTCACGCGTGACGTAAGTGAGATCGGCCACGCCAATCACCATCGCCAGGCTGGTGTTTTTGAACAGCAACACGCTGTGGTTGATCACGGACGGCAACGCATTGCGGATGCCCTGCGGCAGGATCACCAGCCGCATCGACCGAACGTAGCCCATGCCCAGCGCGCGGGCGGCTTCGGTCTGGCCTTCCGGGATCGCCCGCAGGCCGCTGCGGATGTCCTCAGAAAAGTAGGCTGCCTGGCATAACCCCAGGGCAAACAGCGAGAACAGGAACTCTGCGTTGAATTCATTTACCCACATCTGCACCGCTTCCGGCAGCAGCGTCGGGATCGCGAAGTACCACATCATCAGCTGAATCAGCGTCGGTACGTTACGGTGGTAGGAGACATAGGCCGATACCAGCCATTGCGCGCTGCGGCGGCCGGTCAGGCGGATGACCACCAGTATCAGCGCAATGAACATGGCCAGCAGCCAGGCACCCAACGCCAGTTCCAGCGTGACCACCGCGCCATCGACGATCATCCGGCCATAGTGGCCGCTCATCACGGTGCTGAAATCGAGTGCCATGTTGGTTTCTCCTGATCAGTTCAGGCTGTCGCCGGGGCGCAGGGTGGAGAGGCCCCCCGGCACCTGAAGGGTCGGCATGATTTCGATATTGCCGATATTGACGGCAATCGGTGCGGAAATGGCGAACGCCACGCAATCAGCGATATCGCTCGCCTGCGGCAGTTCGAAGCCGTCAATAAAATGGCGGCGGGCCTCTTCATGGTTGCCCGACACGTTGCCGAAAATGTCCGTGGCCACCCGGCCGGGGCAGATCTCCGTGACGCGTACCCGTTTGCCGCAGCAGTCAACGCGCAACTGGCGCGACAGCGCATGAACGCCCGCTTTGGTGGCGTGATAGACCGAATTGCCGTTGAAGTTGTAGATCGCCGCGATAGAGGTGATGTTGATGACGTGGCCGCAATCGCGCGCCACCATGCCCGGCACCAGCAGGCGGCACAGGTGCAGCACTGCGCGCAGGTTGACATCCACCTGGGTATCCACCACGTGCTCATCGGCCTGCAGAATCGACCCAGGGTGGGATACCCCGGCATTGTTTACCAGAATATCGACCTGCAGATCGCGGCATAAGGCGGTCAGGGCGGCCAAATCCGCAACGTCAATCGCATGGGGAATGCAGCCGGTGCGGTCGGCCAGCGCCGCCAGGTGCTCTTTGCGCCGGGCCACCGCATGAACGGTGATGCCTTCGCGGCACAGGCGTTCCACAATCGCTTCGCCCATCCCGGCGGACGCGCCGGTGACCAGCGCAACGTTGTAATCAGAAAACGGCATCTCAGCTCTCCTTGGTAGGTTGCGCGATGCGTCGCGCAGTCGGTTACTCTCTGTTTTTTGACTCTATGCAGTTATGCCCGGCGGGTATAAGACATAAACGCACTGAGGGGATAAGGCTGACTTATAACGCTCAGGGCTGTGCAGCGATCAGCACGATCGGGCTGCCGAATTCCACTGCCTGCCCCTGCTCCGCCACGATGTGCGCCACCACACCTGTGGTCGGGCTGCGCAGCGGCAGGTAGAGCGCGCCCACTTTGAGCAGCGCGAGCAGCTCGTGCTGTGTGACCCGCTGGCCCGGCTGGATCCAGGCGGCATCCTGTTGCGGATGGCGCAGCAGCACCCGGCCCGGCATCGGCGCAGAAAGCGGCGTAACGTCAGGCGGGGCGTTTGCACCGGAAGGCGCAGGCTTGCGGAGTTCAAGGGGGAAAGGAGCGCCTCCGGCAACGGCGGGGCGTGCCGGGTAGCGCAGCGTCAATGACCAGTGGCCATTGTGCAGTTCAATTTCATGCAGCCCCGATGCGTGCATTTTTTTCGCCAGCTGGCGAATGTGACCAAGGGCGAGCGTGTCTTTTTCCATATTCCCTCCATTGCGGGCCGGCGGTTGACGTGCGCGGGGCCAACCTCCCCCACGCCGGAGCAGCGACTCTAGCGCGGGACGGTTTCTCTTCCGTAAGAGGCTTTCGTGTTAAGGCAATAAGCGGTGCTTATCACCCCACCAGGGTAAGCGGGCGGTTGTCAGCGGTGCGCCGGGCCATCAGCTGCAACAGGATCTCTTTGACCGCCTCCGCCGGTTGCGATAACGGCAGGTGGTCAGACATACAGAACGACAGCGAGGTTTGCACGTCCGGGTCGATGATTTTCGCTATCCAGGCATCGGCGGCTTTCACCATGCCGCGCGCCGCCGATTCCGGCATGATGGTGCAGCCCATGCCCGCCGCCAGCGCGGCATTGAGGGTGGTCTGGGATTCAATTTCGCACTTTACGCGGTAGGCCAGCCCGGCGTGGATAAAGGCGTCATCGGCAACTTTGCGCATGATGTTGTAGATGCGCGGCAGGAACAGCTCATAGCGCGCCACCTCGGCCAGGCGGATCTCACGTACCGGTTCAGCCAGCAGATTGGGGCAGACGAAGTAAAGCGCCTCTTTCATCAGCGGAATGAAGCGCAGCCCGTGGATATTGCGGTTGTCGTAGATCACCGCCATGTCCATCCGGCCATTCATGATCAGCTCACTGAGTGTGGTGCCGAAATTTTCATTGAAGTAGAGCACGATGCCCGGATGCTGCCGGTGCACCTCCGCCATCAGCGGCAGTGCGAGTTGCTGGGCGGCAGTGCCGGGTGCCAGCCCCACGGAAACCTGGCCGGACAAGGCCCGCCCGGCGCCGTCAATGGCGCTTTGCGCCTGGTCGCACTGACGCAGGATCGCCTGGGCGTGGGCATACAGGATGTTGCCCGCCTCGGTCGGCGTTACCCCGCGCTTGGTGCGGATCAGCAGTTGCTGATTAACTTCGCCCTCCAGCGTTGCCAGCTGCTGACTCAATGCCGGCTGGGCAATATGCAGGATATCTGCGGCCTGCGTCAGGCTGCCGACATCCACAATCTTGATGAAGTATTTCAGGCGACGAAGGTTCATGGGCAGGATCTCATGTCATAACGTGTTTTTATCACACGCAAGATCGGTGCCAGAACGCCTTATCCGGCAGAGCCGCCGGGCGCGCGGCCTTTGCCCAATGGCCAGCCGGAAAAGGCGGGACGGGCTGCACCAGCGCGGTGCGTTGCCCGGCGCGCATTATTGCATTGGGTTATGTCACCACAGGAAAGCGCTATTATCCGCCGCCGCCGCCGCCGCCCTATGCTCGGTCTGAACTTTGCTGCCGCGGTGGCGTTCACCCGCGGCTTTCTGACCTGCCACCTGGAATGAGTGCGCCATGCCTGATATTGCCGATCGCTTAACCCATGTTTCTGTCTCTGCCTCCGTCGCCATGACGCAAAAAGCGCGTGACCTTGCCGCGCAGGGCGTTGATGTCGTCGGGCTTTCCACCGGCGAGCCGGATTTCCCGACGCCGGAACACGCCACAGAGGCCGCCTATGCCGCCGCACGCGCGGGCGATACGCGTTACCCGCCCACGGACGGCACGCCCGCCTTACGGGCAGCCATTCAGCGTAAATTCCTGCGTGATAACGAATTGCATTACGATGTCAGCCAGATCCTCACTGCCGGCGGTGCCAAGCAAATCATCTTCAATGCCATGATGGCGACGATCAATCCCGGCGATGAGGTGGTGATCCCGACGCCCTCCTGGATCAGCTATGCCGATATCGTGAGATTTGCCGGCGGGACGCCGGTGCCGGTGGCCTGCCATGAAGAATACGGCTTCAAACCGCTGCCCGCCGATCTCGACGCGGCGATCACGGCCAAAACCAAATGGCTGCTGATCAATTACCCCAGTAACCCCACCGGCGCGGTAGCGACGTTTGATGAGCTGCGCGCAATAGCGGAGGTGGTGCTGCGTCATCAGCATGTCTGGGTGCTGACTGATGATATTTATGAGCACCTGATTTATGACGACGTGACCTTCTGGACGCTGGCACAGGTTGAGCCGCGCCTCTTCGATCGTGTCCTGACGGTGAACGGTGTATCAAAAGCCTATTCCATGACCGGCTGGCGGCTGGGTTTTTGCGGCGGCCCGGCAGCGTTAATCAACGCGATGAGCAATGTGAACACCCAGAACAGCGGGGGCGTCACCACGCTGACGCAGGCGGCGGCAGTGGCGGTGCTGGAGGGCCCGCAGGATCTGCTGAACGCGCGTGCCGCCATTTACCGCGAACGCCGTGATTATGTGTTGGGCCGTCTGGCCGCGATCCCCGGTGTGCGCTGCCATTCCCCGCAGGGCGCGTTTTACCTGTTTGTGAATATCGAAGGGATTATCGGGAAAACCAGCGCGGCGGGGCGCAAACTCAATAACGATGCAGATTTTGTGATGGCATTGATTGAGGAGCAGCATGTGGTGACGGTGCCGGGCGCGGCTTACGGCATGAGCCCCTATTTCCGGCTCTCCTACGCCACCAGCATGGAACGGCTGCACACCGGCTGCGATCGCCTCGCGGCGTTCTGCGCAGGCTGCCGTTAATCAACCAGGGGGCCGATGTGGCCCCCTGCGGGTTATTGGGCCAGTACCTCAGCGGCCGGTGCAATGCTGTCGCCGTTGGCGTTGATTTCACTGCGTACCTGCCTGGCCAGTTCGACTGACCCCGGCGTATCGCTGTGGATCAGGATAGAGCGCGCGCGGATCGGCAAACGTTCCCCCTCAAGGGTGGTGACGGTGCCCTGGTGTAAAAACTGGCGTACCCGCGCCCGTACCGCCTGTTCCCCGGTGATGACTGCCCCCGGCACGCCGCGCGGCACCAGCCGGCCATTGGCATCATAGGCGCGGTCAGCGAGAAACAGTGTCAGGGTTGGCAGGCCCGCGGCGGCGGCGGCGCGTTCAATCAAAGTGTCGGGCTGCGAGAAGATAATAAGCGTCGGGTCGATATGTGCAATCGCCCGCATCACCTGCGCTGCCAGCGCGTCGTCACGGTTGATCATCGTACCCATTGCCGCATGGAAACTGACATGCGCGACCCGCGCGCCTTCCGCCTGGGCGATGGCTCGCAGTGCACCGATCTGGTAAATCACCTGCTGGCAGATCTCTTCCGGGCAGTAAGGCAACTCTTTGCGCCCGAACCCCTGCCGGTCCGGGAACCCCGGATGGGCACCGATGCCGACGCCGTGCGCGTGCGCCAGCCGTACCATGCGCGTCATGATCGCCGGGTCGCCGGCATGAAAGCCGCAGGCGATATTGGCCGATGACACCACCTCCATCAGCGCGGCATCATCACACAGCTGATAAACCCCAAACCCTTCGCCCATATCCGAATTGATGTCAATTTTCATACGGTTATCCTGTTAAAACCCTGCTGCGGATGAATACAGTGTGACGCTGTCGCGCACGGTCGCGAGCCAGTGTTCCATCGCCTGGCGGGCCGCTATTGCGCCCTGCGCGTCAGTCTCGACCAGCTGGATTGACTGGCCGGGCTGCACCTGGCCCAGACGCCACAAATCCTCTTCAATAACACAGGCGATTTTCGGGTATCCGCCTGCGGTATTGGCATCACTGAGCTGAATGATCGGCTCCCCGGCGGGCGGCACCTGCACAATGCCGGGGATCAGGCCATAGGAGCGCATCTCCACCGTTTCTGACGGCAGAACCGGCTCTCCGGCCAGCCGGTAGCCGGTGCGGTTACTCTGCCGCGACACCTGCCAGGGCTGTTGCCAGAAGCGTGTGGCATCCGCGGCAAACAGGGCATACTCCCCTGAAGGGATGGCGCGGACGTTCACCAGCCCGGCGCGGTTACGTGTAAACGCCTCAGGCATTGCCTGCTCCGGCGGCTCAATACCGATGCCGCCGGGCGGCAGCGGCGCGGCGGTGGGGGTGCCGGTAGTGAGCCTGTCGCCGCGTTGTAACGGGCGACCCTCAAGGCCGCCAAAGCTGCCGCGCAGTGCGGTACTGCGCGACCCCAGCACCTGCGGTACATCAATGCCGCCCGCAATGCACAGGTAGCCACGGGCGCCGTGGCGCGGGTAACGCATCTCCAGCACCTGCCCGCGTTTCACCGCACAGCCCCACCACGCCGGCAGTTCGATACCGTCCAGCCGGGTACGGCAGTCTGCGCCGGTCACTGCAATCGCAGTATCGGCAGTAAAACGCACGCGAAACGGGAACATCTGCACTTCAATCGCGGCGGCATTTTCATCGTTACCCAACAGGATATTCCCGGCACGCAGTGCCAGCGGGTCCATCACGCCGCTCACGGAAACCCCCAGGTGACGCCAGGTAAAACGCCCCAAATCCTGCACGGTATTCAGGGCGGCGCTCTGTTCAATCTCAATCACAGTTCAATCCTCTCCGGCAGGAAGCGTACGGTATCACCGGGTGCCATCAACGCCGGGCTTTCCGCCCAGGGATCAAACACCGCAATATCGGCATAGCCGATCGCATTCCAGCCGTTCGGCCCGGTCAGTACTGACACGCCTGCCTGCGGGCCGCCGATCGTCACGGTGCCCTTCGGCATATTGAGCGACGGCACTTTTTTACGCGGGGTGGCCAACAGTGGGTCGAGGCCGTGGAGATAGCCAAACCCCGGTGCGCTGCCGATAGCAAACACCGTGTAATGGCCCTGATAGTGGCGGCGCACCACCTCCTGCGCGCTGAAGCCGGTATGGCGGCATACCGCGTCCAGATCGCTGGCGTGTTCCCCGCCGTAGCAGACCGGGATATGGATGAGCTTACCGTTGGCCTCTACCGCCTGTGCCTGCTGCCATAGCTGGTGCAGGCGATATTCAACCACTCCGGCATCAGGCGGGGTGGCGCGAAATAACACCAGCAAATTGGTGACACCGGGGATCAGCGATTCCACGTCGTCACACTGTGCCAGTGCCCGCGCCAGTGACCAGATACGGCGCTGGGCGGGTAAGTCAAACGCGCCGGTGGTTTCGGCCAGCCAGGCACGGCTGCCCATGGTGGAGAGCTTCAGGCCGGTTTTGCCCTCCGCCGGGGAGAGGATGAGGGGGCGCGCTGCAGCGCGTGACAGCACCATGATTATTCCAGTGGTTGGAAGTTCAGGCTGGCGAGCGGCTGGACGCGCTCCTCACGCACCATGTTGTATTCGGTGCCCGGCCCGATCCAGGTCGCCCAGATTTTGTCGATGGTGCCGTTGTCATCCATCGCTTTCAGGCTGGTATTGACGTTCGCCAGCAACGCCGGCTCGTCACGCTTCATGCCGACACCAATCGGCTCCAGCGCCATCGGCTCTTTGATCATCGCCAGCTCGATGCCGTCTTTTTTCGCCTGATTGATCATTTTGATGGCTGTCATGGTGTTGGTGACGAAGCCCACAGCTTTGTTCTGCTCCAGCGCCAGGAAAGCGGACGCGGCATCCTGGAAGGTCACCGCTTTGCCGCCCTTGAGATGGATCGACTGCTCAGAGGTGGTGCCTTTGGTGGCGCTGATGCGTTTGCCTTTGAAATCCGCCAGGGTTTTATCCGCGTTCGGCTGTTTGACCAACAGCATCTCTTTCGCCACGTAGTACGGATCGCTGAACTGGATCTGCTTGCCGCGTGTTTTGGTGTACGCCAGGTTCGCGATCAGCACATCTGCGCGCCCGGTGGCGATCACCGCAATACGCGCTTCGACGGACGTCGGCATCAGCATGGTTTTCACCCCCATTTGCCGGCCCAGCGCGTGGCAGAGATCAACATCCATGCCTACCAGCTGGCGGGTTTTGGGATCGGGTGAAGAGAAGGGTGGCACATCGGAGTAGACAGCGCATTTCAGTTCACCGCGTGCTTTCACATCAGAGAGTAAATCCGCCTGGGCTGACGAGAACGCCAGCAGAGCGGGCAGGGCCAGCGCAAAAGGCGCGCATTGCTTGAGTGTCATTCGGGATCTCCCATTAGCACCGGATAAGGTGTTAACCGACTATATCGGCGTTACGTTATGGCCGGTAAGAGGGAAACCGTGTCGGGAGATAGGGGATTTATATGACCGGGAAAAATAAGCAAAAACTATCCGGGCAGAACGAAATTATCTTAACCCTGCGCCAGGCCTGCGACCTAAGGTACGGGGGCAAAGCGTGTTCCGCGCTCTTTTTCCAGTTAACTCTGCGGGTAATACCATGAATGCCAGATTGGGGATTTCACTAAAAATACTTTCAGCACTCTGTGCAACCCTGATGCTGGCTTGCGTCAAAGGGTTGCAGGGAACAGTCCCTACCGGCGAGGTGATTTTCTTCCGGTCATTCGTGGCGTTGATCCCTTTGCTGATTTGGCTGAAAAGCCAGGGCTGCATCCTTGAGAGCATTAAAACCAGCAATATCGGCGGCCATTTGATCCGGGGGTTTTCCGGTACCGGCGGCATGTATTTTAACTATATGGCGCTGGTGTATCTCTCTCTGGCTGATGCCACTGCCATCAGCTATGCTGCGCCGTTATTCACGGTGATCATGGCGGCGCTACTGTTGAAAGAGAACGTACGCTTTTCCCGCTGGCTGGCAGTTGTGGTGGGTTTCGCCGGGATCATCATGATGCTGTCAGCGAATCTGACTGCCGGCAGTGCATTTTTCACCCTGCAAGGCGTTTCTGCCGGCACGGGTCTGGGGGCGTTATTTGCCCTGGTTGCTGCAATGTGTTCGGCAACGTCGAATGTGCAGATCCGCTTTCTTAATGGTATTGAGAAGCCCGGTGCCATTGTTTTCTATTTTTCGCTGATGACCACCCTGATTGGGCTGTTCACCCTGTTTTTTGGCTGGGTGATGCCCACGCCCCATCAGTTGATCCTGTTAATCGGCTGCGGTTTTTTTGGCGGTATGGCGCAAATCCTGATTACCCTGAGCCTGCGTTATACTGATGCCTCACTGCTGGCACCGTTCGATTACACCACGTTGGTGTGGTCGATGGTGATTGGCTATCTGTTCCTCGACAGTTTGCCCGGCCCCTCGACCCTGATTGGTGCATCGATTGTAGCATTGGCAGGTATCTTTACCGTCTGGAGCGATCAGCGTCAGCGCAGGGCGCAAGTAATACGTTCTTCATAAGCGGGGCGCATTCCCCTTTCGGTACGCCTTTTCTCGCTTAACGCTGCCCGGTTATTTTCCTGATGAAACGCCTTTTATTGCCACGTTCCTGCACCTTCAGCCCTCTGTTGAAACGGGTTATCCACTTATCCACTGGATAGATCCTAAAATAGATCCTAAATAGATCCTATAAAGATCCTAAAAGATCACCGGGCATATAATAATTTGATTTATCTGAGGAAAAAGGCACTTTGGATTTGTCTGTTCATGGTAAACGTTGGTCTGTTCATGGTAAACATTGGTTTATTCATGGTAATCATTAGTCTGTTCATGGCAAAGTGTTGGTCTGTTCATGGTAAAAGCCATTTTTACTCACCGTTGAATTATAGGATGCAGGGCATGAGAAAAGACAGTGAAATCATGACAATAAATGATGCGTTGGTCTTTAATGTTGATACGGAAAAGAAATCTTATCCACTGACTCCGACTGCTAACAGGACTGTCCAGCCTATCGCCCTGATGCGCCTGGGCGTTTTTGTGCCTGCAGCCAGAAATAAACCTGTCCGCGGTGGATCTGTGATCGATGCGTCTGACGATCTGAGAGAGCTGGAGATAGCCAAATCAGAGGGGTATACCAGCATCATGATCCGCGGTAACCGCCTTGATATGAGTACAGATTTCAAAACCTGGATAGGGACGATCAGGGCATTCAGCAAATATGGGGTGAACTCCAACAAAATCGAGTTGCCTTTTACCGAGTTTGCCAAACTGAGCGGCATCGCGGTTGATGATATCAACAAACGCTCCAGAGACCGTTTTTTCAATTCTCTCAACCGTTTAGCGTCAGTCGTGATCTCGTTTAAAAATAAAAACGGTACGAAAGCGTTCATTACGCACTTACTCAACAATGCGTTGTATGACATTGAGAAAGACACCATCGTGCTGGAAGGGGATGCGCGTCTGTGGGAGCTGTATGCCTTTGACCATAAAGTTCTTTTGCAGCTGAAAGCTATTCAGGCGCTGCCGCGTAAGGAATCTGCCCAGGCGTTGTATGTGTACATCGAAAGTATGCCGAGCGGTTTTATCAAAGTGTCGCTGGAGCGGTTACGCGATCGCCTGAACCTGACGTCGAGCATCGGCACACAAAACCTTGCCGTGCGTAATGCCATGAAAGAGTTGGAAAAAATCGGTTATCTCACCTATTCGGAAGTGAAAAAAGAGGGCGCGGTTTATTTTTTAATCCATTCCCGCCGCCCGGAACTGCTGCCAGGCGAGTAGCCGCGCATTAGTCGGTTCATGGTGGATTTGTCTATTCATGGTGGTGTTGTGCCTGTTCATGGCATTCCGCGATGGAGTGGACAATTTCCCGGCTAAAAAATGTGATGAAGCGCACTCTACCATGAACAGACCAATCGCGATGGGGCTTCAACCGGCAATTCATCCTCCTGCCGGCCATCACTGCCATGAATAGACGAATCCTCATCAATCAGAAACCCCGCGTTACCATGAATAGACAAATGCTCATCCTGCTGCTTTGAACGCTCACCTGCTTTGGGTCATTGCTCTTTAGCCCGGTTGATGCACTTGTCCGCTGCCCGGCGCCTCGCGGTTGATCCCCTTATCCGCAGCAGGGCTGCTGGCAGGTTGGCTTACCAGGTGTTACAGGCAATCACCCTATGAAACACCAGGTGTCGCTGTAAATCACTGTGGAAGGTGTTTACCCGGCATTAAGCAGCGCGGGTAGGGTGTGAATTAAGTATTAGGTGAGAGCCTACTTATTCTTAATAAAATAAGAATAATTATCCCCGACCATTTTCTGATAGGTGGAACCTTCTATGTTGATAAGTCCAGCGCTATTTAGAATTAATGCATTTTAAGCCCCCAAAAACCTGGGGGGCGCATACCTGACGAGTTGGAGGGGCGTATTAAATTGCGACTTTAAAAAGCGAAGTGATCTGACGCTCATCAACGGAAAGGATGAAACCTGTTGCAAGCGACAGGTACATAAAGAATGGTGAGAGATTTTCATCGTATGCTTTAAAAAGCATACGGGGTTATGAGCTACCTTTTATCAGCCTCAGAGTGCATTGATGTGTGTTAGATCATGTAAAATGTACACTACATCATGCTTTACTGTGCGTGGCATCATGTAGAAAGTGTTATTTAACCTACGCGAATAGATGTCATCTTATTCAGAGAAAATAGTTATACCTGCTGAAGGAACAGGAAACATAAAAATGGATAATGTACTGATTGGTAACCGTTTTTTTATAAATGCATTAAACAGCAATAAACTCACTGGCCCTAACCAACATGCAGCAACGTCAGGTTCGATGGTGCATCCGGCTGTGTTGCTGTGGTTAAGCATATTTGTCCCAGGCACACAGACGGCGGTAAACGGTGAAAAACACCGGGTTGATGTGTCTGCTGCGCTGTCTTCATTAATGCTTTCACATCATGAACGTTATGATCAGATACAAATACGGGGAGAGCGTCTTAATATTCTTACTGATTTTTCTGTATGGATGGGCATTATTGCCGTGTTCAGTGAACAGGGTGCACAGACAAATACCGTGACTTTACCTTTCCCTGTCTTCGCCCACCTATGTGGTTTTGAATCACATGAAATTACGCAACGGTTGCGCTTACGTATTTTTGAGGCGTTAACCAAAATTGGATCCAAGGTTATTCAATTTCACCGCCGCAAAGATGGGAAAAAATGCTTTACCCACATGCTGAAAAATGCAGAATTTGATCCCAGCACAGACACTTTAACACTACAGACTGATGAAAGGCTTTGGGAGATTTATTAACCGGGTGCGCTATCCAGTTATTATTTTATTCCTGATGAATTAAAGGATAAATTTAATTCAATAACAAGGTGTAACATGCGTTAATCCCTGCTCAAGATGAGTTGGCGGTGTTACACCCTGCATTCAGATAATAACTTGTTGAAAAGACAATCTATCTCTGATAAAACGTTGCTGCCCATGTTTTTTAGTTACATCATACTTTAATGTTAAACCCCATTATCAACATCGCCTGATTACTCCGCGGCACATTATAAATTGCTCACCGGCTGCACCTGAAGTTGCTCATGCAAGCAATGAAAATGATAAGCCTCCTTTCTGGCGGCTGGCTGTCACTGTCCATGTTTATTATGCTCTGCTTAACAGACATCCCCCTTATTCAGGATGCACCAACCGGATATTCTTCTCCTTAAACGCGGCGAGCATCCCGGCGGGCAGGGTGCGCTCCACCACCAGCACCGCGATGTCTTCACAGGAAGCAACGGAGTAACGGGCGACGCCGGGGACTTTTTCCGCGGTCATCGCCATGATCACTTCGTTACTGCGTAACATCACCGACTTCTTGAACGCCGCGTCCTCGTAGTCGAATACCGTCATGCCCTCTTCGGCGTCGAGTGCGCAGCCGCCCAGAAACACCTGATCAAACGCGATCTGCGCGGCCTGCTGCTGGGCGGTAATGCCCACGCTGCCGCCGCTCTGCCTTTGCAGGCGCCCACCCAGCATAATGACGTCACAATGCGGGTGCGCCATCAGCGCAACAGCAATGGCAGGGGTATTGGTGACTGCCGTGAACGCCAGGTCATCCGGCAGGGCGTGGGCAAGGGCCAGATTGGTCGAGCCGGCATCAATGAAAATACAACTCCCGGCTTTCACCAGCTGCGCGCAGGCCGCGCCGAGCCGTGCTTTTTCAGCGCTGCCCTGTTCAGTGCGGGCCGCCAGATCACCTGACGGCGGCACGATGCTGACAGCGCCGCCATAGACTTTTTTACACACTCCTTCCCGTGCCAGCTCCTGCAAATCACGCCGGATCGTATGTTCAGAAACCTGCCACTTCTCCGCCAGGTCAGCACATACCACCCGGCCTTCCTGAACTAATAATTGCCGAATCAGCGATTGCCTCTGTTCCGGGAAAGCTGCATAATCGAGCATGATAACTCCTGAAATACGATATAAAGAATCATAAACGAGCACAAATTATCACTGTACGGTAATTTGTCAACTGAATACTCCTTTCACCTCAGGAACGCCATCATGACTATGTCTTTGCCTGATATCGCTTTTTTCCATGAACTGACTAATGCTGCGGCCAAAGAAACCCTTCCGCGTTATCGTTCCAATGAAGAATTGTCCGTCAGTACCAAGCCGAAAGAGGGCTATCGGTTTGACCCGGTTACAGAGGCCGACCGGGCAGCGGAGCGGGTCATGCGGGCGTTGATTGGCCGCGATTACCCCAGCCACAGCATTATGGGCGAAGAGTACGGCACCACCGGCGAGGGGCCATACCAGTGGGTGCTGGACCCGGTGGACGGCACGCGACCTTTCCTGTGCGGGTTACCGGTCTGGGGCACCCTGGTCGGGCTGATGTATGAAGGCCGCGCCGTGATGGGCATGATGAGCCAGCCATACACCGGCGAGCGTTTCTGGTCAGACGGCACCCGCTCCTGGGCCAGCAGTGCCCACGCCATTACCCCGTTGCAGACCCGGAAAAACCTCGCGCTCGATCAGGCTATTCTGCATACCACGTCGCCGGAACCGATCGCCCGGCATCCTGAGATCCACTTCACTGCCCTCGCGGAAAAAACGCTGATGACCCGTTATGGCGGAGAATGCTATGCGATGGCCATGCTGGCGGCAGGGCGGATCGACATCTGCGTCGAGTTCGGGCTTCAGCCGTATGACATCGTGGCGCTTATCCCGCTGATTGAGCAGGCCGGTGGGGTCGTGACTACGCTTGATGGCGGGCGCGCCGAGCAGGGCGGTGCGGTGGTGGCCTGCGGCTGCCCGGCGCTGCACCAGCAGGTACTGGCCGTGCTGAACGGCTAACGCGCCTGTCTGTATCCCACTTTTTAATGGAGAGCATGAGGTTATGCCTGATTATACCGACATGATGAAGGAACAGTGTACGCAGGGCCTGCCTGCCGTGCGTGAACAGCGGGCGACGCGGGCAATGTTTTTTATCGCCGGTTTTGCCACCGCCGGGTGGGCGGCTCTGGTACCGTTTGCCAAACTGAACACCGGCGTCAATGACGGCACACTCGGGCTGCTGTTGCTGTGCCTCGGGGTGGGCGCGCTGGTTGCCATGCCGTTGACCGGCCACCTGACCACCCGTTTTGGTTGCCGCGCGGTGTTAATCATCTCAACGCTGCTGTTCAGCCTGATTTTACCGTTACTCGCGGTGCTGCCGGAGACCAGTATGCTGGCGTTGGCCCTGCTGGTATTCGGCATGGGGATGGGCACCACGGATTGTGCGATGAACGTGCAGGCTATCCTGGTGGAAAAGTCCGCCGATAAACCGATCATGTCGGGTTTCCACGGCTTTTACAGCCTGGGCGGCATTGCCGGGGCCGGGGCGATGAGCGGTATGATGTCGGCCGGGGTTTCCCCTTTGTATGCCAGCATCGCGATCGCCGCGGTGTCCGTGCTGTTGCTGGTCACCCATATCAGCGGCTTGCTCACCTACGCGAACCCGGCGGAAGGCCCGGTTTTTGCCTTGCCGCGCGGTGCGGTGCTGACCATCGGCGCCATCTGTTTTGCCGTGTTCCTGGCAGAAGGCACGGTACTGGACTGGAGCGCCGTCTTCCTGAGCGAGCACCGGGCGATGCCGGAAGCGATAAGCGGGCTGGGTTTTGCCTGCTTTGCGGCCGCGATGACCGTGGGGCGCCTCACCGGCGACACCATCGTGTCACGGTTTGGTCGCTACCCGGTGGTGATCACCGGGGCGATAGTGGCGGCTGCCGGGCTGGCAATCGCGGTATTTGTGCCTTACTGGGGCTTCTCACTGGCGGGTTATCTGCTGATCGGCATCGGCTGCGCCAACATCGTGCCGGTGATGTTCTCAGCCATTGGCCGGCAGCAGAGTATGCCGCAGGCCGTGGCCGTACCGGCCGTGACGACGCTGGGGTACATGGGCGTGCTCTCCGGCCCGGCGATTGTCGGGTTCGTGGCGCACGTCAGCACCTTATCCACGGCGTTCCTGTTCATCGCGCTGTTATTGCTGGCCGTGGCCGCGTTGTGCCACAAGGTCAAAATGTGACGGTAGAAGGGCTTTAACGTTTTTGCGAACGTAAGGCGTTCCGTGCGCTCTGCCGGAACGCCTTCTGTGATTGAAGGGCAGGGCGCTTCCTGCGGCGGAAGGGGAATTAATGCCGTTTCCGGATACCGGCGGGTAAATAACGCTGCGGCTGCTGAGGGGGAACGCCTTCAATAAGCTGGTTGATCATTTCAAAACAGTTCCAGGCCAATTGCCGGTTATCCTGCACGACCGTATCAATCTTTACGGAAAGCGCATCATAGAGATAATGGTCGTCAAAGCTGCAGAGCTTTATTTCTGCGTTGAGCAGCTTATGCTGAGAAAGGTACCGGAGCACCCCCTCCTGCAATCCGCAGGCGGAGCAAAACAACGCCTCCGGTAACCGGCCGAGGTGCATCACTAAATCCGCAAACATCTCATAGCCGGAACTGGCATTATAGTGCCCGTGGTTAATCCATTCAGGTTTCACCGCCAGCCCTGCCCGCTCCAGCCCGAGGCGATAACCGGCCAGGCGATCGCGCGTGGGGGAGATCCGGGGTTGCCCGCCAATAAAATAGAATTCACTGACGCCTTCAGCCAGCGCTTCCACCAACCGTGCAGTCGGCTCGATCGATTCTGTTATCACTAACGGCAAACTTGATTCCCCCAGATGCCGGTCAAAAAGCACCACCGGGAGTTGTTTATTGATGCGCTGATACTCGGTGTCATTGAGCATACTTGAGGCCACAATAATGCCGTCTACCTGACGTTGGATGAGGTTATTCACGGCAAGCGTTTCCTGGCTGGTATTTTCATCCGTGCAGGCGATCAGCAGTTGCAAGCCGGAATCACGGCACAGGGTTTCAAGGGCATGGGAAAAAGTGGCAAATCCGTGGTTGGTCATTTCAGGGACCACCAGACCGAGCGTGTGGCTCCGGCTGGAGGTCAGCGATCTGGCGTGAATGCTGGGCTGATAATTGGCCATGCGCGCCACATTCATTACCCGTTCTTGCGTGGACTCAGAGACGCGAAGTTCTTTGCCGCGGCCGCTGAGAACAATACTGGCGGTTGATTTAGACACCCCCGCCATTTGGGCAATATCTTTGATGGTGACGCGCTTGGGTTTATCCACGTGTAAGCAAGCCTGAATGAACACAGGGGCTTATACTACCATGCTCGATTCGAGTTGCCAGTGTTCCACCGTCAGTTGCCCCCGCCCTTGCCAGTGAATACGCTGTTCAGCGGCAGGGAAATAGCGGCTGGTCATGGTCGCCTCGCCGTGGTTGATGAAGATCTCCGCGATCGAATGATCGCAGAAAATATGCAGGTGATTCACCTGCCCGGACCAGTAACGCGTTTCCGGCTCACCGGTACGGCAATTGATCCGGTGGAGGGTGAGCCCCTGTGCTGTGCAGGTCAGGGTTAACGCCCCGGCCAGGTGGGCTTGCCACTCGCCCTGCGAGGCGATAACCAGCTCGGCCTGCGTGATCGCCAGCGGGGCAAGGTCATCGGCGCACCCCTGTTGCCGGGTGTGTTCGCCACGGAGTGACTGAAGCTCTTTTACCGGCTGCTGGATAATTTTCCCGTTGACCAGATGCAGCTCCCGCGGGCAGCTCATCATATGCATCCAGCCATATTCTGCGGTGGGCTGGTAAAATTCATCCGCATCCGGCACGCCCACCCAGCCAAATAACAGCCTGCGGCCATCATCACTGAGGGTGGTCTGGGGCGCATAAAATTCAAACCCCAGATCGAGTTCATGGAAATCGCCATGCGTGAAATCAGCGTGTTCATACTCCAGCCGGCCAACAAAATAGCCGCTCTGGTGTGTATTAAGCCAGCTCTGTTCTTTCGCGGGTAAGCCCTGGGGGCAGACCAGCAGCACATCCTGCCCATCGAGCGCAAACAGATCCGGGCATTCCCACATGTACCCAAACTCGCCCAGCCCGTTCAGGTGGCTGCCGGCAATTTCGCCTGACAATGTCCATTGCCTTAAGGTTTCGCCGCGGTAGAGCAGCACTTTCCCCTGCTCCTGCAGGTTCTGCGCGCCTAACACCATGTACCAGTAAGGGCCATGACGCCAGACTTTGGGATCGCGCACATGCCCGGTGTAGCCTTCAGGCAAGCCGATAACCGGGCCGGCTTTGGTCACTTCGCCGTCCGGCTGCACGGTCGCCAGGCATTGCCATGCCGTCCGCGAGCCCGGCAGCTTGACATTCCCGGTGTAGAGCAGGCACAAAGTGCCGTTATCGTTCACTGCTGACCCTGAATAACAGCCGTTAACGTCATACACCTCGCCCGGCAGCAACGCGACCGGCTCGTGCTGCCAGTGGGTCAGATCGTCTGAACTCCAGTGCCCCCACCATTTCGCGCCGTGTGCGCAGGCCAGCGGGTTCCATTGGTAAAAAAGGTGATACCGGCCGTCAAACTGGATAAAGCCGTTGGGGTCATTCAGTAATCCTGCTGCCGGTGAGAGGTGCCAGCCGGGGCGGTAAGGGTCATGTCCGGCCTTGCCCGCGGCAATGGCCACATTTTTCAGCGCTTTTTTTAACAATGCATTTTCCCTCATGCTTTCTCCTCAACCCGGTATTTAAGCAGCAGCGATAAGATAAAGGCGACACCAAAGGCGATAACCATGCCGATGATGTAATTCAGCAACGCGCCGGCCTGCACAATCGCCAGGCCGGGCAGCGCGGTCAGCCCGACAGCCGTCATGCTGACGTGGGTGATCACGACATACGCGCCGCCCGCTGCCCCGCCGATAATGCCTGCAATAAAGGGTTTCATAAACCGCAGGTTCACGCCGAAAATAGCCGCCTCGGTAATCCCCAACATGCCGGATAAGGCGGAGGGCAACACCACGCTGCGGGTTTTGACATCGCGGGTTTTAAACCAGACGGCGAGGCAGGCACCCGCCTGGGCGATATTCGCCATTGACCAGATCGGCAACAGGAAATTCACGCCGATGGAAGGGTTACCCAACAGACCGGCTTCGATGGCATGGAAGCTGTGATGCACGCCGGAAATCACTATCACTGAATAGAGCCCGCCGAACAGCAACCCGGCCAGCCAGCCGGCATGGGCGATCAGGGTGCTCAGGATAAAGGAGATGCCGTCGCCCAACGCCCGCCCGGCTGGGCCGATGACCAGCATCGCGACAAAACCTGAGATAATCACCGTCATAAAGGGGGTGAGGATGATATCCAGGGCATTCGGGATCACCCGGCGTAACCGCTTCTCCAGCCAGCTCATAAACCAGACGGTCAACAGCACCGGGAAGACGGTGCCCTGGTAGCCGATCATTGCGATATCCAGCCCGAAGAGGTTCATTGTCTGGAACCCGCCGGCCACGCCCCAGGCATTGGTCAGTGCCGGGTGCGTGAGGATGCCGCCCAGGGTGGCGCCCAGGTACGGGTTACCGCCGAACTCTTTGGCGGCCGTAAACCCGATCAAAATCGGCAGGATGATAAAGGCGGACGAGCTGAACATGTCCAGCATCACGAACAGCGCGCTTTTGGAGTCGACCCAGCCATAGGTTTTCAGCATTCCCAGCAGCCCCATGAGCACGCCGGAGGCAACAATCGCCGGAATGATAGGCACAAAAATGTTGGATAACAGGCGGGCAATCCGCTGTGCCGGGTTCAGTTTGCTGGCGGCCGCGCTGGCGGCCTCACTTTTGGATGACTCGCTGATCCCCACTTCCTGGATAAACGCAGCATGGACTTTATTGACTAACCCGGTGCCGAAAATAATCTGCATCTGGCCTGCATTCTGGAAACAGCCTTTCACCCCCTCAAGGTCGCCAATCGCCTTTTTATCCGCCAGCGCATCATCATTGAGGACCAGCCGCAGGCGCGTGGCGCAGTGTGCCGCCGACGCAATATTCTCTTTCCCACCAAGCAGCGGCAAAAGCTGCCTGGCGACTTTATTCACATCCATAGTCTTCCCTTAATTGCTGTCGAACATGTTTAATCAGAACCAGGTTTCCATCTGGATGCCAACGTTCCATTCGCCACCGGCCGTAAACCCGCCGGACCCAAAGGCGTCATCGCTGGCATAACGGTCAAGCGACGCGTCCCAGTCCATCCAGCTGGCAAAAAAGCGTATTTCCGGGCGGCTCAGGAAATTGCCCATATCGCCGACTTTAAAGGTCGGGGCAAAGGTCAGCTTATAGAAGCCGCCGCTGACGTCCTGCCGGTCTTTGAAGTCCATCGGGCGCAAATCCATATACTGGTAGCTGCCTTCATAGGCCAGCATGAAGTTTTCCGTGATGTCCTGCATCAGGCGGACGTTCAGGGTGAGCCAGCGGTAGTCATCGCCGTTGATGTAGCGATCTTTGCTCTGCTGGGCCAGCAGCGCCGGGGCCAGGTGCCAGTGCGGGCTGAGGGAGGTCATGCCATAGGTGGCGACACGCCAGGTATCTGCCTGCTCCGTGAGGTTGCCGTCGGAGCCGATGCCTTTTACCTCCGCGCCCAGGCCGTGCCCATACAGCAGTGCCGTTTTCGCCGTCCCGTCCCGGACACCGTAAAAATTGTCACCATGCCAGGCCAGCATGGTGTGAATGCCTCTGTCACCGGCCTGCGATGTGCGGCGTGCGGAGTTGGTGCGGGCATCATTATCTTTGGCGCGCAGGCCGCTCAGCATAAATTGCAGCGGGCCGCTGAAGGTGTTGGCGGTCACGATATAGTTTTCGATGCTGTTATCGATCGTTTCGATATCACCGAAGTTACGGCCATAGAGGGAAAAGTTGCTTTTGACATTATCTGACCATGTCACGTCATAGATACCGCCTCCCGTCCCGGCGAGGAAGACCACGTCCGAATCGAGCCAGTGGATATCAAAGTTGTCACGGTCAAAACGTTTACCGGCCCACAGCGTGGCGTGACTAAAGGCACCGGTAAAGGTGGGCAGGCTGCCTAATTCAACAAACGCCTGCCGGATATTCAGGTCACTGGTATCGGCCGTCCAGTCGTTATAACTTTGCTGGCCGTCAGCGAGCATCACTTTAAAGCGCGTGGTCGCGCCGTTTGCCAGCCGGGTTTTTTGTTCGAGGTTGAGTTCAACATAGGTATTGTTTTCGTTGCCTAAACGCCCGACTGCCCCGCCGGTTTCGCCGGCCGGAGAGAGATAAGGGCCGCTTTGGGTATCGGCGGCGGAGTCATTCATGATCACCCCGGAGCGGGCATAACCGTGGAATTCAAACCCATCGAGGATCTTCTCCTCATTACCCAATTCCGTGGCAGCCGGTGCCGTTACCGCCGTGGCGTGTGCAGCCGCAGGAGGCGGGGATACCGGCTGGGCCGCTGGCCGGCTGAGCAACGCTACACGTTCTTCAGCCCGTTGGGCACGGTGTTCCGCGTTATCCGCCCGTTTTTCCGCTTTTTCCAGCCTCGCTTCCAGCAACGCCAGACGCTGTTCAATCTCCGTCAGGTCAGCCGCAGCAAAAACAGACTGCGGCATCATCGCGGCTGCCACAGCCAGCGCCAAAACATTCTTCCTTATCATTATTGTTCTCCAGAGGGATCCCGTGTTGCTAAACCGGTTTTGCAAGAGAGTATTTAATCCCCCCGGAGGTTTTCAATCAGATTTAAAGGTGGGAGCGTGTATTTGTGACAGGCATAACGTTTTTCAGGGCTGGGGAGTCACGTTTGGGCAGCGCTGTCATGGCACCTTTGGCCGTGGTGGCCAACGCGCCGCAATGCTGGGCGAGCTGGATGATCTGTTCCGGCAGCGGCGTGGTGAGGGGGTGTTCTGCGCTCATCAAGCCGGTTAACAGCCCTGCGACAAAGGCATCGCCTGCGCCGGTTGTATCAACCGGCGTAACGGCGGGGGCAGCGAACTGGCTGAGTTGCCCCTGCTGCCACACCATCACGCCCGCTTTCCCTTGGGTGATAAGCAGCAACGCCGGGTGATAGCGTTGGGTAAACAGCGCGATCGCCTCTTGCGTATTTTCATTGCCGGTGAGCAGCCACAACTCGTCCAGCGAGAGTTTTATCACCTCGGCCAGCGCCAGCGCCCGGCTGATAACCTCGTGCATTTCCTGCGTACTTTTCCACATATCCTCGCGGATATTGGGGTCGAAGCTGACGAAGCCGCCGGCCTGGTGAATGCGGTCGATGGCGGTAAACACCGTACTGCGTGACGGCTCAGCAGAGAGCGCTATTGAGCAAAAATGCAGGAGTTCGCCCGCGGCAAACGGCGGCAAATGCTGTGCCGTGATGAACAGATCGGCACTGGGGCGGACCATAAAGGTAAAGCTGCGCTCACCGTTCTCATCTAACCCAACCAGCACCGTCGAGGTACGTTGATCAGCCAGCAGGCGCAAAAAGGCCGTATCGACCTGCTCAGCCGCCAGCACTTCCTGAAGGCATTTGCCGAAAGGATCATTACCCACACAACCGATAAACGCACTGTCACCGCCAAGCCTGGCAACACCGACGGCAACGTTCGCCGGCGCGCCGCCCGGACACTGGCGCAACAACAGGCCTTCTTCCGGCAGTAAATCAATCACGGCATCACCTAACACCCATACTCTTTTCATTTTTCACCTTCCTCTGCTGTTTTGCATAAGCTAAACCGTTTTAGCTAACGTTAACAACCCTTTTCAAATGGGCAGGTGATGGCAGACAGGCAGGCTGATACCCGTAAGAGAAAGCGCCCCCGGCAGAGCAGCCAATTGATTACCTCTGTTTTTAAACAGCCGTTATTTGGCACAGTGTTATTTCAGAAAACGGAAAAAAAGCGTGATGCACAAAACCCGTCAACTTTTAATAGTTTTCTACGTAAAGAAATGCAAATTTTAGAAAAAGCCCTGATGTTTATGGCAGAATAAATTTGTGTCTAACTACTGAGGACAATTATTCATCCACACCGAGGAAAAGCAACAACGTGGATAGGTTGTAAAATTATGGACAAAATGTTCACCCCAAAAATGCTTACCCCTCCTTTATTCCTTGCTGATGTAAACGGCCTGCTTTGCGATCAGCACTGGCGTTGCGCGCTTTAGCCCCGTTCTCTCCTTTTTATTTCTGATTTATTTGGTTTTCACGCGGCACTTTCGCGTGGGCAGGAATTATTTCTCGTCAGGAGAGAAATCATGCGGTATTGGATTTTATTAACAGCAGCCATTGCTGCGGAAATTATTGGCACCGTGTCGATGAAATGGGCGGGCGTGAATGGCAGCAGTGCCGGCTATATTTTTATGCTGGTGATGATTGCGCTGTCCTATATTTTATTGGCTTTTGCGGTGAAACGTATTGCGCTGGGGGTGGCTTACGCCCTGTGGGAAGGGATCGGCATTCTGTTTATCACGCTGTTCAGCGTCACGCTGTTTGGTGAAACGTTATCGGCCATGAAAATCGCCGGCCTGATGACGCTGGTGGCCGGTATTGTGCTGATTAAATCCGGCACGCAGACGCGTAGCAGCCAGGCGCGTGCCGCACAGACACATGCCGCCCCGGCGCGTAACATGCAGGCGCATAAGGAGCTGAGCCATGGCCACCTTTAATGCAATGCATATCGCCTGGCTGGCATTGGCCACCGGGCTTGAGATCGGCGGGAATATCCTGTTGAAGTACTCCAACGGGTTTCGCCGCCCGCTGTATGGCCTGGGTTCCCTGGTTGCCGTGCTGGCCGCCTTCAGTGCGCTGGCACAGGCGGTTAAAGGCATCGATTTATCGGTCGCCTATGCGTTATGGGGCGGGTTTGGCCTGGTGGCGACGGTTGCAGCGGGCTGGATATTGTTTGGGCAACGGCTCAGCAGCAAAGGCTGGTTAGGCATGGCGCTGTTATTAACCGGGATGGTGCTGATTAAATTGGCGTGACCATGATAATCCGCGGGAAACAGTATTATGCTGTCCCCGCGGACCCTTCAGGGTAAAACAACCGGGGCAGGGGCCATCATGGATTGCCCCTGTCGATAAATCATTTTCAGCATCGGTAAATAATCGTGTGCCAGCCCATCGGTTAACATTTTCCGGCGCAGCCAGCGGATTTCATTAATCAGCTCCGCCTGAAACGATTTATTGCGTTGCGCGTTATCCAGCCAGCGTAATAAGAACTGGTTTTTAGCCACCTGGGAAACCGGGAACCCATAGCGCTCATTGATCAGCGCCGCGACGATGGCACAATAATAAAAGTGCAGCCGCTGGGAGAGTTGTTCATGACTCATCATTATTGACTCAAAAATAAAAGAGGGGCCGGCGTGAACAGGCGTTGAGCGGCCTTATTCTCCCCCTCTGGAATAACAGAGAAAACGATCCGGCATTACCCCTCTTTTCCGGCACGGTACTCCTGCCAGCGGATCACGGAATTAATTCCCATCCAGGCCAGCGGGTTAGGGTGAGAAAACTGATCTATTGGTGTTTTGGTGTACTTAAGTCCCGACGAGTATTTGACATCGGTTATGTAAATCATCAGCTGGAAGTATGGCAATGTTAAAGCCTGCGCTAAAAGCTTTAGCCCACCCAGCTTTCATATAGCTGCTATGCCGAAAAGTTTGATGATCTTCCGTTGTTGAGTGCGCAGCCGCAGACAAGTTACGGGGGCGTCTCCACAGATACTGAAGATGAAATAGCGTGTTTTAACTCGGTAGCTGCCGGGCACTCAGCCCCTTTTTATTCTGGCTTAGCTGCACCTGAAAAAGGGCATTAACCCCTTAGTGCGCCTTTTCAGGTGCACTGCGCTATTTTTTAAAACTCCCGTCCCCTTCACATTTATCAGCCCGTTAATAAGCAAGCTATTCATTTTCGTCTAGAGTTTTTCGAATGGTCAACCATTTACAGGCCATGTCTGGTCTGGACAAGGAGAACAGTGATGACGAAAAAGGCCGTATCCCCTCAATGGAAAGGCGCGTTGCTTATGCCTTTGCTGGTGACCGGCGCGCTGGCAACCGGCTCTTTTTATGCGCAGGCAGAAGACGACCAACCCCTGTTGACGCAGGCACCGGTGCCGCCTGATATCCGCCTCGGGCCGCTTTACCATGCGGTGCAGGCGGCGAAATTCTTCCCGGATCAGAAAACCTTTGCCGACGCTGTGCCGAAATATGATCCCTCCTCGATTCTGGCCGACTGGCAGATGCAAAAAACACAGCAAAATTTCGACCTGAAGCGCTTTGTTGACAGCAATTTCACCCTGCCGGGCAAAAATGACGCCTATGTGCCGCCCGCCGGGCAGAGCCTGCGTGAGCATATCGACGGCCTGTGGCCGGTGCTGACGCGCACCACCGATAAAGTAAACCAGTATGACTCGCTGCTGCCGCTGCCGAAGCCGTATGTGGTGCCGGGCGGCCGCTTCCGTGAAATCTATTACTGGGACAGCTACTTCACCATGCTGGGGCTGGCAGAGAGCGGCCACTGGGATCGCGTCCAGGATATGGTGGACAACTTCGCGCACGAGCTGGACACCTACGGCCATATCCCCAACGGCAACCGCAGCTACTACCTGAGCCGTTCGCAGCCGCCGTTCTTCAGCCTGATGGTGGATCTGCTGGCGCAGCACCGCGGGGAAAGCGTCTACGCCACCTACCTGCCGCAGCTGCAAAAAGAGTATCAATACTGGATGGCGGATGCGGAAAGCGTCCCGGCGGGCAGTGCCGGCAAGCGCGTGGTCAAACTGAAAGACGGCACGGTGCTGAACCGCTATTGGGATGCGCGTGATGTGCCGCGTACCGAATCTTATATGGATGACATCGCCACGGCGGAAAAAGCCACCTCGCGCAACAAAGCGGAGCTTTACCGCGATCTGCGTGCCGGGGCGGCCTCCGGCTGGGATTTCAGCTCCCGCTGGTTTGACGATCCGAATAATCTCTCCACCATCCGTACCACAGAGATTGTGCCGGTAGATCTGAACGCCCTGCTGTTCCATCTGGAGAACACGCTGGCGCGCGCCAGTAAAGCCGCAGGCCAATCCGCCGACGGCCAGCGTTATGCTGACCAGGCAGAAAAACGGCAGGCGGCGATCAACCGCTATCTGTGGAACGCCGACGGCGGCTGGTATGCCGACTATGACTGGAAGCGCGGCAGTGTGCGCACCCAGTTAACCGCCGCCGCGCTTTTCCCGCTCTATATGCAGGCCGCCAGTGACGATCAGGCCGACAAAACCGCTGCCGCGGTGGAGAAACAGTTGGTGAAAGCGGGCGGGCTGGTGACGACGAATGTGCATAACGGCCAGCAGTGGGATGCCCCCAACGGCTGGGCGCCGCTCCAGTGGGTAGCGGTGGAAGGGCTGAACCATTACGGCAAGCAGACGCTGGCAAAAGAGATCGGTATGCGCTTCCTGGACAACGTGCAGGCCACCTATGACCGCGAACACAAGCTGGTGGAGAAATATGTGGTCGAAGGGAATCTGGGCGGTGGCGGCGGCGGGGAATACCCGTTGCAGGATGGCTTTGGCTGGACTAACGGCGTGACGCTGAAGCTGATGGACGCGTATTGCCCGAAAGGCATTACCTGTAACAATGTCAGCGACCTCAAAAAAGCCCCGTAGCCTGGCGCTGCCCGGCCGTGGGGCCGGGCGGTTACGAGCTGGTTATGCCTGAAGCACCTTTTCAAGCTGCTTCACGGCTTCGGCGTGTTTATCCGCAGGCATTTTCGACAGGTTGTGCAGCTTCCACCGAACTGCCGGCAACTGGTCGATATGGTCGAGACCGAGCAACGCCCAGTCGGGCTGCCGGCGTTTGAACGACAATAAAAATGCCCGCTCGTCTGATGTCATTTCTGCATGGATCTGTGCAACCAGCTGTTCCCGCACCGCCTGCAAGTCTGCCAGGGGGACGTCCACCTCCGCCATACGGCGGAACTCACCCTCATAAATCCCGCTTATCTCTTTAAAATGCGGTCGCAATAACTCAGCGATTGGGCGTGGATGGCTGATCACATAAACCAGCAGGGCTTTACGCAGCGCATCTGTCAGCCCCTCGTTGTCGAGTAAAAATTTGACGTCAAACAGATCCCTGGGATGCTGGCGATCCAGTGCCGCGCAAATTTTACCGGCATACAGGTCAGCAAATGACACCACGGCCATTTCTGCATAACCAAACTCATCCTCAACCGCTTCACAGACCGGACGCACCGCCGGCTCGTAGACGGTCCCACGCAATACCGGCGACAGCTCAATCTTAATCATCACGCTGTCGCGGACAACCGTCAGCCGCAATGCATCACGTTTGTCTTCATACGATTTGCTCACCTTGCTGGCGGGAACAGAGGTGCTGATGGCGTCTGCAATGCTATCCAACGCAGATTTGATGGCGGTGAGTGAGGCGTTGCGTTCCAGCACCGGCAGAAACACCAGGTCAATATCCACCGATAAGCGGGGAAACTCCCGGATAAACAGATTAATGGCCGTGCCGCCTTTCAACGCAAAGCAGTCATGTTTCGCAATGTGCGGGATGAGCTGTAACAGGAGCTGAACCTGTTGGTAATAAATGCTTCCTCTGTCCATTTTTGATCACATCTCTTTAGGGACGGTAATATTCCAGGTGGTGTCCAGGCGACCCGCCTGGACGATGGTCCGCTTGCCGGTGCCGAGCGCATACTGGGTGGGGTTAAGGTGCCTGTACCACGGGTGGTTATGGCGCTGCGCCAGCCACATAAACAGCCGCTTGGACTTAATGCTGCCATTTGCCTGCATTAAAGGGTCGAGTTTTCTGGGGGAGAGCGTCGACAGCCCCTGCATCAGCTGGTCAGCATGTTCCACACTGATATGTTCAGGCACTTGCGGGAGAAGCTCCAGCATGGCTTTTTCAGGCCCTGACATCATGAGCGCGGGTAACCCTTCGCGCCACGGGTACGCCCGCAGATAGCGGGCATCGTCCATCACCGGAGCGGGCCAGATGCGCCGGGTGCTGTGCCACTCAAACTGTGTGCTGAGGTTAAGCCGGTTCAGCCACGGAGGTGCCGCGCCTGCGGAATAGAGGCTGATCAGCTGGTCTTTATGCCTGGACTGATAGTGCGCCAGCCCTGCCAGATCCAACGCCGTAAGGCCGCCCACCTGCACCGGCAGGCTTTGCATACGTTGCAGGGAGATGGCGACGCCTTGCCAGCTCAGGCAGGGCTCCTCACGCACGTAAACGCCGGGCACCAGCGCCAGTAATGTCCGGCTTTTTACCGCATTATCAATAAAGTGCAGGGTTAAACCCTGTGCCTGTAGCCAGGTTTTGGTTGCCAGCAGGCCCACTGGAAGCAGTGTTTTCAGCAATTGTCTCGATTCACTATTTAACATTCGCCACCTGCGGTTTACTAATGTGTTTATATACGGCGATTATCGCCGTATATAAGGAAATATACAAACCACTCAAGGTGGAAAGTTTACTTGTCTTCCTATTTACGGCAATCATCGCCGTGAATAACCATTTTAATAAACCACTGCGCAGGGTGTTTCTGCGGGTATTACCTTGCGGTCATCTGCCGCTGCACGCAGCCAGCATCAAAATCGTCTGAAAGACGCTCTCTCTACACATACAGGTTCCTTCTCTCACCATCCACCTTCTCAACGGTGCAGAAATCAATCTGTTAGCAGCCAATGTTTCCCGGAGATTTCATTTTTCTGTCATTTTTGTTCTTTACGCTGTTAGCTTCCCTATATGGATATTAACACTATGAAAATAAAAGCTATTTCCCTGGTTGTCGGCTGTGCGCTCTCATCATCAACGCTCGCGGCGCAGCCGCAGGCCGAGCGCTATATCGTCAGTTTTCCCGAAGGGACACGCGTAAGCTACAACGGCGCGTTTTCCGGCGCGTTTCCAAATGGTTTGCCGGTGGGGATTGGCTCCGGTTTGCTGTTTACCGGCAAGCAGGGGGAGACGTTCACCTTCGCAACCGTCACCGATCGCGGGCCGAATGCTGACTCGCCTGATATGGGTAAGAGAGAGGCAAAAATTTTCGTCACGCCAGAGTTCGCCCCACTGCTGATGACTATTCGGGTGCAGAACGGCAAAGCGGAGGCCACGGACGCCCGGCCGCTGCATGACGATAAGGGCAATATTAACGGATTGCCGCTGCAGGATGGCGTCATCGGATCAACCAATGAAATCGCGCTGGACGATACGTTGAAAGTGCTGCATGGCGATAACCGCGGTCTGGATACGGAAGGCATTACGCCGGACGGCAAGGGAGGGTATTGGCTGTGCGATGAGTATGGCCCGTTCCTGATTAACGTTGATGCGCGCGGCAAGATCCTGAAAATCTACGGGCCGCAGGCAGAAGAGGGGGAGAAATCCATCGCGGGCGGTCTGCCGAATGTTCTCAAATGGCGTCAGCCAAATCGTGGATTTGAAGGGCTCACCCGCATGCCGGACGGGCGCATTATCGCCGCGGTGCAGAGCACGCTGGATATCAACGGTAAAAGTAAAAAGCAGGCGCGCTTTACCCGCCTGGTGAGCTTCGATCCGGCGACCGGGAAAACCGCGATGTATGGTTACCCTATCGACAGCGCCGCTTACGGTAAAAACAGCGACGCAAAAATTGGCGATATTGTGGCGCTCGACAATCAGCATATCCTGCTGATTGAACAAGGCAGCGACAAAGACGATGCGATGCGCAACCTTATCTATAAGGTGGATCTTAGCCCGGCTACCGAGCTTGCAGCATTCGATAAGCCTGACGAGTATCCGGAGTTTGACGACGAGAAAGCGCTGGCGCAGCGCGGCATTAAGCTCGCCGCTAAAACGCTGGTGGTCGATTTACGTCAACTCGGCTGGCAGCAGGAGAAGGCCGAAGGACTGGCGCTAATTGACAATAAAACGCTGGCCGTCACCAATGACAATGACTTCGGCGTGAGAACGGTCATGCAAAATCCGGTTGAAGGTAAGAAGCGTAAGGATTATCGGGTGACCGAACAGGGGACGCTGACGGTAGATGATAAGCCGGTTGCAACGACTATCGGCATAAAGCCGCTGAAGAAACCGGAGTCGGACAGCGAGTTGTGGATTGTCACGCTGGCGGCACCGCTGAAATAAACGCTTTCCCCACCCCAGGCTGCATCCGTTAATGGCATCACTTTGTGTAAAAGAGCCGGATGCAGCCCCGTTTTGCCATCGACAGATCATTCCCCGGCGTTAAGTTACAGCGGGCTGCGGGCCGGACATCGCCCGCGATGAGCGAGAAGCGGACTAAAACCAGGTTAATGTCCTTTACGTAACCGGCTCACACTTAATACCACTGATGCCGCAGACGCGACGACAGCAATCCACAGAGCATAATGGACAGCCTGCAGTTCATTTATTGCCAGCAGTGCCCCCATGACAGCAGCACCGAGGCATTGGCCGAATGTCCGGACGATAGACAATACGCCTGATGCGTAGCTGGCATAGTCGCGGGATACGTTAGAGAGCATCTCCCGGTTGTTAGGGCTTTGGAAACAACCAAATCCGATGCCGCACCACAGGCTGCGTAAACAGATATCCCATACCGCAGGGCGGGCGGGTAGCGTGGCCAGCAAAATCAAACCCATAACAAAAAGAGCTAACCCAACGGTAGAAATCAGAGGCGCTGAAAATATGTCGGCCCAACGGCCCGCATGAGGCGCTATCAACACAATGCCGATCGGCCATGGCGTAAAGAGTAACGCCGACACGACAGGGCTGTAGCCATACACGCTCTGAAACAGAAATGGCAGCGCAATAAAGGTAATTCCCTGGCTCACAAAACAGGCGAGCGACGTTAAAGCGGCCAGGGTAAAGCGTCCATTTTTGAACATGACGGGGGGTAATAAAGGATGCTTTACCCGGCGGATCTGCCAGATAAATGTTATGGCGCTGAGCATCGCAAGCAGACTCCAGCTGATAGCCTCGACACTGATGTGATGGCCTGAGGAGAAGCTGTTTGCCGCCATCACCATTGAGCCTAAAAGTAGTGCAGAAAGCACAGCGCCTGGCGTATCGAACGGCGTTCTATCGAACACCGGTTTTCGTGGCAGCGACCTGAATACCAGCAACAGGGAAACGGTGCCGGGGAGCACGTTTATGGCGAACAACCCTTTCCAGCTTATTATGTCCAGCACTGTGCCGCCAAGTACAGGCGCGATGGCCGAGCTTGACGCAATCAGCAGGGCATGTAGCCCAAGAATACGGCCAAGCAATCGGCCGGGGAAAACAGAACGCAGTATCGCCGGGGCAATGCTCAGGGTAGCTGCGCCGCCGATCCCTTGCATAATGCGCATTCCGATGAGCATCTCTGGCGTACTGGCCAGCGCACAACCCAGTGAAGTGAGCGTAAAGACGGTAAGGCCTGAAAGAAACACTGGCCGGTAGCCAACGCGTACTGCCAGCGCAGCGAAGATAGCCAATGTCATGGCGGCGGAGAGCAGGTAACCGTTGGCGAACCAGACCGAGACATTCGCCGGTACCTGCATCGCTTTTGCCATGGATGGCAAGGCGATGTTGATCATCGTGCCGTCAAACACGCCCATCAGCGTCGTGGTCATCACGGCGGCCATGACGCGCGCACGTTCTTGTCCCGGCAGGCCTTCATCGCCCGGTAGATGTGAAAATAACGTTGTCATTTTTATGCCTGTGAAAGGAGGGAGACGAAAACTATAATCAGCAGTGAATCAAGGCGGAAGATGCAGCATTTGCACTGTATCATTGCATTCGACGCCCTATCTGAATTCCTGGCAGGAACCCATATGTCCGACCCTGATTTTAACTTGCTGGTCGCGCTCGACGTTTTGCTGGCAGAAGCCAGCGTTGCGGGGGCAGCCCGACGCTTAAACCTGAGTACCTCAGCGATGAGCCGCACACTCAGCAGGCTACGTGAGGTGACGGGGGATCCCATTCTGGTGCGGGCAGGGCGTAACATGGTGCTCACCCCTTGGGCTGAAGCAAGCCGGGATCGTGCCAGAAACGCGGTCTATGAGGCGAGGGCAGTGCTTCAGCCCTCATCCGAAACGCTCAAGGTGGAAAACCTCGAACGGCTGTTCACCATCAGGGCCAATGATGGTTTTGTCGTGGCATTTGGCCCACTGCTCATTGCCGCCGTGGCCGAAGCGGCCCCAGGTATTTGCATACGCTTTGCACCGAAACCTGAAAAAACGCCTCGTTATCTTCGGGAGGGTTTAGTTGACCTGGAGATTGGCGTCCAGAGCAATATGGGGCCGGAAATCCGGGTGCAGAGACTCTTTCAGGATCGCTTTATTGGCGCGGTGCGCAAGGAGCATCCGCTGGCGTCACAGCCGGGAATAAACGTTGAAGATTATATTGCCTGGGGACATGTGGTGGCGTCACCCGATGGGGTGTTACATGGTTTTGTCGATGATGCCCTGGCGGCGTCAGGCGTCATGCGCAAAGTGGTGAGTGTGGTTCCGGGCTTTCCGACTGCGTTATCCGTCGCACTGGCCTCCGACCTTATCGCCATGGTTCCCGCGCTGTACTTGCGCAACCAACAAATGACAGAAAATTTACATGTCTTTGAATTGCCATTCAAAACCCGGAACATTGTGGTGTCGCAGATGTGGCACCTAAGAATGGAAAAGGATCCGGGTCACCGCTGGCTTAGAGAGAAAATTTCAGAGGTGTGCCGGGTAGGGTAACGTATTCCGTCCCCTATCAACTAAGTCAATTGCACTGTTACCACGGGAGTTTTAAGGCACACGGGACTGCCTCCGGCACGCGTTGTTGAGACTATGCGGCTGGAGTGTGCCTGAAGTCACATCGAAAGTTAGCCACGTCCGCTTCTGGCACAAAGCGGACTGACCTCAGGTAAGGTCCGCTATGAGCAAGAAACGTATATATGCTTATG
>NZ_PJZI01000018.1 GCF_002858805.1 Chimaeribacter arupi
GGAAGGATTCGAACCTTCGAAGTCTGTGACGGCAGATTTACAGTCTGCTCCCTTTGGCCGCTCGGGAACCCCACCACGAAATTCGTGGATTTGCGAATTGTAGAAGGATGTCTCCTTCGCTCAAAACGGCCTGGCTAACCGGCTGCTCTGAGGGTTGATATCACGCTGATATCGAAAAATGGTGGTGGGGGAAGGATTATTCGTCACTTCGTTCCTCACCCTCCGGGCCGTTGCTGCGCAACGTTGCTCGCGTTCGCTCGCCGAACCTTGTCGAAGGTTCTCGTCCTTCCCCGCATGGGCAACTCTTTTTTTACTGGGATGTTTATCAGGAAGTGCGTGCTGTCTGAAAGGATGGTGGTGGGGGAAGGATTCGAACCTTCGAAGTCTGTGACGGCAGATTTACAGTCTGCTCCCTTTGGCCGCTCGGGAACCCCACCACTGGCCTTGCGTGCTTGCGCTGTCGCGGTAAGCGGGGCGCATCATATCAAATGAATCCACGCTGTAAAGTGTTGAAATGCAGAAAAGGATCCGTTTGCCGATTTTTTGCCCCGGACGGTGCATTCTTCACCTTTTGCACCGCCCGGCAGCCGGATTACAAGATAATGGTACGGTTACCGTAGACAAACACGCGCTGGGCCAGCACCCGGTACAGGGCCCGGCTCAGCACATTCTTCTCTACGTCCCGGCCGGCACGCATCATGTCATCCGCCGTGTAAGTATGATCCACGTGAATCACATCCTGCATGATGATCGGGCCTTCATCCAGATTGTCATTCACATAGTGCGCAGTCGCCCCGATAATCTTCACGCCACGCTCATACGCCTGATGGTAAGGGCGCGCACCGATAAAGGCCGGCAGGAAGGAATGGTGGATATTGATCACCTGATTCGGGTAGTGCTGCACAAACTGCGGGGTCAGCACACGCATATATTTCGCCAGCACCACGTAATCAGGCTGGTACTGGTCAATCTGCGCAATCATCTGGCTGTCATGCTGCTCGCGTGTCAGCCCTTCGTGGCTCACCAGGTGGAACGGAATATCAAAACGCTCCACCAGCGTCTGCAACGTGGTGTGGTTACCAATGACCGCCGCAATTTCCACATCCAGGCCGCCATAAGCACTCTTCATCAGCAGATCGCCCAGGCAGTGGGCCTCTTTGGTGACCAGCACCACAATCCGGCGGCGGCCGGCGGCATGCAGCTCACGCACAGAGCCTTCAGGCAGGGCGCTGTCCAGATCGGCCAGCAAGGTATTGTCGTTGAAGATGCCTTCCAACTCGGTGCGCATAAAAAACCGCCCGGTACGGTGATCAACATACTCATTGTTTTGCACGATATTGAGCTCATGCTTGTAACAAATATTGGTGATCTTGGCGATCAGGCCCTTGGCATCAGGGCAGATGGTGCGCAGAATTTTTCGTTGTACGTGCTGATGTTGCATCGGGGGTAATCCTGTAGGCGTTGCGATGGTGTGAGTATGTCTCTGTTTTCGGAATGTTCGGAATTATTGTCCGCAACATTTCTTATATTTTTTACCGGAACCACAAGGGCAGGCATCATTACGGCCGCTTTGCAGGTGGGTGCCGTCCCTATAGTACCAGCGTTCATTTACACGAAGAAAGCGTGAGCGTTCATGCAGCAGATGCACGTGCGGGTTGTCGCCTTCACTGAAGCGGGCGGCAAACTCGACGAACCCTTCATCCGGCCCGCGGCCTGCAGCCTCCTCAATGATGCGCAGCCCCAGCCACCGGGTCTGGGCGGCACTCTCGGCCAGGCTTTCGCGCCACTGTTCAGCCCGGCAATCCGGGTGCCAGCTGGCCAGCAGGTAAGCGACATCATTCATGACATACGCAGTATAGCGCGAGCGCATCAGGGCCACCGGCGTGGGGGCAATATCAGTGCCCTTATGGTAAGGCTGGCAACAGAGGCTGTAGGTTACGCCACTGCCGCAAGGACAGGTCTGGGACACAATGACTCCTGATTTAACAATAAGTTTGGCGCACCGGCGCACTTGAATCACATAGGCGGACTATGTTACCTAACAATATCGCCGGCTGACAATGCAACCGGCAGGTTCTGTTTTTTGCACTGAGGACAGCCTGACAGGCTGTCCTCAGTGCAAGCGTTTACCTGCACGTCAACATTGGGTACGATCGTATTATCCGGCTGTTTACTGTGTCAGGCCACAGAGTGGGTTAGGTGATAAAAAACTTTGTTTCGTAAAAAAAGTGAGTCAGCAGGCGGGTTTCTCACCAGTTTGGTGCACTAACCCCACTTTCAGACATGCGAAAAACCGCTTTTTAGGCCACTATTAAAGAGGAGTGAGCAAGGGGGCCAGATGGATAAACCGTTAACAAGCAAGCATATCCTGATCGTGGAGGACGAGGCCGTCTTTCGCTCGGTGCTTGTCGGCTACCTGAAAACGCTGGGGGCAACCACCAGCGAAGCGGAGAATGGCCTGGAAGCGTTATCAGCTGTAGAGGAGGTGTCGCCTGATTTGATCCTGTGTGATCTGGCGATGCCCGAGATGGACGGTATTGAGTTTGTCGAGAACCTCCGCCTGCAGGGGAATAAAATTCCGGTGCTGGTGATTTCCGCAACCGACAACATGAGCGATGTGGCAAAAGTATTGCGGCTGGGCGTCGAAGACGTGCTGTTGAAACCGCTTAACGATCTTACCCGGCTGCGCGAAGCGCTGCTGGCCTGCCTCTATCCCAACCTGTTTACCTCACAGGCGATGGAGGGGAATGACCTGATTCAGGATTGGTCGGCGCTCTGCCAGGACCCGGCGCAGGCGGCCAAGCTGCTGAAACAGCTTCAGCCACCGGTACAGCAGGTGCTGGCGCACTGCCGCATCAACTACCGGCAACTGACGATGGCAGAACACCCGGGGCTGGTGTTGGATGTTGCCGCGTTATCGCCAAACGATCTGGCATTTTATTGCCTGGATGTGACACGCGCCGGGGAAAACGGTGTATTAGCCGCGCTGCTGCTGCGGGCAATATTCAATGGATTATTACGTGACCATTTAACCAATCAACGCCAGCGTTTGCCGCAGATGTCCACTATTTTAAAGCAGGTTAACCAGTTATTAAAACAGGCACATCTGGAGGGGCAATTCCCTCTGTTGCTGGGTTATTACCATGCTGAGTATAAGAATTTAATATTGGTCTCGGCGGGGTTACATGCCACAGTCAACACCGGTGAAAATCAGATTCAACTCAGTAATGGGGTGCCGTTAGGCACGCTGGGGGCGACCTATTCAAACCAGATTTCACAACGTTGCGCCGCCTGGCAGTGTCAGGTATGGGGTGCCGGGGGACGGCTGCGTTTAATGCTTTCCTCAGATTAATCTGTAAAAAAGGGAGCGTTGCTTCCTTTTTATATTCATTATTTAACCGGGTTCAATATATTGCAGATAAGGGCTATTAGGTAATTATCTTAATTTTTCTCAAACCCTCATATGAAATAAGCGCGACGGAATGAAGGTGGTATACTCGAAAACGCTAATTTAGGGTAAACCCGCTAATGTTCATTAAATGAACGGGCAAGAGAGAGATAGTCAATGTCTGCATCAAATAGAAAAGTAAAAAAGGCTGTGATTCCTGTTGCAGGGCTTGGGACGCGTATGCTGCCTGCAACGAAAGCCATTCCTAAAGAGATGTTGCCGCTGGTGGATAAGCCGCTGATTCAGTATGTGGTCAACGAATGCATCGCCGCAGGCATCCAGGAAATCATCCTGGTGACCCACTCCTCTAAAAACTCCATCGAGAACCACTTCGATACCAGTTTCGAACTGGAAGCCATGCTGGAAAAACGCGTCAAGCGCCAGTTGCTTGAAGAAGTGCAGGCGATCTGCCCGAAACATGTCACCATCATGCAGGTGCGTCAGGGTGAGGCCAAGGGCCTCGGCCATGCCATCCTCTGCGCCAAACCGCTGGTGGGCAACGAGCCGGTTGCCGTGGTACTGCCGGATGTGATCCTCGATGAATACTCCGCCGATCTGACCAAAGAAAACCTTGCAGAGATGATGGCGCGTTTTGAGCAGAGCGGCCGCAGCCAGATCCTGGTTGAGCCGGTGCCGGAAAGCGACGTCTCCAACTATGGCGTGGCAGATTGCGAAGGCCGTGAGCTGTCCGCGGGTGAAAGCGCGCCGATGGTCGGCATGGTGGAAAAACCTGCCGCCGGGACTGCGCCGTCCAATCTGGCCGTGGTAGGGCGTTATGTCCTCTCCGCTGACATCTGGCCGTTACTGGAAAAAACGGAGCCGGGTGCCGGTGACGAGATCCAGCTGACGGACGCCATCGCCATGCTGATGGATAACGAAACTGTTGAGGCCTATCACCTCCAGGGCGTGAGCCATGATTGCGGCAACAAGATGGGCTATATGCAGGCTTTTGTTGAATATGGCATGCGTCACCAGGGGTTGGGTAAAGCATTCAGTGACTGGGTAGCCGATTTCGTCAAGCAACAGGACGAACGCACTGCCGGGCACGCGTAACACCCTTTTTCTTTTCAATTTTAAAAACTAGGATTTTCCAATGAAAGTAACAGTTTTTGGTATTGGTTATGTCGGTTTGGTGCAAGCTGCCGTCCTAGCTGAAGTTGGCCATGATGTACTCTGTGTAGATGTGGATGAGCGTAAGGTCGAGAACCTGAAAAAAGGCATCATCCCGATTTATGAACCGGGCCTGACCCCGCTGGTCCAGCAAAACTATGAAGCCGGCCGCCTGCAGTTCACCACGAACGCAGAGCAGGGCGTGGCGCATGGTGTGATGCAGTTCATCGCGGTAGGCACCCCGCCGGATGAAGACGGCTCTGCCGACCTGAAATACGTGACGGCCGTGGCGCGTACCATCGCGCAGCACATGACCGATCGCAAAGTCGTGATCGACAAATCTACCGTACCGGTCGGTACTGCTGACAAAGTGCGCGCCGTGATGGCAGAGACGCTGAAACAGCGTGGCGCAGAGATCGCCTATGATGTGGTTTCCAACCCGGAATTCCTGAAAGAAGGCGCCGCAGTGGCTGACTGTATGCGTCCGGAACGTATTGTTATCGGTACGGACAACCCGGAAGCCATTGAGCCGATCCGTGAGCTCTATGAGCCGTTCAACCGCAATCACGACCGTATGATCCTGATGGATGTGCGCAGTGCTGAGCTGACCAAATATGCGGCCAACTGTATGCTGGCCACCAAGATCAGCTTCATGAACGAAATCGCTAACCTGGCTGAAATCCTGGGTGCGGATATCGAAAAAGTGCGTCAGGGCATCGGTTCTGATTCCCGTATCGGTTACCACTTCATCTATCCGGGCTGCGGCTACGGCGGTTCCTGCTTCCCGAAAGATGTGCAGGCCCTGATCCGTACCTCCGAACAGATCGGTTACCAGCCGAAGCTGCTGCAAGCTGTTGAGCACGTGAACTATCAGCAGAAATATAAGCTGACCCAGTTCATCAAACGTGAGTTCGGTGACAACCTGAAAGGCAAAACCTTCGCGCTGTGGGGCCTCTCCTTCAAGCCAAACACCGACGATATGCGTGAAGCCTCCAGCCGTGTGCTGATGGAAACCCTGTGGGAAGCCGGTGCGCAGGTACAGGCATTTGACCCGGAAGCGATGGACGAAACCCAGCGCATTTATGGTCACCGTGACTCCCTGAAACTGATGGGCACCAAAGAAGCTGCTTTGCAAGGCGCTGATGCACTGGTAATTTGTACCGAATGGCAGAACTTCCGCGCGCCGGACTTTGATGTCATCAAGGCGTCGCTGAAGCAGCCGGTCATTTTTGATGGCCGTAACCTTTTCGATCCGGAGCGTCTGGCGAAGCGTGGTTTCACCTATTATGGAATCGGCCGCGGCGCATCGGTGCAAGTGCATGATTAAGAGGTAGGTATGAATTTTCTGGTAACAGGTGCGGCCGGTTTTATCGGTTATCATGTCACGGAACGACTGCTGGCCGCCGGCCATCAGGTGGTCGGGATTGATAACCTGAATGACTATTATGATGTCAATCTTAAGCGGGCACGCCTGGCCAGGCTGGAGCAGCCGGGTTTCACCTTTATCAAAATGGACCTGGCTGACCGCGAGGGCATGGCTGAGCTGTTTGCCGCACATCAGTTCCAGCGCGTCATCCATTTGGGTGCGCAGGCCGGGGTTCGCTATTCGCTGGAGAATCCGCTGGCGTATGCTGATGCTAACCTGATTGGGCATCTGAATGTGCTGGAAGGGTGCAGGCATAACAAGGTGGAACACCTGCTTTATGCCTCCTCCAGTTCAGTCTATGGCCTGAACCAGAAAATGCCTTTCTCTACCGAAGATTCGGTTGATCACCCGGTGTCGTTGTATGCGGCGACCAAGAAAGCGAATGAGCTGATGTCACATACTTATTCGCACCTCTATAGTCTGCCGACCACCGGGTTGCGCTTCTTTACCGTGTACGGCCCCTGGGGCCGGCCGGATATGGCACTGTTTAAGTTTACTAAGGCCATGCTGGCCGGAGAGGCGATTGACGTCTATAACCGTGGCGAGATGCGCCGTGATTTCACCTACATCGATGATATCGCCGAAGCCATTGTCCGGTTACAAGAGGTCATTCCGCAGCCGGACACCCGCTGGACGGTGGAGCAGGGCTCTGCCGCCACCAGTTCGGCGCCTTACCGGGTGTACAATATCGGTAACAGCCAACCGGTGAAACTGATGGCTTACATTGAAGCGCTGGAAACTGCGTTGGGCATTGAAGCAAAGAAAAACCTGCTGCCTATGCAGCCGGGTGACGTGCTTGAAACCAGCGCTGATACCACCGCGCTCTATGAGGCGATTGGTTTTAAGCCAGAGACCAGCGTGACAGACGGTATTCAACGCTTTGTTGATTGGTATCGTGACTTTTACCAGCAATAAAACGTGAACAGTTTAAAAAGGGATGCGTTGGCATCCCTTTTTTATGGGTAAGGGTTCATTGTTTTATTTTTGTAGGTAGAATGTAAAATAAATGTATATAAAAATACTCCCCGGCGGGAGTATTGTTTTAAGCAGGTGACGTGCAATAGCAATAGAGCAATTACAGCAGGAAATCGTCCAGCGATTTACCTTCTTCATCAATTGCTTTTTTGATCACAGCCGGAGTACGCCCCTGGCCTGTCCAGGTACGGGTTTCACCGTTTTCATCCTGATATTGGTATTTAGCCGGGCGTGCAGCACGCTTGGCTTTACCTGCCGGCTTAGCCGCCGCCAGGGTTTGCATTAACTCGTTTGGATCAATACCGTCAGCAATTAACATCTCACGGTACTGTTGCAGTTTGCGGGTACGTTCTTCTGTTTCCGCAGCAACATGTTGTTCTTCTTCCCGGCGTTCATTAACAACAACATCCAATTTTTCCAGCATCTCTTCAAGCGTTTCAAGAGAGCACTCTCTTGCCTGCGCCCGCAAAGTGCGGATGTTGTTCAGAATTTTCAAAGCTTCGCTCATTGTCCTACTCTCTAATTATCATATGGGGTATTCGCCGTAATAATAGAGTGCGGGTTTAAATTCTGCAACAGCCAATATGCCGCGCTTCAGGCAGTTATAGTATAAGGCGATTATTTTTCCCGTTAAAAATAGCCTATAAACCAAAGGGAGATAAAAAAGAGAACAGGTAAATAGCGTGCCTACATGTATTTGAATTTACTGTCGCCTCGCGTCTTTTTTGATTATGAAAAACAGTTTTATTATTCCTGTTTCCATAAACCAGCCACTATTTACGCTATTTTGTAAGAAAATCGTAAGATGTCTGGAGGAGAAGTCGCCAACATGCTGCCTTCTTATTCATTTTGTCACACCGGCATAAATTAGCGGGCTAACCGGCGTCGCAACACAGCAGGCGGTGCAGGGCGGGGGAACAGGCAGAGGATCTGCCCCCGGTGCTATGTTACACTCCACGCAAATTTAATTTGGTGTGATAGGGAACGCGAGAGCAATGGCTCAACTCTATTTTTATTATTCTGCGATGAATGCCGGAAAATCTACGGCCTTGCTGCAATCATCCTATAACTATCAGGAACGCGGTATGCGTACCCTGGTGTTCACCGCTGAAATTGACCGACGCTTTGGGGTCGGCAAGGTCAGTTCCCGTATTGGACTCTCCTCTCAGGCGCAGCTCTATAATGCGGAAACCGATCTGCAGGCCATGATTACCCAGGAACACGTTCAGCAACCGGTACATTGTGTTTTATTAGATGAAAGCCAGTTCCTGACAAAAAGCCAGGTGAGCCAGCTCTGCGACGTGGTCGATCACCTGGATATTCCGGTTTTATGTTATGGGCTCAGAACAGATTTTCTCGGGGAGTTGTTCATCGGCAGTCAATATCTGCTGGCCTGGGCAGATAAACTGGTAGAACTAAAGACAATTTGTCATTGTGGCCGTAAAGCCAACCGCGTGCTGCGCCTGGACCAGAACGGCCGCCCGATGCATGCAGGCGAACAAGTGGTCATTGGCGGCAATGAGCGTTATGTTTCAGTGTGCCGCAAACACTATCGGGATGCGTTGTCCGGTACCGGTGAAGATACCCCGTAAATAGTCTGCTGTGCATCGACGCATAAAAAAACCCGCCTGACGGCGGGTTTTTTGTGGCCAGTGTGAAATTATCTTCCCGCAGGGGGAGGGTTCTCACACTGTGCCTCTTTTAAGGAGAGGCACAGCAGGCAGGCCTTATTTTTTCGCTTTTTTATCCGCTTTTACTGACTCAGTCACGGCAACCGGTTCAACGGCTTCAACCGCTGTAGCCTTCTCTTCCTCAGTAAATTTGCGGCCGTAGTAAGTGTCCAGCAGGATCTGTTTCAGCTCAGCAATCAGCGGGTAACGTGGGTTAGCCCCAGTACACTGGTCGTCAAAGGCATCTTCAGACA
Organism: Chimaeribacter arupi; assembly: GCF_002858805.1. GTDB lineage: Bacteria > Pseudomonadota > Gammaproteobacteria > Enterobacterales > Enterobacteriaceae > Chimaeribacter > Chimaeribacter arupi. The sequence goes on from NZ_PJZI01000018.1 coordinate 8,884, forward strand.
GCTTGTCCACTTTTGCCAGGAAATCAGCTTCCTGTACGCCGGCTTCGCGGATAGAGGTCGGAATACCCAGGTCGGTTTTGATCTCATCCAGCCAGTTAAGCAGTTTCTCGATTTTTTGTGCAGTGCGATCGCCGGGTGCACTCAGGCCAAGGTGGTCAGCGATTTCAGCATAACGACGACGCGCCTGCGGACGGTCATACTGGCTGAAGGCTGTTTGCTTGGTCGGGTTATCATTCGCGTTATAGCGGATGACGTTGGAGATCAGCATCGCATTCGCCAGACCGTGAGGAATGTGGAACTCTGAACCCAGTTTGTGGGCGATAGAGTGGCAGACCCCCAGGAAGGCGTTCGCAAAGGCGATCCCTGCGATAGTCGCCGCGTTATGTACACGTTCGCGGGCAACCGGGTTTTTCGCCCCGTCACGGTAGCTTTGCGGCAGGTTCTCTTTCAGCAGTTTCAGGGCTTGCAGCGCCTGGCCGTCAGAATACTCATTCGCCAGCACAGACACATAGGCTTCCAGCGCATGGGTCACTGCATCCAAACCGCCAAAGGCACACAGCGACTTCGGCATGTTCATCACCAGGTTGGCGTCAACAATCGCCATATCCGGGGTCAGGGCATAGTCTGCCAGCGGGTATTTCTGGCCGGTTGCGTCATCGGTCACCACGGCAAACGGCGTAACTTCAGAGCCGGTACCTGAGGTGGTGGTAATGGCCACCATTTTTGCTTTGACGCCCATTTTCGGGAATTTGTAGATGCGTTTACGGATATCCATAAAGCGCAGCGCCAGTTCTTCGAAATGGGTTTCCGGATGCTCGTACATGACCCACATAATTTTGGCTGCATCCATCGGCGAACCACCACCCAGCGCGATAATGACGTCTGGTTTAAAGGAGTTCATCAGCTCCGCCCCTTTACGCACAATGCTCAGGGTTGGATCAGCCTCTACTTCAAAGAACACCTCGGTTTCGATACCGTGCGATTTCAGTACGCTGGTGACCTGGTCGGCATAACCATTGTTGAACAGGAAACGGTCAGTGACGATAAAGGCACGTTTAGCGCCATCAGTTGCCACCTCTTCCAGTGCAATCGGCAGTGAGCCACGACGGAAGTAGATGGATTTCGGAAGTTTATGCCACAACATATTTTCTGCTCGTTTCGCAACGGTTTTCTTGTTGATCAGGTGTTTAGGCCCTACGTTCTCAGAAATTGAGTTACCGCCCCAGGAGCCGCAGCCCAGAGTCAGAGAAGGAGCCAGTTTGAAGTTGTACAGGTCACCGATCCCACCCTGTGACGCCGGGGTGTTAATCAGGATACGGGCCGTCTTCATCTTGTCGCCGAAGTAATTTACGCGTTCCGGCTGGTTGTCCTGGTCTGTGTAGAGGCAGGAGGTGTGGCCGATACCACCCATCGCCACCAGTTTTTCTGCCTTGCTGACCGCATCATGGAAGTCAGTGGCACGGTACATCGCCAGGGTGGGGGAGAGTTTTTCATGAGCGAAAGGCTCAGACTCATCCACCAGCGTTACTTCACCAATCAGCACTTTGGTGGAAGCCGGCACACGGATACCGGCCATTTCAGCGATTTTATGCGCCGGCTGGCCAACAATTGCTGCGTTCAGGCCACCATTTTTCAGGATAATATCCTGAACGGCTTTCAGCTCCTGGCCGCGCAGCAGATAGCCGCCGTGGCTGGCAAAACGTTCGCGGACAGCGTCATACACAGCGTCTACAACGATGACGGACTGTTCAGACGCACAGATAACGCCGTTATCGAAGGTTTTGGACATCAGGATAGACGCGACAACACGTTTGATATCTGCCGTTTCATCCACGACTACCGGGGTGTTACCGGCCCCTACACCGATAGCCGGTTTACCGGAGCTATAGGCGGCTTTCACCATACCCGGGCCACCGGTCGCCAGAATCAGGTTCAGGTCCGGGTGATGCATCAGTTGATTGGAAAGCTCAACGGACGGCTCATCAATCCAGCCGATAATGTCTTTTGGCGCCCCAGCGGCAATGGCGGCCTGCAGGACAATGTCTGCGGCCTTGTTGGTGGCGTTTTTAGCACGTGGGTGCGGGGAAAAGATGATGCCGTTACGGGTTTTCAGGCTAATCAGCGCCTTGAAAATCGCAGTAGAAGTTGGGTTGGTGGTAGGAACGATACCGCAAATCAGGCCAATAGGTTCAGCGATGGTGATAGTCCCGAAGGTGTCATCTTCTGACAAAACCCCACAGGTTTTTTCATCTTTATAGGCGTTGTAAATATATTCAGAAGCAAAGTGGTTTTTGATGACTTTATCTTCCACAATACCCATGCCGGATTCTGCAACAGCCATTTTGGCTAAGGGAATACGGGCATCGGCGGCAGCCAGGGCAGCGGCACGGAAGATCTTGTCGACTTGCTCCTGAGTAAAGTTGGCATACTCGCGCTGGGCTTCTTTGACACGGGCCACAAGTGCGTTAAGTTCAGCAACATTCGTTACAGCCATAATGCTCTCCTGATAAGGTTAAACTCTTTTAGTAAATGAGCTGTCAGCACCGCATCAAGTATAGTCCTGGGGGACATATTCGCTTGGGGCGTTACCCGATTCCCTGGGGATGTACAATTATCGCTTATTTACTGAAAGAGCTTGTCAGCATGCTGCAGTGCGGCGTAATGAGGAAAATGGCCGCTAATGATGAAGTTGGACAGGATCTCGTGATTTCTTAATATGTGCTCATGGTACTCTTCCCTGCACAGGTTTTCTTGATCTGGATCAAGAAAACCCCAAGCTGACACCTTTCAGCAACAGATAAAATGAGAAAAACTCTCATAGATAAGAAATGTTTTTTATTTCTTGTAAAAAATAAAAGATTACAGAAAAAGCTTCGCCAGAGGGGAGTGTTTTATCTTATAACTACTTCTAATATCGCTATTAAATCCTGCTTATGAGGATGGATTATATCGGGTAATTCCATTACATTAGCGGCCTTCAAAATGTCACCTTTATGGCCTGTTGACGGAGTTCTGCGTGAGCCAGACACTACTGGATTTGTCAGGATACATTAAATTTTTTGTCGGCCTTTTTGCGCTGGTTAACCCGATCGGCATCCTGCCGGTATTTATCAGTATGACCAGCTACCAGGCGGCAGCCGGCAGAAATAAAACCAACCTGACGGCGAATTTGTCAGTGGCCATTATTCTGTGTACCTCGCTGTTCCTGGGGGATGCGATTCTGCATCTTTTCGGCATTTCCATTGATTCCTTCAGGATTGCCGGCGGCATACTGGTCGTGACCATTGCGATGTCAATGATCAGCGGGAAGCTGGGCGAAGACAAGCAAAACAAGCAGGAAAAATCGGAGTCAGCGATCCGCGAAAGTGTTGGGGTGGTGCCGCTGGCGTTGCCGTTAATGGCAGGGCCGGGCGCAATCAGCTCCACTATTGTCTGGAGCTCCCGTTACCATAGCTGGCAGAACCTGCTCGGGCTGACACTAGCTATCGCCTTCTTCTCTTTCTGCTGTTGGCTGTTGTTCCGGGCGGCTCCCCTAGTGGTGCGGCTGCTGGGGCAGACCGGCATCAACGTGGTGACACGGATTATGGGATTATTATTGATGGCACTAGGTATCGAATTTATTGTTACCGGTATCAAAACAATTTTCCCCGGACTGCTGTAACATTATTTCCGCACACGCCTTTTCTTTTCGCTTGTCCCTGTTAGTTCGTGAACACGCTTTACGGGCTGACAGGCAGCCTCCCTTATTCTTTCCTGCCTTTTATCAGTGCACTATTTGCTGAGTAAAACAGCGGTTGCACCATCATGGCGCATTAAAACGGCATGAATGATCCAACGGTGTTCATGGCCTCCTTTCTGATACTTTTCCTGTGTTTAAAGCTGTCATAAAAATGTCATTTTTCTCACTGATGTTAATTTAGTCACATCATTCTGCAGGGCTTGTGAAGCACGTGGTGAGATGATATTAGTGTTAATTCGGACTTGCACAGCGGTTTATTCTTCAGGCGTCAGTGTTGTTAACGCTTTGTTTTTGGTTTTTTGATTATCACAGAAGCCTGGGTCAGGAAGATTTCCTGGTCATAGTGTAAGTTATTGTATTTAGTTGATTTATTTAGATTTGGCGGTTTGTTTCCAGTCCTTTCCGGTCTGGGTGCCTTTTGTTAAAAGAGAAATGCTTAACATTTCTGTAAATTAGATTGGCACAACATTTTCGCTTCTGATAATTTTTCGAACCCACCTTGTGTGCAGACCTTTTCGGACAACAGCAGTCTCTTTTGGGCAATGGCAGTTTCATTCAGCCAATTCAAACAGGCAGGCCTGAAATTTGCTAGTTAACACGTCTTATGTGATCTAATTAAAACAGAGGGAGGAGAGTGTGGCAGTGATCTCATTATTGTTTAACCCTGCCCGTGCAGCCATGTTTGCCGCGTTGGCCGGTACTTTACCTGTTCCCATGTTGTTTGCTGCCGACGTCCCGGCATCTGTGGCGCTGGCTAAACAGCAGAGCATCGTGATTAATAATGGCTCAGAAGTCTCTTCCCTGGATCCGCAAAAAATAGAGGGTGTGCCTGAATCGAATATTATTCTCAACCTCCTTGAAGGCCTGGTTGAGACGGACGCCAACGGCCACATTGTGCCGGGTGTGGCAGAGCGCTGGGAAAACAGCGGTTACCGGGTCTGGACATTCCATCTGCGTCAAAACAGCCGCTGGAGTGACGGTACGCCGGTCACGGCTGAAGACTTCGTCTATAGCTGGCAGCGCCTGGTCGACCCAAAAACAGCCTCACCTTACGGCAGTTACCTGCAATTCGGCAAAGTCGACAATATCGACGACATTCTGGCCGGTAAAAAAGCGCCGGATACATTGGGCGTCAAGGCACTGGATGCAACAACGCTGCAGGTGACGTTAAGTGCGCCGGTGCCTTATTTCGTCTCACTGCTGGCGAATACATCCCTTAAGCCGGTCAAGCGGTCAGTGATTGAAAAGTATGGCGAACGCTGGACCCAGCCGGAGAATTACGTCGGCAATGGGGCCTTCCGCCTGAAAAAGTGGGTGGTGAATGAGCGCATTGAACTTGAGCGCAGCCCCACCTACTGGAACAACGGTAAGACGGTGATTGAACACGCGACCTTCCTGCCGATCTCCTCGGAAGTGAGCGACGTTAACCGTTACCGCAGCGGCGATACCGACATCACCAGCAGTGCGATTCCCCCCACCTTATTCCCGATGGTGAAAAAAGAGCTGACGACCCAGCTGCATGTCAGCCCGCTGCTGTGCACCTTTTACTATGAGCTGAATAACCGCCGCCCACCATTGAATGATGCGCGTGTGCGTACCGCGCTGAAAATGGGGCTGGACCGCCAGATCATCACGGAAAAAATCATGGGGCAGGGGCAGATCCCGGCCTATGGCCTGACGCCGCCTTACACCGCAGGTGCCGGGTTTACCGCGCCTGCCTGGGCCGGCTGGAGCCAGCAGCAGCGCAATGCCGAAGGGCGCAAATTACTGGCGGAGGCCGGGTTCACTGCCCAGAACCCGCTGAAAGTCGCGCTGCTTTACAACACGTCTGATCAAAACAAACAACAGGCGATTGCTGCCGCCTCAATGTGGACGAAAAACCTGGGCGCGCAGGTCACCCTGCAGAACCAGGAGTGGAAAACCATGCTGGAAACGCGCCGCCAGGGTAACTATGACATTGCCCGCGCGACCTGGTGCGCCGATTACAACGAGCCGTCAAGTTTCCTCAGCATGGCGATCTCGACCAGCAGCAATAACACCATGTTCTATAAAAGTGCGGCGTTTGACCGCCTGATGGCGCAGTCACTGACCGCACCGGATGACGCAGCCCGCCATGCCCTGTACCAGCAGGCAGAGAATCAGCTGGACAGCGATTCCGCGGTGGTGCCGGTCTATTACCGCGTCAGCGCCCGGCTGGTGAAACCCACGGTGGGCGGTTTTACCGGCAAAGACCCGCAGGACCTGACGGATTTGAAGAATTACTACCGGATCCAGCCCTGAACCGGGCTTCCTGTCATAAGAATCAGGGGTAGTGCCCTTACTCAGGGCGGTACAAAGTGAGCCACTGCGGTGCGGCCTCCGTTCCGGCCCATCCGCAGTCACACTCCGTTCGCGGAGCAATCCTGCCGTTTGGCGGCGGGTTCATAATAAAAAGTGGAGTTAAAAAGAGAATGACCAACATCACGAAAAAAACAGGGCTGGCCGTCGCGGTCATGGCAGCGATGGGCATCAGCAGCGCGTTTGCGGCTGAGGTGCCGGCAGGCGTCCAGCTGGCAGCGAAACAGGAGCTGGTACGTAACAACGGGTCGGAAGTGCAATCCCTTGACCCGCATAAAGTGGAAGGGGTGCCGGAATCCAACGTCATCCGTGATTTGCAGGAAGGGCTGGTCAACACCTCAGTCAAAGACGGCAGCGTCACGCCGGGTGTGGCAGAAAGCTGGGATAACAAAGACTTCAAAGTCTGGACGTTCCACCTGCGTAAAGACGCCAAATGGTCGAACGGCGAGCCGGTGACGGCAGAAGATTTCGTGTTCAGCTGGCAGCGCCTGGCCGATCCGAAAACCGCTTCACCGTATGAGAGCTACCTGCAATATGGTCACATTGCCAATATTGATGACATCATCACCGGCAAAAAAAGCCCGGATACGCTGGGCGTGAAAGCCATTGATGACCACACCCTGGAAGTCACCCTGACCCAGCCGGTGCCGTATTTCGTTAAAATGCTTTCCCATACCTCGATGAAACCGGTCAATAAAAAGGCCGTGGAGAAGTTTGGCGACAAATGGACGCAGCCGGAAAACTACGTCAGCAACGGCGCTTACAAGCTGAAAACCTGGACGGTCAACGAGCGCATCGTGCTGGAGCGCAACCCGCAATACTGGGATAACGCCCATACGGTGATCAATCAGGTCACCTACCTGCCGATCTCCTCGGAAGTCACCGACGTTAACCGCTACCGCAGCGGTGAAATCGACATGACCTACAACAACATGCCGATTGAGCTGTTCCAGAAACTGAAGAAAGAGATCCCGAACGAGGTGCATGTTGACCCGTATCTCTGCACCTACTATTACGAAATCAATAACCAGAAAGCCCCGTTCAATGACGTGCGTGTCCGTACCGCGCTGAAACTGGGCCTGGATCGTGACATCATCGTCAATAAAGTGAAAAACCAGGGCGATCTGCCGGCCTACGGCTTTACCCCGCCGTACACTGACGGCACGGAAGGCAAGCTGACCAAGCCGGAGTGGTTCACCTGGACGCAGGAAAAACGCAACGAAGAAGCCAAAAAACTGCTGGCAGAAGCGGGCTACGGCCCAGGCAAACCGCTGAGCTTTGACCTGCTGTACAACACCTCTGACCTGCACAAAAAGCTGGCGATTGCCGCCTCGTCCATCTGGAAGAAAAACCTGGGCGTCAACGTGAAGCTGGAGAACCAGGAATGGAAAACCTTCCTGGATACCCGTCATCAGGGGACGTTTGATGTGGCACGTGCCGGCTGGTGTTCTGATTACAACGAGCCGACCTCGTTCCTGAACATGTTACTCTCCGACAGCAGCAACAATACTGCCCATTATAAAAGTGAAGTATTTGATAAGCTGATCGCAGATACCATGACGGTGAAAACGGACAGCGAGCGCGCCGACCTTTACCAGAAAGCGGAAGCACAACTGGATAAAGACTCCGTGCTCGTCCCGGTCTACTACTATGTTAACGCACGTCTGGTGAAACCTTACGTCGGTGGCTATACCGGTAAAGACCCGCAGGACAACGTCTACGTTAAAGACCTCTACATTATTAAACACTGAGTGACACACTGAGTGCGACGGGCAGGCCCTGAGCCTGCCCGCTTATCATAATGAAGAGAGTGAGCTGTCGTTATAAAGCCGTTTTTGCGGCTTAAGAACAGGTATGGGCAATGTTAAAGTTTATTTTCCGTCGCTGTCTGGAAGCCATTCCGACACTTTTTATTCTGATCACCATCTCGTTCTTTATGATGCGTCTTGCGCCGGGCAGCCCGTTTACCGGTGAGCGTAATCTTCCGCCCGAGGTGATGGCTAATATTGAGGCGAAATATCACCTCAATGATCCGATGTACAAACAGTATTTCAATTACCTGGAGCAACTGGCCAAAGGCGACTTCGGCCCGTCCTTTAAATACAAAGACTACACGGTGAATGACCTGGTGGCGGCGTCCTTCCCGGTATCCGCCAAACTGGGGCTGGCCGCCTTTGTGCTGGCGGTGGTGCTGGGGGTCACGGCCGGTGTCATTGCCGCGCTGAACCAGAACACCAAATGGGATTATACCGTGATGGGGTTCGCGATGACCGGCGTGGTTATCCCGAGCTTTGTGGTGGCGCCGTTGCTGGTGCTTATCTTCGCCATCACGCTGAAATGGCTGCCGGGCGGGGGCTGGAACGGCGGGGCACCCAGATTCATCATCCTGCCGATGGTGGCGTTATCCCTGGCGTATATCGCCAGTATCGCGCGCATCACCCGCGGGTCAATGATTGAGGTGCTGCACTCCAACTTCATCCGCACCGCCCGTGCCAAAGGGCTGCCGATGCGCCGCATCATCCTGCGCCACGCGCTGAAGCCGGCGCTGTTGCCGGTGATGTCCTACATGGGCCCGGCCTTTGTCGGCATCATCACCGGGTCAATGGTGATTGAAACCATTTACGGCCTGCCGGGTATCGGCCAGTTGTTTGTGAACGGCGCCCTGAACCGTGACTACTCCCTGGTGCTGAGCCTGACCATCCTGGTGGGCGGGCTGACGATTCTGTTCAACGCGATTGTTGACGTGCTGTATGCCGTTATCGATCCGAAAATCCGTTATTAACGCTGGAGCACGCTCATGATTGTCAGTAAGAAAAACAGCGACGCTCTGGAAAGTTTCAGTGAAAAGCTGGAAGTGGAAGGGCGCAGCCTGTGGCAGGACGCCCGCCGTCGTTTTATGCATAACCGTGCCGCGGTCACCAGCCTTATCGTGCTCTGCCTGATTGCGCTGTTCGTGGCGCTGGCCCCGCTGTTCGCGGCCTTTACCTATGATGACACCGACTGGAACATGATGTCCGCTGCGCCGGATATGGCCTCCGGCCACTATTTCGGCACGGACTCCTCCGGGCGTGACCTGCTGGTGCGGGTGGCGATTGGCGGCCGCATCTCCCTGATGGTTGGGGTGGCAGCCGCGCTGGTGGCCGTGATCGTCGGGACGCTGTACGGCTCACTTTCCGGTTACCTCGGCGGCAAAACCGACTCCGTGATGATGCGCCTGCTGGAGATCCTGAACTCCTTCCCGTTTATGTTCTTCGTCATCCTGCTGGTGACCTTTTTTGGTCAGAACATCCTGCTGATCTTTGTGGCGATTGGCATGGTGTCATGGCTGGATATGGCACGTATTGTGCGCGGCCAGACCCTGAGCCTGAGACGCAAAGAGTTCATCGAAGCGGCGCTGGTGGGTGGGGTCTCTACCCGCAATATCGTGCTGCGCCATATTGTCCCGAACGTGCTGGGCGTGGTGGTGGTGTATGCCTCCTTGCTGGTGCCGAGCATGATCCTGTTTGAGTCCTTCCTGAGCTTCCTGGGGCTGGGCACGCAGGAGCCGCTGAGCAGTTGGGGGGCACTGTTAAGCGACGGTGCCAACTCCATGGAAGTTTCACCCTGGTTGCTGCTGTTCCCGGCAGGTTTCCTGGTTGTCACTCTGTTTTGTTTTAACTTTATCGGCGATGGCCTGCGTGATGCCCTCGACCCGAAAGATCGTTAAGGAGTGCAATCATGAGCACCATTACTGTCAATAATCCGGCGGCAAGCCTGCTGGATGTCAAAGACCTGCGCGTGACCTTCAGCACACCGGACGGTGACGTCACGGCGGTTAACGATCTTAACTTCGACCTGCGGGCCGGTGAAACGCTGGGCATTGTCGGGGAATCCGGCTCCGGCAAATCCCAGACGGCGTTTGCCCTGATGGGCCTGCTGGCCGGTAACGGCCGGATCGGCGGTTCGGCAAAACTGAACGGGCGGGAGATCCTGAACCTGCCGGAAGCACAGCTCAACAAACTGCGCGCCGAAGAGATCGCCATGATCTTCCAGGATCCAATGACCTCACTGAACCCCTACATGCGGGTCGGCGAACAGCTGATGGAAGTATTGCAGCTGCATAAAAAGATGAGCCGCCGCGAGGCGTTTGATGAGTCGGTACGGATGCTGGATGCGGTGAAAATGCCGGAAGCGCGCAAGCGTATGACCATGTACCCGCATGAGTTTTCCGGTGGGATGCGCCAGCGGGTGATGATCGCCATGGCGCTGCTCTGCCAGCCCAAACTGCTGATTGCCGATGAGCCGACCACCGCACTTGACGTAACAGTTCAGGCGCAGATCATGACGCTGCTGAACGAGCTGAAACGCGAATTCAACACCGCCATTATCATGATTACCCACGATCTGGGCGTTGTGGCCGGTATCTGTGACAAAGTGCTGGTGATGTATGCCGGGCGCACCATGGAGTACGGCAACGCGCGGGATGTGTTCTATCAACCGACGCACCCGTACTCTATTGGCCTGCTGAATGCGGTGCCGCGCCTGGATGCAGAAGGCGAAACCCTGATGACCATTCCCGGCAACCCGCCCAACCTGCTGCGTCTGCCGAAAGGCTGTCCTTTCCAGCCGCGTTGCCCCTATGCGATGGAGATCTGTTCTAACGCGCCGCCGTTGGAACGCTTTGGTGATGGGCGCCTGCGCGCCTGCTTCAAGCCGGTGGAGGAGTTGGTATGAACAGCATCGCTGAAAAGAAAGTGTTGCTTGAAGTGGCCGATCTGAAAGTGCATTTCGACATCAAAGACGGCAAACAGTGGTTCTGGCAACCGCCCAAAACCCTGAAAGCGGTAGACGGCGTGACCCTGCGGCTGTTCGAAGGGGAGACCCTGGGCGTGGTGGGGGAGTCCGGCTGTGGTAAATCGACGTTTGCCCGGGCCATTATTGGCCTGGTGAAAGCCACCAGCGGGCGGGTCGCCTGGCTGGGGAAAGATTTGCTCGGCATGAACGAGGCCCAATGGCGTGAAACCCGCAGCGATATTCAGATGATCTTCCAGGACCCGCTGGCCTCACTGAACCCGCGGATGACCATCGGTGAAATTATCGCCGAGCCGCTGCGGACTTATTACCCCAACATGCCGCGCGCCGAGGTCAAAGACAAAGTCAAAGCGATGATGATGAAGGTAGGGCTGCTGCCAAACCTGGTTAACCGCTATCCCCATGAGTTCTCAGGCGGCCAGTGCCAGCGCATCGGCATTGCACGCGCGCTGATCCTGGAGCCGAAACTGATCATTTGTGATGAGCCGGTTTCGGCACTGGATGTTTCTATCCAGGCGCAGGTGGTCAACCTGTTGCAGAAACTGCAACGGGAGATGGGGCTGTCGTTAATCTTTATCGCCCACGATCTGGCCGTGGTGAAACACATTTCTGACCGGGTGCTGGTAATGTACCTGGGGCATGCGGTGGAGCTGGGCACTTATGATGAGGTGTACCATAACCCACAGCATCCTTATACCCGCGCATTGATGTCGGCAGTGCCGATCCCTGACCCGGACAAAGAGAAACTGAAGGTTGTCCAATTGCTGGAAGGGGATTTGCCGTCACCGATTAACCCGCCTTCGGGGTGTGTCTTCCGTACCCGTTGCCCGATTGCCGGGCCGGAATGCGCGCAGACCCGGCCGCTGCTGGAAGGCAGTTTCCGCCACGCGGTTTCCTGCCTGAAAGTTGACCCGTTATAACATCTTGTGTTGCCGTGCAGCTCAGACACCGCGCCGGTTGCGCGGTGTTTTTTTTATGTCCTGCGTCTTCCGGCTTCACCCTCCGGCCCGTTTAGCCGTGAATACGCTTGTCAGGGGACGTCACGCCTCTTATAGTTACAACATACTGTATAGACCCCCGTCATACTCTCCGGCAACTGTGACAAACTCAGCATCGCAATGTCTTACAGGGTGGAACGGGCAGGCGCAGAGGGTGAGGGCATACGGGCCGTCAGGTCACAGCGGAAACGTCAGCACAGCGAGGGTTAAGGCAACAGCAAGGGTTGAGGCAACAGCAAGGGTTGAGGCAACAACGGCAAGGGGAAACAGAAATAAGCGCAGCCGCCAGGAGAAAGCTCAGGCAACCGCAAACAGCCAGGAACATCCGCAGGGGGCAGGCTGACGCCTGCCGCACGGAGCCAGGGCCGTTACTCTTTCCAGAGGATGTGGCAGAACTTGTGATCTTTTTCGCGGCAGATCAATACGCGGGCGAACACATCATTGATCGGCTCACCATCGGCATCGGCCAGGCCAATCACCACCTCGGCAAAAAAGTCCGGGTTCAGATCGAGATCAACATGTTCGTTCCAGTCTTCAGCCGGGTCGTACAGCTCTGCGCCACCGCGTTCTTCGAACTGAAGATTGAACAGCAGCACATCCGCAGGATCCAGGTTCTCGGTCGCCAGCTCCAGAAAAATATCGTAGGCCTGTTCCAGCGTTTCATCTTCCGTCAGGCGGTTATTCAGATCCATAGAGAATCCCATTAACAAAGTGGGGGAACGTGCAGCATAGCATGAGCCGCCGCACTCCTTTTTAAAACCTTTTTCTCTCTGCCGGCCATTATTCTGGCGGCACGCCGGCCTGCCTGGCCGGCGCCCCGTTTTTTACAGCAGCGGGCTGAAAAAGTAAAACAACCGCTCAACGATCCGGTGCCACAGTGGCCGGTTCAGCCATTTTTTGCCATTTAACAGGGTCGAGCGCGCGATGTAATCTTCCTGCACCCTGGCCAGATCGGCCCCAAAACCATCATCATCGATGACCAGCGTAATCTCAAAGTTAAGCCACAAACTGCGCATATCCAGGTTGACGGTGCCCACCAGGCTCAGCTGGCCATCCACCAGCACGCTCTTGGTGTGCAGCAGCCCGCCCTCAAACTGATAGATATTGACGCCCGCTTCCAGTAACTCATTGAAGAAGGCCCGGCTGGCCCAATCCACCAGCATGGAGTCATTCTTGCGCGGCACAATGATGCTGACTTCCACCCCGCGCTGGGCGGCGGTACAGATGGCATGCAGCAAATCGTCACTCGGCACGAAATAGGGCGTGGTCATGATCAGCTGTTCACGTGCGGAATAGGCTGCCGTCAGCAGCGCCTGATGGATCATCTCCTCAGGGAAACCGGGGCCGGAGGCGATCACCTGGATAGTGTGCCCGCTCTCCTGCTCAAACGGCATAATGGTCGATTCCGGCTCCGGCGGCAGAATACGCTTGCCGGTTTCGATCTCCCAGTCACAGGAGTAGACGATGCCCATCGTTGTGGCGACCGGCCCCTCCATGCGTGCCATCAGGTCAATCCACTGTCCGACGCCTGAATCCTGCTTGAAGTAGCGCGGGTCCACCATATTCATGCTGCCGGTGTAAGCCACATAGTTATCGATCAACACCACTTTACGGTGCTGGCGCAGGTCCATGCGGCGCAGGAACACACGGAACAGGTTCACTTTCAGCGCTTCCACTACTTCGATGCCGGCATTGCGCATCATGGCCGGGTAGGGGCTGCGGAAAAATTGCAGGCTGCCGGCCGAGTCGAGCATCAACCGGCAATGGATGCCGCGGCGGGCCGCCGCCATCAGCGATTCCGCTACCTGATCCACCAGTCCGCCCGGCTGCCAGATGTAAAACACCATCTCAATATTATGGCGCGCCAGTTCAATGTCGCGGATCAGCGATTTCAGGGTGTCATCACAGGTGGTCAGCAGCTGTAACTGGTTGCCTTTCACCCCCGGCACGCCCTGGCGGCGCTCGCACAGCTGAAACAGCGGCAGGGCCACTTCACTGTGCTCCGTGGCAAAAATATCCTTGGATTGTTTCAGTTCACTCAGCCAGCGGGCCGTGGCGGGCCACATCGCCTTGGCCCGTTCTGCGCGGCGTTTCCCCAGGTGCAGCTCCCCGAAGGAGAGATACGCCACAATCCCTACCAGCGGCAGGATGTAGATAATCAGCAGCCAGGCCATGGCCGACGGCACTGCCCGGCGTTTCATCAAAATCCGCAGGGTGATCCCGGCAATCAGTAACCAATAGCCAAATACCATCAGCCAACTGATCACTGTATAAAATGTTGTCATAAGGGCGAAAAATCCTGTTCGCAAGCCGTTTTATTGAGTTTACGCAGAGTTAACGAAAGGTGAAACCTTTTGTCCCACATAAAGCGGCGCAAAGTGATCAGACCTCCGGGCACGGTGGGCGTCACGCCGCGTATGCCGGGGGCTGCGGGAAAAGACTGAGAAAAAGCAGGGAATTAGCGCAGCATTTTTAGACTTGGATCACAAAATGAAATCCCTATAATGCCCCTGTCACCCCAGAACTGAGAAATTATTGTCATGAAACGCACCAGAAATGAAGTGGGACGCTGGCGGATGCTGCGTCAACAGCAACGCCGCCGCAGCCGTTGGCTGGAGGCGCAATCGCGTCGCTACCGGCACATCTACCGGATCCGTGCGGTAAACCACCATCAGCTGCTGCGTCGCATGGTGCTTAATGCGGTGAACTACTGAGAAAACAACAGTCCCTGACGGGACTGTTTTGCTTTCAGGGCCAGGCTGCGTGAAACAGGCCCGCCTGCTTAAAAGGTGCGGCGGAACGGCTTCACCACCACTGACTTATAAATCCCGGCGGCAAGATAAGGCTCGGCATCGGCCCAGGCCTGCGCGTCAGACAGCGAATCAAATTCCGCAATAATCGTGGAACCGCTGAACCCGGCCTCGCCCGGATCGTTGCTGTCGATGGCCGGATGCGGCCCGGCAACAATCAGGCGCCCGGCATCATGCAAGGCCTGTAAACGTGCCAGATGTTCCGGCCGGGCAACCTGGCGTTTGGCCAGCGTGTCAGGATGATCTTCGCAATAGAACAGATAGAGCATATTTCACCTTTCAAATCATTAAGCTGCACAGGGTTCTACCATAGCTGAAAATCGGGGGCGGCGGGAAGGGATTAACGTGCGCTCTGTCGCGCCAGGGCAGCCGGCTCACGTTAACAGAACGTAACTTCTGTAGGGTTAATTTTCCTCTTCTGTTAATAACTTGCTGAAAAAATAAGATTTATCGTTTTTTTAGCGACGTAAGGCAGAAGAGTTTCCTGCTGCTTATTGAATATGATTGCTATTTGCATTTAAACTTGCGGCTTCAGAGGAAAATGAATCATTATGCCGCCAAAAACCTTCTCATTTGCCCGCAGGATATCGCTCCCGGTTGTGCTCTCGGTTGGATTGCATAGTGCCGTGGTGGGCGGTTTGCTTTACGCCTCCTTTAATCAGGAGGTCACCTTGCCGCCTAAGCAGGAAGCACCGATCAGCGTCACGATGGTGAACCCGGCGGATTTTGCGCCGCCAAAAGCCGTGGAGCCGCCGCCGCCGGTGGAACCGGAGCCTGCACCGCCGGAACCGCAAGCAGAGCCGGAGCCGGAACCTGAGCCGCCGCCCCCGCCGAAAGCGGTGACCATTGAGAAGCCGAAGCCAAAACCGGTTGAGAAAAAGGTTGAAAAACCAAAACCGAAACCACGGCCAAAAGAGGTGGTGAAACCCGCAGAGCGGCAGGAAAAACCGGACGCTTCCCCGTTTAAGCAGACGGCCAACACGCCGTCACCGGCAAAATCAGCCCCGGCCGCGGCCGCGCAGCCAACAGTGGCCCAGGGGCCGCGTCCCTTGCAGCGCGGCCAGCCGACTTACCCCCAACGTGCGTTTGCGCTGCGGCTGGAAGGGCGGGTTAAAGTCCAGTTTGATGTGGAGAGTGACGGCAGCGTCGGTAACGTGCGCATCTTGTCTGCGGAGCCGCGCAACATGTTTGAGCGCGAAGTCAAACAGGCGATGCGCAAATGGCGTTACGAAGCGAAGCCCGGTAAAGATCTGGTGGTAACCATTGTGTTTAAAATCAATGGCGGCAGCAGCATCCAGTAAACGAAAAAAAGCCACGGCGCAGGCCGTGGCTTTTTGATGGGGCTCAGAGCTGGAACCGGTCAGCTGTCGCTGCCGACGCGGAAATTATCCTTCCCGGCGGGCAACTGGCGGGACTTGCCCTGATCGTCCACCGCCACGTAGGTAAACACCGCCTCGGTGGCGCGGTAGCGCTGGCCCAATGGCTCAGACGACACCTTCTTCACCCACACTTCCACATTGATGGTCATCGAGCTGCGCCCGGTACGGATACAGCGCGCATAGCAGCACACCACATCACCCACTGCCACCGGCTTCAGGAAGGTCATGCCGTCCACGCGCACCGTGACGACCCGGCCTTCGGCGATCTCTTTGGCCTGGATCGCGCCGCCCATGTCCATCTGCGCCATCAGCCAGCCGCCGAAAATATCGCCGTTGGCGTTGGTGTCTGCCGGCATCGCCAGCGTACGCAGCACCAGCTCGCCGTTGGGTAAACTCTGTTTTTCACTCATGGGATTGCTTCACACTAAGAAAGTAAATCCCTGCCTGTCCGGCAGGGGCAGGCCACTTATTTTTTAGGCTCTTGCGGGTGTTTCTGGTCATCCGGCATATGGCGGTAGATATAGAGGCCGCTCAGCAGGGTAAACACCAGCGTCAGCGCCGTCAGGCCAAACACCTTGAAATTCACCCAGACGCTCTGCGGCAGCCAGAACGCCACATAGATGTTAGCCAGGCCACATAGCAGGAAGAACAGCGCCCAGGCACTGTTGAGCCGGTTCCAGACGCTGTCCGGCAACGTCAGCTCTTTCCCCAGCATCCGCTGGATCAGCGGCTTGCGCAGCACCCACTGGCTTATCAGCAGCGCCAGGGCAAACAGCCCATAAATCACCGTGACTTTCCATTTGATAAACAGATCGTCATGGAAGACCAGCGTCAGCGTGCCGAACACCGCCACCATCGCGAAGGTGATCAGCGTCATTTTTTCAACTTTACGGTATTTCACCCAGGTGAAAACCAGCGCCAGCGCGGTCGCCGCGATCAATGCGCCGGAAGCGGCGTAAATGTCATACAGCTTGTAAACCACAAAAAACACAACCAGTGGAAGAAAATCCAGAAACTGCTTCATACATTATTCCATGTTAAACCGATTGGCCGACTATACCGGATTCAGCGGGGCGTGTGTACCACCGGCCGGGCGCGCAAACGGTGCCGGGCAGGCAGAAAAAAGGGCACCCGCAGGTGCCCTTGCCATTCCATCCTGGTTACTTGCGTAACAGCATATAGAGACGGAACAGGTAGACAAGCAGCATGGCGGAGACCACGTTGCTCAGCGCCGTCAGCACCACGGTTGCCACCGTCGGGGTCAGGGCCGTGAGGTGGCTGACCAGAAACAGCAGCAGCAATTTAGCCGCCAGCCACAGCATCATCGCCGGGACAACCAGACGGATGTTGGCGTAAGCCAGCCGCGCACTGAGGCGCAACGCGCCCATTACGCCGACCCGCTCACTGGCAACAATCACCGGGGCCAGTGACACCGCAATCGCAATCAGCACACCCGGCAGGATAAACAACATCATGCCCAGCTGAATCAGCAGGGTACAGATGAACATCAGCAGCAGCATACGCGGCAGGATCGGGGCCGAGGCCCCAATGGCCCGCAGCGCGCTGGTGGGCTGACGTTCAGACACCAGCCGGATCAGCGTCAGCATCCCGCCCGCCAGCAGCACATTGCCCACCAGCGCGGAGAAGGTCGCCGCCGCAGACACCTTCAGCAATACGATCTGCTGCTCCGGTGTCATCTGCTGGATAATCTCCTGCAGCCCCATTCCGGCCGTCGAAGCCAGGTCACTCTCCGCGTTGGCCAGAATGTTGAGCTGGTCGGCATCCGGGATAAAGGCCTGATTCAGCAGCACGGTAATAAATGCGGTCAGCAGCGCCAGCAGCAGGATACTGGCCAGCTGGTTACGCATAAAGTTGAAACTGTCACGGTACAACGTACTGGCCGTGATGGGCATGGAAACTCCTTGGCAACAATCAAAATCACAATAAGACACTGATTGTAACCTGTTACGTGGCTGTGTGGCACCCCGCATCCGGCATTGCCGCCGGCAGCAGGCTGACCGGCACCACCGGGAGCGGCGGCAGGCCATAGCGCGCCCGCGCCCGGTCGCACGCCTCATTGGCAACACCGTTTTCACCAGACTGATCAAACTCCCGGCACGGGGTGGGCCGGTTAAGGTAAATGGAACAGGAGACTGACTGGCCTATCTCGCCCTCAAGGGCCGTGCAGCGCGGCGATTTACTGTTGGTGCCTTGCATACAGCGGAGAAACGGGGTGAGAGGTTCCGTGCGGTCAACCGGTACCAGCCCGCCGCCGTCTTCGGCTTCGGCCCAATAAAAGGAGACACGGAAATAGGCGCAGCACGCGCCACAGCTAACGCAGGGATTAAGGGATTCGCTCATCTTGATTACCCACCGACTCCTTACGGTTTCGAACCAAAAACACGGGGAAAGAGCACGTTACTCACGGCCCCGTTTTTTGGCAACAGAAATTTCAGGCCGGAAAAAGCGCCGATAAAAACAGGTGTTTTTGATCTGGATCAATTCATTGCTTTTTAATGTATCCGGGTAAATTGATCGGGATGGAATCCTCATCTTTTCAATGCAATGATGCGCGCCTATACGAAATATGAATGTAAAAACCATAAACATTTCTCACGGAAATATATTCAGGCAAAGGAGAGGAGAATGAACAAGGCATCCTGGGTTTTGCTGGCGGCAGCGGCACTGCCGGCCATCGCGTCGGCGCATCAGGCAGGGGATTTCATCGTGCGCGCCGGAACCGCCACGGTGCGGCCAACGGAAGGGTCAGACAATGTGCTGGGGCTTGGCCCTTTCGATGTGGATAACAACACCCAACTGGGGCTGACCTTCAGCTACCTGGTGACCGACAACATCGGCGTTGAGTTGCTGGCGGCCACGCCGTTCAAACATAAAATTGGCCTGCAATCCACCGGCACCCTTGCCGAAGTCAAGCAACTGCCGCCGACCTTGATGGCGCAATACTATTTCGGCAGCAAACAGGACGCGCTGCGCCCCTACCTGGGTGTCGGGGTGAACTACACCACCTTCTTTGACGAGAAATTCAACGATACCGGCAAAGCGGCGGGCCTCAGCGACCTCAGCCTGAAAGATTCGTGGGGCATCGCCGGGCAGGCGGGGCTGGACTATAACCTCAATGAGCACTGGCTGCTGAACATGTCGGTCTGGTGGATGAATATTGAAACCAAGGCGCGCTTCAATGCCGGGGATGCCCACCAGAGTATCGACACCCGCATCGACCCGTGGGTCTTTATGTTTGGTGCCGGTTACCGCTTCTGAGAGGCCGCGTTTCATCAGGCAGAAAAAAGGCGCACCGGGGTGCGCCTTTTCTGTTTCTTTACGGCAAAACGACTATTTGATCTGCATCGCGTTCTCTACCGAGCGTACACCGGTCACTTTACGCGTCACCTGAACGGCGCGGCTGGCGTCGGCCATCGAGCTGACGAAGCCGCTCAACTGCACCCGGCCTTTAAAGGTTTCGACATTGATCTCGGTCGATTTCAGGGTGTCATCCGCCAGCAGGGCAGATTTCACCTTGGTAGTGATGACCGTGTCATCCAGGTAACCGCCGGTGCCTTCCGATTTTGCCGTCGGTGCGCAGGCAGACAAGGTCAGCGCAACCATCAGCGCCATACACAGTGCAGATAAGGCTTTGACTATCTTCATGTCCACTCTCCATGCCAAATAAAGGAATCATCCTTTGCCACAGCCAATCGGCCGTTACGGGCGCAGGTTCAATCAGTTTGGTGCATAGATGAGGGTTAGACAAATCCAGCGGGGAAATAAGCAGCACAAATAACGCCTTACCGCACGAAACGGTAAGGCGTGGAGGATCAGGCGCGGGTAGCGGCTTTCATGTCAGTGACGAAGGTGGCCAAACGGCGCAGCATCTCCTCCGGCTGCTCATGGTACTGCTCGATGATGCGTACGATGGCAGAGCCGGAGATCGCCCCGGCGGCCCCGGCATTCAGCGCGTCCCGCACCTGTGACGGCTCGGAGATGCCGAAGCCCTGCAACGGCGGCGCGGCCTGGTATTCGGTCAGCTTGTCGATCAGGTGCCCAAGCGGCAACTGGGCGCGCTGCTCGGTGCCGGTCACCCCGGCGCGTGACAGCAGGTAGGTGTAACCGCGGCCGTGGGCAGCCACCTCGCGCAGCAGGTCATCATCGGCATTCGGCGGGCAGATAAAGATCGGCGCGATGTTGTGGCGCAGGGCGGCCGCGCGGAACGGCGCGGACTCCTCGATCGGCACATCCGCCACCAGCACCGAATCTACGCCCACCTCGGCGCAGCGCTGGTAGAAAGCATCAATCCCTTTGTGGAACACCAGGTTGGCGTACATCAGCAGGCCAATCGGGATGTCCGGGTGCTTTTCGCGGATCGCCGCCAGCATCTCAAAGCAGCGGGTCGGCGTCACCCCGGCGGCAAAGGCGCGCAGGGCGGCATTCTGGATCGTCGGGCCATCCGCCAGCGGGTCAGAGAACGGGATGCCCAGTTCCAGCGCATCGGCCCCGGCTTCCACCAGCGTGTCGATAATCGCCAGCGAGAGTTCCGGGTTCGGGTCGCCAAGGGTCACGAAGGGCACAAACGCGCCTTCCCGGCGGGCGGCCAGCGCCGCAAAACGTTGCTGATAGCGTTCCATCAAATCTCTCCCCGTGCTTTCAGAATGTCATGGACCGTGAAAATATCCTTGTCGCCGCGGCCGGAGAGGTTCACCACCAGCAGTTGCTCTTTCTCCGGGTTCTCTTTAATCATTTTCAGCGCATGGGCCAGCGCATGGGAGGACTCCAGCGCCGGGATAATTCCCTCGCTGCGGCAGAGCGCCTTGAAGGCGTCCAGCGCCTCCTCATCGGTAATCGAGACATACTCGGCGCGGCCGATGCTGTTCAGGTAGGCGTGCTGCGGGCCGACGGACGGGAAATCCAGCCCGGCGGAGATAGAGTAAGACTCCTCAATCTGCCCCTCTTCAGTCTGCATCATCGGCGCTTTCATGCCGAAATAGATGCCGACGTGGCCATGCTTGAGCGGTGCGCCATGCTGGCCGGACTCAATGCCCAGCCCGCCCGGCTCTACGCCTATCAGCGCCACCGATTCCTCTTCGATGAAGTCGGCAAACATGCCGATGGCATTGGAGCCGCCGCCCACACAGGCCAGCACCGCATCCGGCAGGCGGCCCTCTTTTTCCAGCACCTGCGCCTTGGTCTCTTCGCCGATCATCCGCTGGAACTCACGCACAATGGTCGGGTAGGGGTGCGGCCCGGCGGCGGTGCCCAGCATATAGTGGGCATTCTCATAGCTGGCAGACCAGTCGCGCAGCGCCTCATTGCAGGCATCTTTCAGCGTGGACGAACCGCTGTGCACCGGGATCACCTCCGCGCCCATCAGCCGCATCCGGAACACATTGGGGGACTGGCGGGCAATATCTTTCGCACCCATATAGATGCGGCACTTCAGGCCAAGCAGGGCGGACGCCAGTGCCGACGCCACGCCGTGCTGCCCGGCACCGGTTTCGGCAATGATTTCGGTTTTGCCCATCCGCTTCGCCAGCAAGGCCTGGCCCAGTACCTGGTTGGTTTTGTGCGCGCCGCCATGCAGCAGATCCTCACGCTTCAGATAGAGCGTGGTACGGGTACCGGCCGTCAGGTTGCGGCACAGCGTCAGGGCGGTCGGGCGGCCGGCGTAGTTTTTCAGCAGGTCAAAAAATTCAGCCTGAAAAGCCGGGTCGCGCTGGGCGCTGACAAACGCCTCTTCCAGCTGTTTCAGTGCGGGCATCAGAATCTGCGGCACATACATCCCGCCGAACTCACCAAAGTAGGGGTTAAGTAATGTCATTCTTCGCTGTCCTGTGTATGAAAACGGTCTGACGGCGCGCCTCAGTAGGCGCGCAGCGTCTGGAATACGGCGATCAGTTTCGCAGGGTCTTTAATGCCGGGGGCAGACTCCACGCCGGAGTTGAAATCCAGCCCGGCACAGCCGAGCTGGGCGGCCTGCACGCAGTTGTCTGCGCCCAGCCCACCGGCCAGCAGCACATTCTCCAGCGGCTGCCCGGCCAGCACCCGCCAGTCAAAGCGTTGGCCGCTGCCGCCGTTGCCGTTGTCCAGCACATAGCGGTCCACCTGGTTCAGGTCACGGGCGGGCATCTGGTCGCGCACGCTCAGCGCTTTCCAGATTTGGCAGGTATCCGGCAGTAAAGCGCGCAGGCGGCCGATGTACGCCTGATCCTCCTGCCCGTGCAACTGCACCGCATGCAGGCCGAGCGTGGCGGCGGTCTGCGCCACCTCGTCAGCCGGCTGGTCGCTGAACACGCCGACATACTTCAGCGGCGCACCTGCCATCACCTGCCGCGCCTGTTCCGGCGAGATGCAACGCGGTGAGCGGGCGACAAAAATCAGCCCGCCGAAGGCCGCGCCGGCCTGATGGGCCGCCTGGGCATCTTCCGGCCGGGTCAGGCCGCAGACTTTATTCTCACCCAGCATCACACGGCGTACGGCCGCCGCCAGATCCGGCTCCGCCATCAGCGCGCTGCCAATCAGGAAGCCGTTGGCAAAGCGGCTCAGCTCGCGGATCTGGGCGTAGGTGTTGATGCCTGACTCGCTGATCACCGTCACACCCGGCAGAAGCGGGGCCAGGCGGCGGGTGCGGTCAAGGTCGATGCTCAGGTCGCGCAGGTCACGGTTGTTGATGCCGACCACTTTCGCGCCCAAACGCAGCGCGCGCGCCGCTTCTTCGTCACTGATCACCTCGGTCAGCACGCCCATGTTCAGGCTGTGGGCCACTGCAGCCAGTTGGCGGTACTGTTCATCGTCCAGCACGGAGAGCATCAGCAGCACGGCATCGGCCTGATAGTGGCGCGCCAGGTAGATCTGGTACGGGTCGATGATGAAATCTTTACACAGCACCGGCTGGGTGACGGCAGCGCTGACCTGCGGCAGGAAATCAAAACTGCCCTGGAAATATTTCTCGTCAGTCAGCACTGAAATGGCCGAGGCATAGTCACTGTAAATCCCGGCAATCTCGGCCGGGTTAAAATCTTCCCGGATAAGCCCCTTGGAGGGCGACGCCTTTTTGCATTCCAGGATAAAGGCGGTGCGGGCGCCCTGAAGGGCGTGGTAAAAGCTGCGCTGGCTGGGGCCGAGCAGGTGTTCAAAATCGGCCAGCGGCTGCTGTTCTTTACGCGCCGCGACCCAAACTGCCTTGTCACGAACGATCCGGTGGAGCACGGTTTCCTGCATCACTTATCCTCTTGCTGCCAATGCGCTGACACGCTGGTAAGCGTCGCCGCTGCGGATCACCGCGAGCGCCTGCTGCGCATTTTGTTTTAGGTCTTCTTGCCCGAAAAGCTTCAGTAAAAGCGCGACATTAGCGGCCACCGCGGCCTCATGGGCGGGTTCACCTTTACCTTGTAACAAGCGTGCCAGAATGTCACGGTTTTCTTCCGGCGTACCGCCCAGCAGCGCCTCCACCGGGTAACTTTGCAACCCGAGGTCAGCCGGGGTCAGCTGATAGGTGGTGACGCGGCCCTGGTTCAGCTCTGCCACCTGGGTCGGGGCGTGGATCGCCACCTCATCCATACCGCCGCCGTGCACCACCGCCGCGCGCTGGTAGCCCAGCGTACGCAGGGTTTCGGCAATCGGCAGCACCAGCTCCGGGCTGTAGACGCCAATCAGCGCCAGCGGCGGGCGCGCCGGGTTAATCAGCGGCCCCAGCACATTAAACAGCGTGCGGGTTTTCAGCTGCTGGCGTACCGGCATCGCGTGGCGGAAGCCGGTGTGGTACTGCGGCGCAAACAGGAAGCAGACGCCGAGGTCGTCCAGCGCCTGACGCGCTTCGTCAGCCGGTAAATCCAGGCGGATGCCGAATGCCGCCAGCAGGTCGGACGAACCGGACCGGCTGGAGACGCTGCGGTTGCCGTGTTTGGCGACCCGCACCCCGCACGCCGCGGCCACAAAGGCGCTGGCGGTGGAGATGTTAATGCTGTTGCTGCCGTCGCCGCCGGTGCCGACGATATCGGCAAACGGATAGTCGGGGCGCGGGAAAGGCTGCGCATCAGCCAGCAGCGCCTGCGCCGCCCCGGCAATCTCTTCCGGGCGCTCGCCGCGCACTTTCATGCTGATCAGCGCCGCTGCCAGTTGGGACGGCTCCAGCTCGCCGTGAATAATGGCGGTAAACAGCCGGCGGCTCTGTGCCTGGCTCATCGGCTCGGCACGGTAGAGCTGCTCGAGGATGGCGGCGTGGTGGTCATGTGACGTTGTCATGATCTGTCTCCTTGTCTTAAGCCAGCGCCCAGGCCAGGGTCTGCTCCAGCAGACGCGCGCCCTGTGAGGTCAGGATGGATTCCGGGTGGAACTGCAGGCCGCAGACGCGATCGGCGTCGTGGCGGACGGCCATCACCATGCCGTTGAAATGGGCGTTCACCACCAGCCCGGCCGGAATATCACTGCCGACCAGTGAATGGTAACGCGCCACCGGCAGCGGGTTCGGCAGCCCGGCAAACATCGCCTGGTTGTCATGTTCAACCGGGGAGGCCTTGCCGTGCAGGATTTCACCCGCCTGGCCGACGTGGCCGCCGTAGGCTTCCACAATCGCCTGATGGCCGAGGCAGATGCCGATCACCGGCAACTGGCCGCGCAGCCGTTGCAGCAGTTCCGGCATACAGCCCGCCTCTGCCGGGGTGCCGGGGCCGGGGGAGAGCATCAGGATCGGCTGCTCCATCTCTTTCAGCCTGGCGATGATGGTGTCCGCCGGGATCTGGTTGCGGTAGATGACCACCCGGTGGCCGAAGGTGCGCAGCTGGTCCACCAGGTTGTAGGTAAAGGAATCGATATTATCGAGCAGCAGGATATCAGCCATCAGAACACCTCCCCGGCATGGTGTGCGGTAGCAATGGCGCGCAGCACGGCGCGGGCTTTGTTGCGGGTTTCGTCCGCTTCCGCCTGCGGAATGGAGTCCAGCACCACGCCGGCCCCGGCCTGCACGGTGGCGATGCCGTCTTCCACATACGCAGAGCGGATCACGATGCAGGTATCGAGGTCTCCGTGGGCGGTGAAGTACCCCACGGCCCCGCCGTAACTGCCGCGGCGGCTGCCTTCGGAGGCGGCAATCAGTTGCATGGCGCGCACTTTCGGTGCGCCGCTCAGGGTGCCCATGTTCATGCAGGCCTGATAGGCGTGCAGCACATCAAGATCGTGGCGCAGGGTGCCGACCACGCGGGACACCAGGTGCATCACGAACGAGTAGCGGTCAACTTTGGTGAGGTCAGCGACGTAGCGGCTGCCCGGCTCGCAGATGCGCGCCAGGTCGTTGCGCGCCAGATCCACCAGCATCAGATGTTCGGCCAGCTCTTTGTGGTCAGTGCGCATCTCCAGCTCAATCCGGCTGTCGAGGTCACGGTCCAGCGAGCCGTCGGCATGGCGGCCGCGCGGGCGGGTGCCGGCAATCGGGTAGATCTCAATCTGGCGGCTGTCGGCCTCATACTTCAGGGCGCTTTCCGGCGAGGCACCGAACAGCTGGAAATCGTTGTCCTGCATAAAGAACATATAGGGGCTGGGGTTGTTCTCTTTCAGCGTCTGGTAGGCGGCCAGTGGTGACGGGCAGGGCAGGGAGAAGCGGCGCGACGGCACCACCTGGAAAATCTCCCCGGCGCGGATCGCCTGTTGTAACCCGCTGACCACCGCGCCGTATTCGGCGTCGCTCTGGTTGCAGCTCAGCGCCATGTCCTGCACCGCCTGGTACGGGATCGGGCGCGCGGGCTGCTGCAACTGCTGTTGCAACTGTTCCAGCCGTTGTTGCAGGCGCTGTTCCTCACCGGCAGACGGGGTAAACACGCTGGCTTGCAGGCGGCTGGTGCGGTGCTGGTGGTCGAGCACCAGCAGCGTCTCCGCCAGGTAGAAGCAGAAATCGGGGCAGCGCTGGTCAGCGCGCAGCGGCGGCAGGTCTTCAAACCCGGCCACCAGATCGTAGGCGAACAGGCCGCCGAGGAACATCGCCTCACGCTCATCAGCCGGGCAGGCCACCAACGTCAGGATGCGGCGCAATGCATCAAACACGGACAGTGAACAGAGGCGCGCGTCCTCATCCTGCATCGGGTCGATGGCCGGGAATGTCAGCTCGCGGCCGTTGGGGCGCACGTGGTTAGCGACCTCCGGCGGCAGCGCCGCATCCAGCAGCGGCAGCAGCGAGGCACCGTTGGCGGTGAGGGCCTGGAGGCTGACGGTGCGGCCCAGCGCGGTGATGCGCAGGGCGCTGTCGACAATCAGCAGGCTTTTCAGGTTCTGCTTGCTGGTGATCTCGGCGGATTCCAGCAGCAGCGTGGCCGGGCGTGCGCCGCACAGCTGGTTGAAGATGGCGGTCGGGTCATCCCGGTAGCAACCGGTCATGCTCAGCAGCGTCAGGGTAGGTTGGGTTGTGTTCATGTTTGCTTCCACGTCGTTATTTTTATCCACAAAAAAGCCCGCACTCGGCGGGCTTCTGGGTATCTGCAAGGTCTGATGACCGTATGCGTGATTACACCGCCCGCAAAAGGGAGGAGCGCCACCAACGAACAAGAAGGGTAATCAGCACGGTTTTCATCATCAGGCACCAGGTTGTCGTGAACTTGTGTACTAGTTAACTGGTTCGGTGAAGGAAAGTCAACCCTCATTTCCGGGGGTTAACGTGAAATGATAAAAATGATGAAGATGACATAGGGCTGGCATCCGCCCGCCACTATGGGGTAACGTGCCGCCACTGCCCCACCGGGGATTCACGTTTTTTGCAGGATGACCATGTTGACTGAAGCCACTTCCACCGCCTTTACCCTGTTCGACCTCCACAGCCACACCACCGCCTCGGACGGGTTCCTGACGCCCGCCGCGCTGGTGGCGCGCGCCGTGGAGATGCGCGTCGGGGTGCTGGCGATCACAGACCATGACTCGGTTGACGGCCTGGCGGCAGCAGCGGAGGCCATAGCGGCGCAACAGTTGCCGCTGCGGCTGGTAAACGGGGTGGAGATCTCCACCCTGTGGGAAAACCATGAGATCCACATCGTCGGGTTGAATATTGACCCACAGCACCCAATGATGCAGGCCTTGCTGGCGCAGCAGCGGCTCTACCGTCAGCAGCGGGCAGAAGAGATGGCGCGCCGTCTGGAGAAAGCGCACATTCCCGGTGCGCTGGCAGGCGCATTACGGCTGGCGGACGGCGGGGCCGTGACGCGCGGCCATTTTGCCCGTTTCCTGATTGAGGCCGGCAAAGCCGAAAACGTCGCGCAGGTGTTCAAGAAATACCTGGCCAAGGGGAAAACCGGCTACGTTCCGCCTCAGTGGTGTACAATAGAACAGGCTATTGATGTTATTCATCAATCTGGCGGTCAGGCGGTGGTCGCCCACCCCGGCCGTTACGATCTGTCAGCAAAATGGCTTAAGCGGCTGCTGGCCTTTTTTGCTGAGCACGGGGGCGACGCCATGGAAGTGGCCCAGTGTCAGCAGGCCCCCAATGAACGCACGCAACTGGCCCAGTACGCGCAGCAGTATCAACTGCTGGCGTCGCAGGGATCGGACTTCCACCAGCCCTGCTCGTGGATAGAGCTGGGCCGCAAGCTCTGGCTGCCGGGCGGCGTGGAGCCGGTCTGGCGTGACTGGCCCACCGCCTGACGAGCCGGAAGCCCGGCATGACGCCGGGATAACCCTGATAAAAGAGGTACCT
Source organism: Chimaeribacter arupi (assembly GCF_002858805.1). GTDB lineage: Bacteria > Pseudomonadota > Gammaproteobacteria > Enterobacterales > Enterobacteriaceae > Chimaeribacter > Chimaeribacter arupi. Next base: position 36,618 of record NZ_PJZI01000018.1, read on the forward strand.
GATGAGTCAGTTTTTCTATATTCACCCCGAAAACCCGCAACAGCGCCTGATCAACCAGACGGTGGATGTGCTGCGAAAAGGCGGGGTGATTGTCTACCCGACGGACTCCGGTTATGCGCTCGGGTGCCGGCTGGAGGAGAAAGCGGCGATGGAGCGCATCTGCCGCATCCGCCAGCTGGACAGCAATCACAACTTTACGCTGGTGTGCCGCGATTTGAGCGAGCTCTCCACTTACGCCTACGTGGACAACAGCGCGTTTCGCCTGATTAAAAACAACACGCCGGGTAACTACACGTTCATCCTGAAAGCCACCAAAGAGGTGCCGCGCCGGTTGATGAGCGAAAAACGCAAAACCATCGGCCTGCGGGTGCCGTCCAACCCGATTACCCTGGCGTTGCTGGAGGCGCTCCATGAGCCGCTGATGTCCACTACGCTGATGCTGCCGGGCAACGATTTTGCCGAATCCGACCCGGACGAAATCAAAGACATGCTGGGCAAACAGGTGGATCTGATTATCCACGGCGGTTCCCTGGGCCAGCAGCCGACCACGGTGGTTGACCTGACTGACAGCACCCCGGAAGTGATCCGCGAAGGGGCGGGCGACCCGGCGCCGTTCCGCTAATTTCCGCCGCCCGGCCCCTCAGCGTGGCCGGGCATAGACCTGCACCCGCCTTTAGGCCGCATGCTTTTTCAAACCTGCTAAAGGCTTTTTCAAACCCGCTAAAGGCTTTTCAAATCCGCTAAAGGCTTTTTAAACCCGCTAAACCCGCTAAACCCGCTGCTTAAACGGGTCAACCTCACCTGTAATCCTGTAAACCCCACAGCCTCAGTTTCCCGCTTTATTTTCTCTTATCTTTCAGCCTGAATTTGGCTTACGTATTTTTATTAAAGCGACTTAAGTAAAATTAATCCTATTTCATCAGGTGTGAATTACGGGTTCCGTTAATTCAACGCGTTAAGATGATTAATCAGGGCTATTACATTCATATTATTAAATGGTTCAAACGATTATCCGCGCTTATCTCTACACAATAAGATTAGCCTTATTTTCTCTTGAGACGATTTATGCGTGCACCGAAACAACAAGCCGGCGGCAACCGGCTGCGCCGCACCGTGTGGCTGGCGATGCTGGCAGGCTGTGGCCTGTTCTGGGCCTGCCTGCTCTGGTGGCTGTTCAGTTAACGTTTCCCTTTCCCACATCAGGGCCGCTGCGGCCGCCCCTTACCTTCTCCGCACGCTATAATAGGGAATACAAAGCGGGCGTAACTGTGTATAATAGTCGGCTAAACTTTTTATAAGTGATTGATTTATATCAAGATTGCTTATAAGCCCCATTCCTGAGCCGCAGAAATCTCTTTTGCGGTTTATCTGACGCCTGTGAAGGCGACAACAGAGGTTGCTCAATGAGCGAGAAATTACAGAAAGTTCTGGCGCGGGCCGGCCACGGTTCCCGCCGCGAAATTGAAGCCATTATCCAGGCAGGCCGCGTCAGTGTAGACGGCAAAATCGCCACGCTCGGCGATCGCGTCGAAGTGACCGCAGGCATGAAAATCCGTATGGATGGCCACGTGGTTTCCATCAGTGAATCCACGGAAGCCGTGTGCCGCGTGCTGGCGTACTACAAGCCGGAAGGCGAGCTGTGTACCCGTAACGATCCGGAAGGCCGCCCGACGGTGTTTGACCGCCTGCCGAAACTGCGCGGCGCACGCTGGGTGGCAGTAGGGCGTCTTGACGTCAACACCTCCGGCCTGCTGTTGTTCACCACCGATGGTGAGCTGGCAAACCGCCTGATGCACCCGAGCCGTGAAGTCGAGCGTGAATACGCCGTGCGTGTGTTCGGCCAGGTGGATGATGAAAAAATCAAACAGCTCAGCCGCGGTGTGCAGCTGGAAGATGGCCCGGCGGCGTTCCGCACCATCACCTACCAGGGTGGCGAAGGGCTGAACCAGTGGTACAACGTGACCCTGACCGAAGGCCGCAACCGCGAAGTCCGCCGCCTGTGGGAAGCGGTGGGCGTGCAGGTCAGCCGCCTGATCCGTGTGCGTTACGGTGACCTGACCCTGCCGAAAGGCCTGCCGCGCGGCGGCTGGACAGAGCTGGATCTGCCGCAGATCAACTACCTGCGTGAGCTGGTGGAGCTGGACCCGGAAACCGTCAGCAAAATGCCGGTGGAAAAAGATCGCCGCCGCGTAAAAGCTAACCAGATCCGCCGTGCAGTGAAACGCCACAGCCAGGTCGCCCCCGGCCGTCGCAGCACAACCAATAAGCGCGGCTAATCAATTCTCCGCGCCGTATTCCCTGAACCGCAGCCCTGGCTGCGGTTTTTTTTTGAATTTTTCTGAATTTTAGCCAATGAAATTATATAAAAGTAACATTATTTCAGTAAGATATTCAGTGCTGAAATAGAAACGAATTTCATTTCAATCAATTGCGATTAACCCGTGGTAAGACCTGTGATATTAATAAACGGCGACACCGGAGGAAATGCGCCGGGGGCGGGCATTCTGCCTGTTCATCATGCCGTCACGGTTATTAGGCCGTGATCGGATAAACCACCAAAATAGAGTGGTGCGCGCATTGACCCGGCTCCGCCGGACAGGTTGGCCATATGACAACAAGCCGTGAGCAATGCCCGTCCGGCAGGGAATGCCCTGCGGCACGGGAAGGGAGGGAAACCATCAGGCCGGCAGGGAATGCCTGCATATTACCGGATGCACGCTGGGCCGCGCCCAGGGTCACCGGCATTGAGTACAACATTAAAGGCTAGGATTAACATCAATGGACAGATGCTCGCTATGAAAGTGTTTTTGGCAACCTTACAATTTTTAACCCGCCTTCCGGTTCCGGCCAACGCCTCAGCCCGGATGAGTGTGGAGGACTATCCCCGCGGCGTTTACTGGTTCCCGGTTATCGGATTAATCGTGGGGATGTGCTGCACCGTCATCTATATGCTGACGGCCAGTGCGCTGGGGCCGTTGATGGCCGCGATGCTGGCGGTCACCACCAATGTGCTGGTGACCGGGGCATTCCACCTCAACGGCCTGGCAGACAGCTGTGACGGGCTGTTTTCCCGTTCCGGCCGGGCGCGGGCGCTGGAGATTATGCGTGACAGCCGTATCGGCACGTATGGCGCCGCTGCGGTGGTCCTGACGCTGCTGATCCGCGTGGGGGCGATTTACCAGATGAGCGTCAGCGGCTACGCCATGCTGCCGGTGCTGCTCGCCACCCCGTTGCTGAGCCGCGGTACGCTGTTGCTGCTGATGTTCCGGCAGAACTATGCGCGGGAGGATGGGCTGGGCAACCTCTATATCGGCAAGATCTGCCCGCGCCGCTTCGTGCTTACCCTGCTTATCACCCTGGCAGGCGTGGCGCTGCTGTGCGGCGTCATGAGCCTGATTGCGGTGGCCGTCACGCTGTTTTTTGCGCTGATGTTCCGCAGTGCGGTGCAGGAAAAGATCGGCGGCCAGACCGGTGACACGCTGGGTGCCGGTAATGAGCTGTTTGAGATTGTGTTCCTGCTGGCACTGATGTGGCACTGATGTCATCCCCCGGCTGCCCACACCGCCCGTGATGGCGGGGCAGCCCTTTTTCCGCAGGGGGCTATTCCCGCCCGGCGGCGCATTACCCCCTTTCTGAACCTATTAAATGAACGGCGGCGGCATGGCTGCCGCGACATCACATGGAGAGTTAACATGACATCGGTCAACGACATCCCCGGCGCTATCGCCCCCCTGGACAACGCCGCGATGGCGCGCGCCCGGCAACGGCTGGACTCCCTGGTCAAGCCGCCCGGCAGCCTCGGCCGCCTGGAAACCCTGGCCATCCAGCTGGCCGGTATCCGCGGCAGCGATCGGCCGCTGCAATTCCCGCAGAAAGAGATTGTGGTCATGGCCGCCGATCATGGCGTCTGGCAGGAGGGGATCACCCCGTCACCGCAGGTCGTCACAGCGATTCAGGCAAACAATATTCTGCGCGGGGTGGCTGGGGTCAATGTGATGGCTAAAACCGCCGGCGCCCGCGTGACGCTGGTGGACACCGGCATCATCGGCGGCCCGGTGGCCGGGGCCGTTGACTGCCACCAGGGGCAGGGCAGCGCGAACATCGCCGTGGGGCCGGCCATGAGCCGTGCGCAGGCAGAGGCGATTATCCTGTGGAGTGTGCGCTGGGTGGCAGCACAGGTGGCACAGGGGCTGGATCTGCTGGGCGTCGGTGAGCTGGGTATGGGCAATACCACCCCGGCCGCCGCAGTGATATGTGCCGTGACCGGCCAGCCGCCGGAAGAGGTGGTGGGCCTTGGCGCAAACCTGCCGCCGGAGCAGCTGGGCCACAAAGTGGCGGTGGTGCAGCGCGCACTGGCGACCAACCAGCCGGACGCGCAGGACGGCATCGCCATCCTGGCCGCCGTCGGTGGCTTTGAGCTGGCGGCAATGAGCGGGGCGATCCTCGGCGCAGCGGCGGCGGGCATCCCGGTGGTGCTGGACGGCTACCTCTCTTATGCCTCGGCGCTGGCGGCCTGCCTGATCGCCCCGGCGGCCCGTGACTACCTGATTCCGTCACATAGGTCGGCGGAACGCGGCAGCCAGCTGGCGCTGGCGCATCTGCAACTGTGCCCCTATCTCGACCTCTCAATGCGCCTCGGTGAGGGCAGCGGGGCTGCGCTGGCCTTTACGCTGGTGGATGCTGCCTGCGCCATGCACAACGACATGGCCACGCTGGCAGAGTGCAATATTCAGCTTTAACGGCCAGTCAGCGCTGACGATTACCAGTCGATGCCTTTCTGCGCCATGATCCCGGCGTCAAAGGCGTGTTTTACCGGACGCAGTTCGCTCACCGTATCCGCCTTCTCCAGCAGGTCACGGTGGCAGCCGCGCCCGGTGATGATCACCGTCTGGTGCGCCGGGCGGGCATCCAGCGCGGCCATCAGCTCCGCCAGATCAAGGTAACCGTAACTCACCATGTAAGTCAGCTCATCCAGCAGCACCAGGTCGAGCGTTTCATCAGCCAGCATCTTTTTGCCGTGCTGCCACACCGCCTGGCAGGCAGCGGTGTCGGTGTCGCGGTTCTGCGTCTCCCAGGTGAAGCCGGTCGCCATCACCTGAAATTCCACGCCGTGCGGTTCCAGCAGGTTGCGCTCGCCGTTCGGCCATTCGCCCTTGATGAACTGGATCACCCCGGCGCGCAGCCCATGCCCAATTGCGCGGGTCACGGTGCCGAAAGCGGCCGTGGTTTTGCCTTTGCCGTTGCCGGTGAACACCATTAACAGGCCGCGTGTCTCCTGGGCGGCAGCAATGCGCGCATCCACCTGTTCTTTGAGTTTCTGTTGACGTTGCTGGTGACGGTCGCTCATCGCATCACTCCGCCGGGCCGGGCTTGCGGCCCGGTTGCGCATCGAAACTGATGCCGGTTTTACGGCGGCTGTCATCGCCCATCAGGTAGAGATACAGCGGCATAATATCTGCCGGGGTCTTCAGCTTGTTGGCATCCTCCTGCGGGAACGCCGAGGCGCGCATGGTGGTGCGGGTGCCGCCGGGGTTAATGCAGTTCACCCGCAGGGTAGAGTGTTTATACTCTTCCGCCAGCACCTGCATCATGCCTTCGGTGGCGAACTTGGAGACGGCATACGCGCCCCAGCCCGCACGCCCTTCGCGGCCAACGCTGGACGAGGTAAACACCAGCGAGCCGCCGGGGGATTTCAGCAACAGCGGCAGCAGCGCCTGGGTCAGCATAAAGGTGGCATTGACGTTGACCTGCATCACCTGATGCCACATCTCGCTGTCCTGTTGCGCCATCGGGGTGATTTCACCCAGCAGCCCGGCATTGTGCAGCACGCCGTCAAGGCGCGGCAGGTGTTGCGCCAGCGTGTCGGCCACCGCGCGGCAATCGGCCGGGGTGGCTGTCAGCAGATCCAGGGTGATGACGCGTGCCGGTTTCAGCCCGGCCTGGGCGATCTGTTGTTGCACGGCCAGCAGTTTGCTTTCGGTACGGCCCAGCAGGATGACGCTCGCGCCGAAGCGGGCGTAGGTCAGGGCGGCTTCACGGCCGATGCCGTCACCGGCACCGGTGACCAGAATCAGGCGGTTTTCAAGCAGGTTACGCTTTGGATGGTAGTGCACAGGGGTGTCCTCTCGCGTGGCAAAGGTGCCGGCGGCGTGGGCCGGTCACAAAGACCAGGGCACGGCGGGAGCAGGCTCGACCGTCAACGCAGCCCTGGCGCGAATCGTGGGTGATTTCAGGAATATTGCACGTTATATGCCTTAAATGGATCGACTTTTCAATGAATAACCGCAATTTCATCCTATTATTTGTAACAAAACAGGAACATACCGTGCGTGGGCGCAGCGGCCGTGCGACACTCTTTGCCCGGTCCGGCAGCCTGCGGCAAGACGCCGCCGCCGGAAATGTTTACACTGGTTAACCGGACGTTTACTGACAGGAAAAAGGCGGAAATTCGTGGAGTTACTCTCTCTGTATGGGCTGTTTCTGGCCAAAGTCGTCACCCTGGTGGTGGCCATCGGCGCCCTGGTGGTGCTGATCTTCAGCCTGCGGGCGCGCAAAGCGCAGCGCCCCGGCGAACTGCAACTCACCGATCTTTCGGAGCAGTACCGGGAGGTGCAGCAGGAAATGCGTGCGGCGCGCCTGGATGAGCCCGCGCGCAAGGCCCGCGCCAAAGCGTTGAAAAAAGAGCGCAAAGCGGAGGCGAAACAGGCAAAACACAATGCGAAGCAGGGCGTCAGCCACGGCAAACCTTGCCTCTACGTGCTGGATTTCCGCGGCAGCATCGACGCGCATGAAGTGGCGTCGCTGCGTGAGGAGATCACGGCCATTCTGGCGGTGGCAACGCCGCAGGATGAAGTGCTGCTGCGCCTGGAAAGCCCCGGCGGGGTGGTGCACGGCTACGGGCTGGCAGCCTCTCAGCTGACCCGCCTGCGCCAGGCCGGTATCCGGCTGACGGTGGCGGTGGACAAAGTGGCCGCCAGCGGCGGCTACATGATGGCCTGTGTGGCGGACCGCATCATCGCGGCACCGTTCGCGGTGATTGGCTCGATAGGCGTGGTGGCCCAGATCCCTAACTTCAACCGGCTGCTGAAGAAAAACGACATCGACGTGGAGCTGCACACCGCCGGCGAGTTCAAACGCACCCTGACCCTGTTTGGTGAAAACACCGAGCAGGGGCGGGAGAAGTTCCGCGAGGACCTGAATGAAACGCACCTGCTGTTCAAAGAGTTCGTCAAGCAGCAGCGCCCGTCACTGGACATCGACAGCGTGGCCACCGGCGAGCACTGGTTCGGGATGCAGGCCCGCGAAAAAGGGCTGATTGACGCCATCGGCACCAGTGATGATCTGCTGATCGCGGAGATGGAAAACCACGAGGTGATAAGCGTTCGTTACACCCGCCGCAAGCGCCTGATGGACCGCTTTACCGGCAGCGCCGCCGAAAGTGCTGACCGCCTGCTGCTGCGCTGGTGGCAGCGGGGCCAGAAGCCAATGTTATAAACAAAACAGCGGTGTTATAAAGAAGAAAAAGGGGCGTCAGCCCCTTTTAACCGAATGGTTAATTTTCCAGATAATATTTATCAGATAACTGATGGGCCAGATGTTTAAACATATTAAATACCGCGGTGCTTTTCGCCGTTGGCAACCCTTGCTGATCAAGGAAAAACTCCCCGCTGAAAACCAGCACGTCGCCATTTTGCCGCACATCGGTGGCAACCATACCGTGCAAATAATCTTCATGTGTTTTGATAATATTATTGGCGAGATCCAGTAACGCGTTTTTACTGATGGCCGTTCTATTTTTGTTCATCCTGATGACTCCGCAACTGATTATCCGCCGCCAGTGTAGTGCGCCAACGGAAAACCCGCAAACCCCGCAAGGGTATGGCGTGCAAAAGAGACCATTGGCGAAAACGCAGGATCCATGCTAATTAGGTTGCGTGGCGATATTTATCAGGTAGAGTGTGGCCTTTCGCCGGATAAGTGGAAGATTTACTTTACGCTTCAGACTTTTTTGTGTGCCGGTCATCCGTCAGGCGCGTCAAAAAAGTGGTTGCAATCGGCAGGTGCCGGGGCCAGCCCCGCAGGCGGACCGGGCGGATTGTGTCAGTGATGACCAATCAGGAACCCGATGATGAAAAATGCCTTGATCTCCTGCTTCACTGCCGCAATATAAAAAAGAGAGTCATACTGCTGCGGCATAACGAGATAAAAATTTCTTTTTCGGAAGAATTAATTTAGGTAAAGATAAATATGGGAAAAGCTCTCGTAATAGTTGAGTCCCCGGCAAAAGCCAAAACGATTAATAAATATTTAGGCAATGACTACGTGGTGAAGTCCAGCGTCGGTCATATCCGCGATTTACCCACCAGCGGGTCAGCCAGTAAAAAAAGCGCCGAATCTTCCGAAGAAAAACCAAAGAAAAAAGTCAAAAAGGATGAGAAAGCCGCACTGGTAAACCGCATGGGGGTTGACCCTTACCACGGCTGGCAGGCGCAGTATGAAATCCTGCCCGGCAAAGAGAAAGTGGTGGCGGAGCTGAAGTCCCTGGCGGAAAACGCCGACCACATCTACCTCGCTACCGACCTTGACCGCGAAGGGGAAGCCATTGCCTGGCACCTGCGGGAAGTGATCGGCGGTGATGACAGCCGCTTCAGCCGCGTGGTGTTCAACGAAATCACCAAAAACGCCATCAAGCAGGCGTTTAACCAGCCTGGCGAGCTGAACATTGACCGCGTTAATGCCCAGCAGGCACGCCGGTTTATGGACCGCGTGGTGGGCTACATGGTCTCCCCGCTGTTGTGGAAAAAAATCGCCCGCGGCCTGTCCGCCGGCCGCGTGCAGTCGGTGGCCGTCCGGCTGGTGGTGGAGCGTGAGCGCGAAATCAAGGCGTTCGTGCCGGAAGAGTACTGGGAGCTGCATGCCCAGCTGAACACCCAGGACGACACCGTGCTGAACATGGAGGTGACCCACCACCATGACAAGCCGTTCAAACCGGTCAACCGCGAACAGACCCATGCCGCCGTCGCGCTGCTGGAAAAAGCGCGCTACACGGTGCTGGATCGTGAAGACAAGCCGACCAGCAGCCGCCCCAGCGCCCCGTTCATTACTTCCACGCTGCAACAGGCGGCCAGTACCCGTCTGGGCTTCGGCGTGAAAAAAACCATGATGATGGCGCAGCGCCTGTATGAAGCGGGCCACATCACCTACATGCGTACCGACTCCACCAACCTGAGCCAGGACGCCCTGACCATGGTGCGCGGTTACATCGGCAGCGAATTTGGTGACAAATACCTGCCGAAAGAGCCGAACACCTACAGCAGCAAAGAGAACTCCCAGGAAGCGCACGAAGCGATCCGTCCTTCGGATGTGCAGGTGGTGGCCGAGCAGCTGAAAGACATGGAAGCGGACGCGCAGAAGCTGTACCAGCTGATCTGGCGCCAGTTTGTTGCCTGCCAGATGACCCCGGCCAAATATGATTCCACCACCCTGACGGTGCAGGCAGCGGATTACCAGCTGCGCGCCAAGGGGCGCATCCTGCGCTTTGACGGCTGGACGCGCGTGATGCCGGCGCTGCGTAAAAATGATGAAGACCGCACGCTGCCGAACGTGGCGATCGGTACCGAACTGAGCCTGCAACAGCTGTTGCCGAGCCAGCACTTCACCAAGCCGCCGGCGCGCTTCAGCGAAGCCTCGCTGGTGAAAGAGCTGGAAAAACGCGGCATCGGCCGCCCGTCAACCTATGCGTCGATTATCTCCACCATTCAGGACCGGGGTTACGTGCGGGTGGAAAACCGCCGTTTCTACGCTGAGAAGATGGGTGAGATCGTCACTGACCGGCTGGAAGAGAATTTCCGCGAGCTGATGAACTACGATTTCACGGCACGCATGGAAAATGACCTCGACCAGGTCGCCAACAATCAGGCGGAATGGAAAGCGGTGCTGGACGGCTTCTTCAGCGATTTCAGTGACCAGCTCGGCAAAGCTGAGCAGGACCCGGAAGAGGGCGGTATGCGCCCGAACCAGATGGTGCTGACCAGCATCGACTGCCCGACCTGCGGCCGTAAAATGGGGATCCGCACCGCCAGCACCGGCGTGTTCCTCGGTTGCTCCGGCTATGCGCTGTCACCGAAAGAGCGCTGCAAAACCACCATTAACCTGGTGCCGGAAACCGAAGTGCTTAACGTGCTGGAAGGCGAAGATGCCGAAACCAACGCGCTGCGCGCCCGCCGCCGCTGCCCGAAATGCGGCACGGCGATGGACAGCTACCTGATCGACAACCAGCGCAAGCTGCACGTCTGCGGTAACAACCCGGCCTGTGAAGGGTACGAGATTGAGCAGGGCGAATTCCGCCTGAAAGGCTATGACGGCCCGGTGGTGGAGTGCGAGAAGTGCGGTTCAGAGATGCACCTGAAAATGGGGCGTTTCGGCAAGTACATGGGCTGCACCAACGACGCCTGTAAAAACACCCGTAAAATCCTGCGTAACGGCGAAGTGGCGCCGCCGAAGGAAGATCCGGTACCATTGCCGGAGCTGGAGTGTGAGAAGTCTGACGCTTATTTCGTGCTGCGTGACGGCGCGGCCGGGGTCTTCCTGGCGGCCAACACTTTCCCGAAATCGCGCGAAACCCGTGCGCCGCTGGTTGAAGAGCTGGCCCGTTTCCGTGACCGCCTGCCGGAGAAACTGCGTTACCTGGCGGATGCACCGGCCACTGACCCGGACGGCAACAAAACCCTGGTACGCTACAGCCGCAAAACCAAGCAGCAGTACGTCTCCTCTGAGAAAGACGGCAAGGCGACCGGTTGGTCAGCGTTCTTTGTCGACGGCAAGTGGGCTGAAACCAAAAAATAAGCGTCCCTGAGAAGGTGACCGCCTGAGCACTCCGCAAAAAACCAGCGTCTAAACGCTGGTTTTTTTATAGCGGGTGGATTTATCATCATGCATACATATGATTTTATGTGCATTGATTGACAGAAATTACCAGCAGGCAGGGTGAAGCGCTATACAGGCCCGTCCCGATTGTTATAATGGTTATATAAAATCTTTTTTTATGTTTAATTGTCATTAACTGACCTGACTTTTTTCGCCCCGGCGTTACGCTTCCCCCGGCGATGCACAGATCGGCGATGCGCTTATCACCCCTTGTCTGACTGCCTGCGGGGCAGTGCTTAACCTAGGACGGTAAAGATATGAAATTGCAGCAGCTTCGTTACATTGTGGAAGTTGTCAATCACAACCTTAACGTCTCCTCGACGGCTGAAGGGCTTTACACCTCACAACCGGGCATCAGCAAGCAGGTGCGGATGCTGGAGGATGAGCTGGGCATTCAGATCTTTGCCCGCAGCGGCAAGCACCTCACCCAGGTGACGCCCGCCGGGCAGGAGATCATCCGCATTGCACGTGAAGTGCTGTCTAAAGTTGACGCCATCAAAGCCGTGGCCGGTGAGCATACCTATCCTGACAAAGGCTCGCTCTATGTCGCCACCACCCATACCCAGGCGCGTTATGCCTTGCCGCAAGTGATTAAGGGCTTTATTGAGCGTTACCCGCGGGTGTCGCTGCATATGCACCAGGGGTCGCCGACCCAGATCGCTGAGGCGGTGTCCAAAGGCACGGCTGATTTCGCCATCGCTACCGAGGCGCTGCACCTGTATGACGATCTGGTGATGCTGCCGTGCTACCACTGGAACCGTGCCGTGGTGGTCCAGCCCGACCATCCGCTGGCCGGGAAAGAGCATGTCACCATTGAAGAACTGGCGACGTACCCGATCGTGACGTACACCTTCGGCTTTACCGGCCGCTCGGAGCTGGACACTGCCTTCAACCGCGCCGGGCTGACGCCGCGCATCGTGTTTACCGCCACCGATGCCGATGTGATCAAAACCTACGTACGGCTGGGGCTGGGCGTCGGCGTGATCGCCAGCATGGCGATTGACCCGGTACAAGACCCGGATCTGGTCACGGTGGATGCGCGCGACATCTTTACCTACAGCACCACCAAAATCGGTTTCCGCCGCAGCACCTTCCTGCGCAGTTACATGTACGACTTCATCCACCGTTTCGCACCGCACCTGACGCGTGACGTGGTGGACAGCGCGGTGTCACTGCGCTCGAACGAAGAGATTGAGGCGATGTTCAAAGACATCTCCCTGCCGGTGAAATAACCGTGTCCCTGCCGGTAAAATAACCCTGCCTGCCGGGTACTGCCCGGCGGCTTTGCCCTCCCGCCTGTTCCCCCCTGTCTACGCGGTTTTACCGATTTTCCCCTGCCATTAAGGGGTTGCGCCGATCGTCCTGATCAAAAGGTGTTGTTATCAAAACGTTACGCGCTGTTTGTGTTATCTTTAAATTAAGACGCACAACCTGACCGGGTATTGGCGGTATTCCGCTCTCCGGCCGGGCATTGTGTGACATGAACAGATCCAAATGGGAGGAGCGCCATGTCATCCGATCTTCGTGAGCAAAGTCAGAAAAAGCTGGACGCGCTGAATCACGAGTACCACTACCACAGCCTGAATACGGTGTCTGAGCAACTGGGGGACATCTCCCGCTTGCCGAAATCGATGAAGGTCTTGCTGGAGAACCTGTTGCGCCATATTGATGGCGACACCGTCACCGAGGACGACCTGCGGGCGATGGTGAACTGGCAGAAAACCGGCCATGCCAACCGTGAGATTGCCTACCGCCCGGCACGCGTGCTGATGCAGGACTTCACCGGCGTCCCGGCGGTGGTGGATCTGGCCGCAATGCGTGAGGCGGTGAAACGGCTGGGCGGGGCCGTGGATCAGGTTAACCCGCTGTCACCGGTTGACCTGGTGATTGACCACTCGGTCACCGTGGATGAGTACGGCACCACCCACGCGTTTGATGAGAACGTGCGGCTGGAGATGGAACGTAACCATGAGCGCTACCAGTTCCTGCGTTGGGGGCAGCAGGCGTTTAACCGCTTCCGCGTGGTGCCGCCGGGTACCGGCATCTGCCACCAGGTGAACCTGGAGTACCTCGGGCAGGCGGTGTGGCATGAGGAGCAGGACGGCAAAGAGATCGCCTACCCGGACACCCTGGTCGGCACCGACTCCCACACCACCATGATCAACGGCCTGGGCGTGCTGGGCTGGGGGGTGGGGGGTATTGAGGCGGAAGCGGCGATGCTCGGCCAGCCGGTGTCGATGCTGATCCCGGATGTGGTGGGCTTCAAACTCACCGGCAAACTGCGTGAGGGCATCACCGCCACTGACCTGGTGCTGACGGTGACGCAGATGCTGCGCAAACACGGCGTGGTCGGCAAATTTGTGGAGTTCTACGGCGACGGGCTGGCCGATCTGCCGCTGGCCGACCGCTCCACCATCGCCAACATGGCACCGGAATATGGTGCCACCTGCGGCTTCTTCCCGGTAGACGAGGTGACGCTGAGCTACATGAAACTCACCGGTCGCAGCGATGAGCAGATCGCGCTGGTGGAGAAATACACCCGCGAGCAGGGGTTGTGGCGGCATGAGGGCGACGAACCGATCTTTACCAGCACCCTGGCGCTGGATATGGGGACGGTGGAGTCCAGCGTGTCGGGGCCGAAACGCCCGCAAGACCGCGTGGCGCTGCCCGGCGTGCCGCAGGCGTTTAACGCCGCGACGGAACTGGATGTCAACGCCCGTGCCGGCAGCGAGGCCGAAACCATCACCCTGCGCGGTGAGGAGCTGAACCTGGAAAACGGCGCGGTGGTGATCGCCGCCATCACCTCCTGCACCAACACCTCCAACCCCAGCATCCTGATGGCCGCCGGGCTGGTGGCGAAAAAAGCGGTGGAGCGCGGCCTGACGAGCAAGCCGTGGGTAAAAACCTCGCTGGCACCCGGTTCAATGGTGGTGACCAACTACCTGGCCAAGGCGGGGCTGATGAGCTATCTCGACAAGCTCGGCTTCAACCTGGTGGGCTACGGCTGTACCACCTGTATCGGCAACTCCGGCCCGCTGCTCGGCCCGATTGAAGAGGCGATCAAAGCCGGTGACCTGACGGTGGGCGCGGTGCTCTCCGGCAACCGTAACTTTGAAGGGCGCATCCACCCGCTGATCAAAACCAACTGGCTCGCCTCGCCGCCGCTGGTGGTGGCCTATGCGCTGGCCGGTAACCTGAAGGTCAACCTCAGTGCCGATCCGCTCGGCACCGACAAAGAGGGCAAACCTGTCTACCTGCATGAGATCTGGCCGAGTGCCAATGAGATCGCGCAGGCCGTGGAGCAGGTACGCACCGAGATGTTCCTCAAAGAGTACTCTGAGGTGTTTAACGGCGATGAAAACTGGCAGGCGATTCAGGTGAAAGGCTCGCCGACCTACAGCTGGCAGCATGACTCCACCTACATCCGCCATTCGCCGTTCTTCGACGACATGGAGGCGGAGCCGAAAACGGTGCAGGACATCGAAGGCGCGCGCATCCTGCTGATGCTGGGCGACTCAGTGACCACGGACCACATCTCGCCGGCGGGTAACATCAAGGCGGAAAGCCCGGCCGGGTACTATCTGCGCGATCATGGCGTGGCGAAAGAGGATTTCAACTCCTACGGTTCGCGCCGCGGCAACTACGAGGTGATGGTACGCGGGACCTTTGCCAACGTGCGCATCCGTAACGAGCTGGTGCCGGGCGTGGAGGGTGGGATCACCCGCCACCTGCCGTCCCAGGAGCAGATGGCAGTGTATGATGCCGCAATGCGTTACCAGCAGGAGAAGGTGCCGCTGGCGGTGATTGCCGGTAAGGAATATGGTTCCGGCTCCAGCCGTGACTGGGCGGCGAAAGGGCCGCGACTGCTGGGGATCCGTGTGGTGATTGCCGAATCGTTTGAACGTATCCACCGTTCTAACCTGATCGGCATGGGGATTTTGCCGCTGGAGTTCCCGGACGGGGTAACCCGCAAAACCCTGGCGCTGACCGGCGAGGAGCAGATCAGTATTCATGGCCTGCAAACCCTGTCACCGGGGCAAACGGTAAAAGTGACGCTGACCTACGCAGATGGCCATACCGCTGAGATCGACGCCCGTTGCCGCATCGATACCAGCAATGAGCTGACCTACTTCAACAATGACGGCATCCTGCACTATATGATCCGTAAAATGCTGGCCTAAGCCGCGATGTGCCGGGCACCTGTTGCCCGGCGGCCTATAAAAAAGGGCACCCGCTGGGGTGCCCTTTTTCGTGCCGGAACGGCTTATTTTTTCGGGTCGAGCAGGTGGCCCATTTTGGCCGCTTTGGTCGCCAGATAGTGCTCATTTTTCGGGTTGCGCCCCACAATCAACGGCACACGTTCGGTGATGTTGATGCCGGCTTCCGTCAGGATCGCCACTTTTTTCGGGTTATTGGTCAGCAGGCGCACGGCGTCTACCCCCAGCAGCTTGAACATATCCGCGCACAGGGTGAAGTCACGCTCATCGGCGGCGAACCCGAGCTGATGGTTGGCTTCCACGGTGTCTGCGCCTTTGTCCTGCAACGCATACGCGCGGATTTTGTTCAGCAGCCCGATGTTGCGCCCTTCCTGACGGTGGTAGAGCAGGATGCCGCGCCCCTCTTCGGCAATCTGCGTCAGGGCGGCTTCCAGCTGGAAACCACAGTCGCAACGCAGGCTGAACAGGGCATCGCCGGTCAGGCACTCTGAATGCACACGTGCCAGCACCGGCGCACTGCCGGAGACATCGCCGTACACCAGCGCCACGTGATCCTGCCCGGTGGCCAACTCTTCGAAGCCGACCATGAGGAAATCCCCCCACGGCGTCGGCAGTTTCGCTTCGGCGACCCGTTTAAGCTGCATGTTACTCTCCAAAAAAACTGATATTTGACGTTATTCTTGTTGCGCATCCTACGTTCTGCGGCGCGCCTTGACCAGCACTAAACCGCCGGGGAGCCGTACAACCGGCCGCCGCCGCCACAGCAAAAAGCAGACGCCGGGCAGGCAAAAACCCGCCGATCATGCTGGATAGGCAACAAAAGGGCTGATGACCTGCCGGGGAGCGGCCTGTTTTCGGCCATTCGAAATACTAGCGTACTTTGGCCGCGGTGAAATGGATTTATTGTGTCAAGCTTATGACGACGTGGTTAAATTAACGCTCATTTTTACAAGGACGGTACCATGCCTGAAAATCGCACTTCCCTGTTGGCAAACGGCACGCTGTTCGCCATTGTAAAACGCACCACGCTGGGTGCGCTGATCCTGCTGCTGATGCCGCTGGCCGTCTGGGCGTCGGGCTGGCAGTGGCAGCCGGGTGATGCCGGGCCTTTCCTGCGGGGGCTGTACTGGATAACCCAGACCGTGACCCGCCCGTGGGGGATTATCACCTCTGCGCTGTTGATCGCCTGGTTCCTGTGGTGCCTGCGTTTCCAGCTGCGTGGGGCGATCGGGCTGGCGCTGCTGCTGTCAGCGGCCATCCTGCTGGGGCAGCAACTCAAAAGCCTGGTCAAGGAGCATGTCCAGGAGCCGCGGCCGTTTGTGGTCTGGATGGAACAGCAGTACCAGGTGGATAACCAGGCGTTCTACCAGCTCAAGCGGGCGGACCGCAGCGCGCTGGTGGAGGAACAGTTGCGGGACAATACCCAGGTGCCGCACTGGCTGAAAGCGCACTGGCAGTTTGAGACCGGTTTTGCCTTCCCCTCCGGCCATACCATGTTTGCCGCCAGTTGGGCGCTGCTCGGCATCGGCCTGCTCTGG
Organism: Chimaeribacter arupi; assembly: GCF_002858805.1. Classification (GTDB taxonomy): domain Bacteria; phylum Pseudomonadota; class Gammaproteobacteria; order Enterobacterales; family Enterobacteriaceae; genus Chimaeribacter; species Chimaeribacter arupi. Next base: position 53,299 of record NZ_PJZI01000018.1, read on the forward strand.
CCGCGCCGCCGCTATAAAACCATTGTGCTGCTGGTGGTCTGGGCCGTGGCGGTGATGGGCAGCCGGCTGGTGCTCGGGATGCACTGGCCGCGCGATCTGGCGATGGCGACGGTGATGAGCTGGGCGCTGGTGACGCTGGCCTGCTGTGTGGTGCAACGCTTCATCGGCCCGCTGAACGTGGAGCGTGACGAGCATAAAGAGATCGCCGAGCGCGAAAAAACCTGATCCTGGCGGGGCGAGGGCGGGCGTTTTCCCGCCGCGCCCCTGCCGGTTTATTCCGGCCATTGGGCACACAGTGTGCAAATAGCGGCGGTAAGCGGCTTTATCATGGCGCAGGGTTTCCCAGCTGCAATGGGAAGTGCTAACTTAATAGGTCAGGACGCCACAATGTTGGCTTAATTCATCCGGTTAACCCGGCATCACAGGAATAAATGTGAAATATTTGCTCATTTTTTTGGTCTTGCTGGTGATCATCGTGATTTCCATCACGTTAGGCGCCCATAACGATCAGGTGGTCACCTTTAATTATCTCCTTGCCCAGGGCGATTACCGCGTCTCTACCTTGCTGGCCACGCTGTTCGGCACCGGCTTTATCCTTGGCTGGGTCATCTGCGGCCTGTTCTACCTGCGCGTACGCCTGTCACTCTCCCGCGCACAGCGTAAGATCAAACGCCTGGAGCAGCAGATTGCACCGGCCGGTGAGAGCCAGCCTGCCGCGCAGACCTCTCTCAGCAAGGAATAGCCCCCTATGTTAGAGCTGCTGTTTCTGTTGTTGCCTGTGGCAGCCGCCTACGGCTGGTACATGGGGCACAGAAGTGCTCAACAGAACAAGCAACAGGAGGCGAACCGCCTGTCACGCGAGTATGTGGCCGGGGTGAACTTCCTGCTTTCCAACCAGCAGGATAAAGCGGTCGACCTGTTCCTCGATATGTTGAAAGAGGACAGCAGCACCGTGGAAGCCCACCTGACGCTGGGTAACCTGTTCCGTTCACGCGGCGAGGTCGATCGCGCCATCCGCATCCACCAGGCGTTGATGGAGAGCGCGTCGCTCTCTTTTGAACAGCGGTTACTGGCGGTACAGCAACTGGGGCGCGACTACATGGCCGCCGGGTTCTATGACCGGGCGGAGGAGATGTTCACCCAGCTGATTAAAGAAGAGGATTTCCAGCACTCGGCACTGCAACAGCTGCTGGTGATTCACCAGGCCACCAGCGACTGGCAAAAAGCGATTGATGTCGCGGAAAAACTCACCCGGTTGGGCAAAGAGGACAAACGGGCCGAGGTGGCGCACTTCTACTGTGAACTGGCCCTGCTGGCGATGGGCAGTGACGATCAGGAAAAGGCGATGGGGCTGCTGAAAAAAGCCTCCGCCGCCGACCGCAACTGCGCGCGCGTTTCCATCATGCAGGGCCGCATTTTTATGGCGCAGGAGGCGTGGGCGAAAGCCGCCGCCGCACTGGAGCAGGTGCTGGAGCAGGACAAAGAGATGGTCAGCGAAACCCTGCCGATGCTGCATGAATGTTTTTCTCACCTGCAACAACCGGCGGAGTGGACAGCCTTCCTCAAGCGCTGTGTGGAGAGCAACACCGGCGCGGTGGCGGAGCTTTATCTGGCGGAGATCCTGGAGCAGGACGAAGGCCGTGACGTGGCGCAGGTCTATATCAACCGCCAGTTGCAGCGCCACCCGACCATGCGCGTCTTCTACCGGCTGATGGATTACCACCTGGCCGACGCCGAAGAGGGGCGCGCCAAAGAGAGCCTGCAACTGCTGCGTGACATGGTCGGCGAGCAGATCCGTACCAAACCGCGCTACCGCTGCCATAAATGCGGCTTTACCGCCCATTCCCTGTATTGGCACTGCCCGTCCTGCCGTGCCTGGGCCTCCGTCAAACCGATCCGCGGCCTAGACGGCCAGTAAGCACGGCGCTCTGCCGTGCGGCCCGGCGCACGCTGGGCTTTCCCGCCGCTGCCATGTAGAATGCGGGCGGTAAAAATGGCGATCCCTGCCCAACCCCCCGCGTATAAGGATGAAGAAATGGCGTCTGTTCTCACCCCCACCTCCCGTGGCCCGGTCTCCTCACCGGTTGTTGTCGCGCTGGACTATGCTGATCAGGCGGCCGCGCTGGCCTTTGCTGACCAGATTGACCCGCGTGACTGCCGCCTGAAAATCGGCAAGGAGATGTTCACCCTGTTTGGGCCGCAACTGGTGCGTGACCTGCACAGCCGGGGTTTTGAGCTGTTTCTCGATCTGAAATTCCATGACATCCCCAACACCGTGGCCAAAGCGGTGGCCGCAGCCGCTGAGCTGGGCGTCTGGATGGTGAACGTGCACGCCGGCGGTGGCCGCCGGATGATGACGGCCGCCCGCGAGGCGCTGCTGCCGCTGGGTGCCGATGCGCCGCTGCTGATTGCCGTCACTGTGCTGACCAGCATGGAACAGGGCGATCTGGCCGACGTCGGCATTGATCTCTCCCCGGCAGACCATGCAGAGCGGCTGGCGCGCCTGACCCGTGACTGCGGGCTGGATGGCGTGGTCTGTTCCGCCCACGAAGCGGTGCGCCTCAAGCAGCAGTGCGGCCCTGATTTCCGGCTGGTGACCCCCGGCATCCGCCCGGCGGGCAGTGACGCAGGCGACCAGCGCCGCATCATGACCCCGCAACAGGCACAGGCCGCGGGCGTGGACTATATGGTGATCGGGCGTCCGATTACCCAATCTGCCGATCCGGCTGCGGCGCTGCGCGCTATTTTAGCTGAACTGGCCTGAGGAGAAGAGGATGGCACGTGATGATAACCCGCTGGTGTACTCCACCGACAGCGGCCGGATTGTCGCCCCACAGAGCAAACCGGCGCGGCCGAAAGGTGACGGCATCGTACGTATCCAGCGCCAGACCAGCGGCCGTAAAGGCAAAGGGGTCTGCGTGATCACCGGGGTGGATCTGGATGACGCGGCACTGGAGAAACTGGCGGCGGAGCTGAAGAAAAAATGCGGCTGCGGCGGTGCGGTAAAAGAGGGCGTGATTGAAATCCAGGGCGACAAGCGTGAGCTGTTGCAGCAATTGCTGGAAGCCAAAGGCATGAAAGTCAAACTGGCGGGCGGCTGATACCGGTGATGAAAACTGCGGGCGCACAGTGCGCCCGCAGGTGACAACGTTGAGGTTGCTGGGCGTGAATAAACGTCATACTTATCAAAATGCGCTCAGGTAACGCTGAGGGGGATATCCCGGCGGATAGCCCGGTTATTCCTGACGCGGGTGCCTTTAACGCACCTTTTTTATTATCAGACCTGAAATCTGTTACCGGCATCCTGCCTGATTATCTGTCCTGCCTGTTGTTGCGTTTATAACGCCTTTAGCAGGTAAACGCGGCCGGTTAAATAACCTGACCCGGACAGACATTTCTTTACTTTTCTTTTTTCAACGCTATTTCAATTAACGATCAACCTGATGGCCGATAATCCCGCCGATGGCTGCACCGCCCAGCGTACCCAGGGTGCTGCCGTCTGTCAGGACTGCGCCGCCCAGTGCACCGGCACCTGCGCCGATGGCGGTGTTACGGCCGCGGTGGGACATGTTGGAACAGGCCGACAGGGAAAGGGCCAGGGTCGTGACCAGCACCACGGTGGTCAGACGTTTATTGACTTTCATCATGTTTACTTCTCCTTGCAGGGGAATACGCCATATTTTGACTTAAGTGAAATTAATCAACCCAAGCCGGTACTGCTGTATTCATTATAGGCAATAATGCCCAGCTTCGTGTCTCTGGGTGGAATTCCACACAGCAGATTATCGGGAACATCAGAATGTTCATTGGCATTCCCGTGGAATGAACCGGGTTTCCTGGTGTTCTATTTCGCCGCCCGACAGAACGGCCATAAAAACAACGCAAAAAAACAGAACCGGACAGGGCGTATTCTATTTATTGCCGGCGCAGCGACTAGGTAAATATTCTTAATTTATTTCGCCCGGAATGGGTGCCGCACAAAAAGACACAGATGGCGACACAGCAGGTTTCTACGCACTCTTCAGCGATTTCACCCATACCGGGCATCGGGCCGGGCTTCCAGAATAGGGCATCTGCGCAGTAACCAAGGACATGAAGATGCTTAACGAATTGAAACAACAGGTGCTGGAAGCAAACCTGGCCCTGCCGCGCCACAATCTGGTGACCTTTACCTGGGGAAATGTCAGCGCCGTTGACCGCGGACAGGGGCTGTTGGTGATCAAACCCTCGGGGGTGGAGTATGCGCATATGACGGCCGAAGACATGGTGGTGGTGGAGCTGGAGAGCGGCCGCGTGGTGGAAGGCAGCAAAAAGCCCTCGTCAGACACCGACACCCACCGGGTGCTCTACCTTAATTTTGAACAGGCGGGCGGCATTGTGCATACCCACTCACGCCATGCCACCATCTGGGCGCAGGCGGGGCAGGACATCCCGGCCTGGGGCACTACCCACGCAGACTACTTCTACGGGCCCATCCCCTGTACCCGGATGATGACCGGGGCGGAGATTGGCGGGCGTTATGAGTGGGAAACCGGCGAGGTGATCGTGAAAACCTTCCGCGAACGTCAGATCGATCCGCAGGCCGTACCGGCGGTGCTGGTGCACTCCCACGGCCCGTTTGCCTGGGGCAGTGACGCCGACAACGCGGTGCACAACGCCGTGGTGCTGGAAGAGGTGGCGTATATGGGCATTTTCTCGCGCCAGCTTACCCCGGAACTTCCGGCGATGCAGCCGCAGTTGCTGGACAAGCACTACCTGCGCAAGCACGGCAAAAATGCCTACTATGGTCAATAAGGGCCTGGGCCAATAACAGCCTGGGTTAATAACCACCGGCGCCGCCGGCCTTTATCCTCTTCCTCAGCAGCCTGCGGCAACGCGGGCCGCTGTTCTTCCAGGCCAACGTTATTCGCTGACCCGATCCACCGTAATCCCTTGCCCGATCAGGTAATCCGCATACTGCGGCGGCAGTTTGTCGTCGGTTATCACCCGGCTGAAGGCGCTGGCTGCGCCCAGCACGTTGGGGGTGATCTGGCCGAATTTCGAGGAGTCGGTCAGCACGATATTCTCGGCCCCCTTCGCCAGCAGCGCGTTGACCACATCGGCGCGCATCATGTCCCGCCCGGTAAAGCCGCTCTCCGGCGTAAAACCGTCGATGCCGACAAAGGCTTTGCTGAAATGCAGCTGCTGGATGCAGAGCCGGGTCAGCGGGCCGACCACGGTTTCGCTCTCTTTCTGGTACATGCCGCCCAGCAAAATCACATCGCACGGGGTAGCGCGCAGTAAATGGGCGATATAGCTGCTGACGGTGATAAGCGTAATGTGCTTGCGCTCCGCCAGGTAGCGCGCCAGCAGGGCATTGCTGCTGCCGCTTTCGATAAAGATGGTGTCGCCGTCATTGACCAGTGAGGCGGCAAACTGCGCCAGTTTCTGCTTCTGGGCGAAATTAGACATCATCCGCGCGTCCAGATCGTCACTTTCAATCGCGACGGCGTAACCGTGAACGCGCTTCAGGTAGCTGCGCTGCTCAAGACGGTTAAGATCCTGCCGGATAGTCACCTCAGAGACGCCGCACTGCTGGGCAAGCTCGCCCACGCTGACCCGGCGCTGTTGGTTTACCACCTGCATAATGTGTTGTTGTCGTGCGTTCATAGTGGCCCAGACAAAAAAGGGCAGCCGGGTGGCTGCCACAAAGTATCTTCTGAAAAAAGAGGTTTCTCAGAGCGTGTGTTCAGTGCGCGCAATAATATCATCCTGCGCGTCCGGCGATAAAGCCGTAAAGAACGCCGAGTAACCGGCAACACGCACCACCAGGTCACGGTACTGATCCGGCTGCGCCTTGGCGGCCAGCAGTGTGTCACGCGACACAATGTTGTACTGCACATGCCAGCCGTGGTGGACATCAAAGAACGTGCGCAGCAGCGCCAGCAGTTTTTCGCGGTCGCGCGGGTTCTCAAGCGTGGCCGGGTTCAGTTTCTGGTTCAGCAGCACGCCGCCCAGGATCGCCGAGGTCGGCAATTTCCCGAGCGAGTTGAACACTGCCGTTGGGCCGAGGGTATCGGTGCCGGAGGCGGGGCTGGCGCCTTCTGCCAGCGGCGTGCCGGCCTTGCGGCCGTCCGGCGTCGCCGGGGTGGCCGCGCCGAACGGCACATTGGCAGAGATGGAGGACGTCCCGGCGTAGTAGGTGCCGCCCACCGGGCCGCGGCCGAAGCGGGTGTTGTGGTACTGCTTCAGCTCATCGATGTAGGTCTGGTAGGCGCGCACCAGCAGGTCATCCACCTCATCGCGGTCATTGCCGTATTTCGGCGCGCCGTTGACCAGCCGCTGGCGCAGTTTCTCGCCGTCCAGCCCGCTGAAATCGCTGGCCAGCGCCGCCGCCAGCTGTTGCTGGCCGATAATACCCTGTTCAAACACCAGCGTACGCACCGCCGCCAGGCTGTTGCCGAGGTTCGCGATGCCGACCTGCAAGCCGGAAACCCAGTCATATTTTGCGCCGCCCTGTTTGATGCTTTTGCCGCGCTCAATGCAGTCATCCACCAGCGCGGAGCAAAGGATGTCATGGGCATTCTCCTCCAGCACGGTATCCACCACGCACTCAATCTCAATCGACTTGCGGGTGTAGTAGCGGATCTGGCGGTCCCAGGCGGCCATCACCTCGTCAAACCGGGTGAAATTGCCCTGTGACAGCCCCTGTTCTTGCGGCAGGAACACCCGGCCGCTCTGGCTGTCGCGCCCCTGTTCCAGCGCCGCCAGCATCACGCGGGCGAAGTTAATGAAGCTCATGCCGGTGCAGCGGTAGCCCCATTTGCCGCCTACGGCGGTTTCAATGCAGCCGATGGCGGCATAGTCGTAGGCATCCTCGCGCGAAACGCCCAGCTTGATAAACTCCGGGATCACGATCTCATCGTTGTTGAACGCCGGCATCCCGAAGCCACAGCGGATCACCTGCACACAGGCATCCATAAAATCATCGCTGATCCCGCTGTGGTAACGCACGCTGAGGTTCGGTTGGGTGGAGCGCAACCGGCCGCAGGATTCCAGCACCACATAGGAGAGCGGGTTAACCGCATCCACCGCCCGGCCGTCTGCCCAGCGCTGGCCGCCGATGGTGACATTCTGGTAGAGCGGGCTGCCGGCCGAGGCTTTGGAGTGGCTGCCGGAGCGGATCTTGTTCACTTCCAGCAGTTTCAGCCAGCAGCTGTTCAGCAGCTCAATCGCCTGTTCACGCGGCAGCGCGCCGGTCAGCTCGACATCCCGCCGGTACCACGGGTAGAGGTACTGGTCGAGGCGGCCGAAGGAGACGGAGTGGCCGTTGGACTCAATCTGCAACACCAGTTGCACGAAATAGCAGAGTTGCAGCGCCTGCCAGAAGGTTTGCGGCGGCTGGTGGGCGATCAGTTCACCGTTGGCCGCGATCGCCTGCAATTCGTCGCGGCGGGCAGGGCGCGTCTCTTCCGCCGCCATACGCCGCGCCAGATCGGCAAAGCGCAGGATGTGGTCACTGAGCGCGGCCAGGGTAATATCAATTGCTTTCAGGAACTGCTCTTTATGCAGGTCTTCCCAGTCGGTGAGCGCCAGCCGCTCGCGGCGTTCACTGACTTTTTCGCGCAGGCCGTCCAGCCCGAGCTCCAGCAACAGCGGGTAGTTCACCGCCAGGTGGGCGTCGCCGGAGGTCATATTGCCTTCGGCCTTGATAATGCCTGCCTCCAGCAGCGCTTTCTGTTCGTCCGTGAACATGCCGTAGCAGCGATCCTGTACCGTCTGGCCGCGCCACCACGGGCAGACCTGATGCAGCACGGTTTTGTCCTGCTCGGAAACGGCGAACCCGGCACCGGGGCGGTCGGCCAGATCGTCGATCTCTTTCTCAATCCAGTTGACGGTGTATTCCGGGAAAATTGGCGCGGCGCGCACCTGGCTCGCCTGGTTGCCGACAATCAGCTCGTCATGCTTAATCCAGATGGTGCGTTGTGCCAGGTGGTGCGCCAGGGCCAGCGCGCGGCGCACCGGCAGTGGTTTATCCTGGTGCTGCTGGTACATCTCGGTGTAGTGCTGCGCCCGCTCGGTGCAGATCGGCGGTTTGACAATCGCGACCAGCGCCGCCTTGTGGGCGCGGATACGGTCACTCAGGGTATCAAGGTTGAGTTGGGTCATGGTGCTATCCTCTTAACAGGGCGTCCAGGCCGCGCTGCCGGGCATAATGCCGGGCAAAGGCCAGCAGCGCCGGGTCATCCAGCGGCGTGGCCGGTGCGGTGTAGGGCTGGTTCAGCAAGGCATACTTATTGATGCCGAGCGTGTGGTAAGGCAGAAAATGGATCTCTTTGCAGGGCGTCTCGTCTGCGGCAAAATCGATGATGGCGCGCAACGAGTCATTATCCGCGTTGAAACCGGGAATGACCGGCACCCGCACAATCACCGGCACCCCGGCCTCTGCCAGGCGGCGGAAATTGGCCATCACCCGCCGCGCGGAGCCGCCGGTCCAGTCGCGAAAGCGCGCGTCATCAACGTGTTTCAGGTCAGCGAGCAGCAGTGACAGGTGCGGCAGGGAGGGCGCAATGTAATGCCACGGCACATGCAGGCAGCTCTCCACGGCGGTGTGCAGCCCTTCGGCCCGGCAGCGCTGCAACAGGTCAGCGCAGGCGTCCGGCTGCATAAAGGGTTCGCCGCCGGAGAGCGTGATGCCGCCGCCGCTGCGCTGGTAGAAAGGCCGGTCACGCAACAGGGTCGCCATGACGGCGTCCCTGTCCAGCGCCTCGCCGCACAACGACAGCGCGCCGCTCGGGCAACCGGCCGCCAGCACCGGCAAATCTGCCTCTGTCAGGCGTTCACGGTGCAGGGTCAGGTGATCCTGCTGATGCGTCACTGCCTCCGGGCAGCGCTGGCTGCATTCGCGGCAACCGGCAATGCACAGGCGCGGGTCAAACAGCAGGTCGGGCGTGCGGGCGCGGCTTTCCGGGTTCTGGCACCAGCGGCAGCTCAGCGAGCAGCCTTTTAGAAACACCACGGTGCGGATGCCGGGGCCATCGTGGGTTGAGTATCGTTGAAGATTAAACAGCATAGCGCCTCCATTTCGTTCGGAGATTAAAATGGTTTCGAACGAAAGTTATATTGACGCGGGTCAAGAAGAGGGCGGCTTTATCCGTTACCATGCGGGCAGTGTGACGTTACCCAATTAATCAGGAGAGTGAGATGGAGCTATATCTGGATACGGCAGACGTGAATGCCGTCAAACGCCTGGCGCGCATTCTGCCGCTGCATGGCGTCACCACCAACCCAAGCATTGTGGCCCGCGCCGGGAAACCGCTGTGGGACGTGCTGCCCGCGCTGCGGGATGCACTGGGCGGCACCGGCAAACTCTTTGCCCAGGTGCTGGCAGAGGATGCAGACCACATGGTGGCCGAAGCGCAGATGCTGACGCAGCGGGTGCCGGGGCTGGTGGTGAAAGTGCCGGTCAACGGCGAGGGGCTGGCAGCGCTGAAGACGCTGAAAAGCCTCGGCATCCCGACGCTGGGCACGGCGGTTTACGCCGCCGGGCAGGGGCTGCTGGGCGCGCTGGCCGGGGCGGAGTATGTGGCGCCCTATGTCAACCGGCTGGATGCGCAGGGCAGTGACGGCATCGCGATGGTGCGCCAGTTGCAATCGTTGCTGGACCAGCACGCACCGCACGCCAGCGTGCTGGCGGCCAGCTTCCGTACCCCGCGCCAGGCGGTCGATTGCCTGCTGGCCGGTTGCCGTTCGATTACCCTGCCGGTGGATGTGGCAGAGCAATTGTTTACCGCCCCGGCGGTAGACGCCGCGATCCAGGCCTTCGGCAATGACTGGCAGGGCGCATTCGGCACCCGTGTGCTGAGCTGACGCCGCCCTTGCGCGGTAAGCCTGCCGCCCGGCAGGCTTTTTTTGCCTCCCCCGTTGCTGCTTTTCCCGCCATTTTTGAGAAAAATGAGATCGCAATGAGATTTTTTAGCCTGCCTGACCAGAGGTGAACTGCCTGCGTCACAAAAATAGAAACGGCGTTTCAAAATTGTGGGTGAGATCATTTTTATTCACCATGTAAACGGTTAACTTACTCAACCATTGGCGCATGAATGAATAAGGCTCGCTGGACACAGTGGCCGCGCATCCGTTTTCTTAGTTCTCTGAGGCGAAAAAGTCCCATGCAAATTAAACGTGCGATAGAAAAAATTCCGGGCGGTATGATGCTGGTGCCGCTGTTTCTCGGTGCGCTGTGCCATACCTTTGCGCCGGATGCCGGAAAATATTTTGGCTCCTTTACCAATGGCCTGATCGCCGGTACGGTGCCGATCCTGGCGGTCTGGTTCTTCTGTATGGGGGCGTCGATCAAGCTCAGCGCCACCGGCACCGTGCTGCGCAAGTCCGGCACGCTGGTGGTCACCAAAATCGCGGTCGCCTGGATTGTGGCGGCGATCGCCTCCCGGATATTGCCGGAAAACGGCGTCGAAATCGGCTTCTTTGCCGGGCTGTCAACGCTGGCGCTGGTGGCCGCGATGGACATGACCAACGGCGGGCTGTACGCCTCTATCATGCAGCAGTACGGCACGAAAGAGGAAGCGGGGGCCTTCGTGCTGATGTCGCTGGAGTCCGGCCCGTTGATGACCATGGTCATCCTCGGCACGGCGGGCATCGCGTCCTTTGAGCCGCATGTGTTTGTCGGGGCGGTGCTGCCGTTCCTGGTGGGCTTTGCGCTCGGCAACCTCGACCCGGAACTGCGTGATTTCTTCGGCAAAGCGGTGCAGACGCTGATCCCGTTCTTCGCCTTTGCCCTGGGCAACACCATTAACCTGAGCGTGATTGCCCAGACCGGCCTGCTGGGGATCCTGCTGGGTGTTATGGTGATTATCATCACCGGTATCCCGTTGATCCTGGCCGATAAATTCCTGGGAGGCGGTGACGGCACCGCCGGTGTGGCAGCCTCCAGTTCGGCGGGTGCCGCTGTGGCCACCCCGGTGCTGATCGCTGAAATGGTACCGGAATTCCGCAGCGTGGCCCCGGCTGCCACGGCGCTGGTGGCGACATCGGTGATTGTGACCTCCGTCCTGGTGCCGATCATCACGGCAATCTGGTCAAAAAGGGTGAAGAGTGCCCACAAAACCAGCCTCGACCAGCAGGCGGCGCGCATTAAATAAGCCATTTATATCCGTTATCTGAACACCCCGCCCTCACCAGGCGGGGTTTTTTATGGCCCGCCCCCCCGGCGCAGGGCGTTTTCCTCCGGCGCTATCCTGCTGTTTCTCCACGCCCTGTTTTGCTTAAACATTAACAGTGTTGTTTATTGATGTTTGTTGACTCCTCACTGCCCACGGTTTCGCTAGTCTTTGGCTTGCTGGGAGGCGAAAACTCATTATCGCCCCTTAAGTTAGCGATTCGTACCTGCCACGGGGTTTTGTGATTACGCAGGTGTTCATAGTGAACAGGAGGAAGTAACCATGGCTACACAGTGCCTTGATATCGTCGCTTTACGTAAAATTGAACCGACCACCGATGGCGAAACCATTAACGTCGCCAGTTACTACAGCAATGTCACCTACACCGACAGCATCCCCAACGGCGGCGGCCTTTTTGCCTATGACGCCAAAGACACCACCAGCGTGGACAATGGCGGCTCCGTGATCGTCACCCCTGGCGGCAAACGCTGGAAACGCATGGAAAACCAGTTGTTGCCGGTGCATTTCGGTTGCCGCCCCGGCGGCAGCATCGACTGCACCACGCAGATGAAAGCCTATGTGGCGGCGTCTGCCGGTAAAGTGGTGGATTTCCGCTTCGGCCCGTGGCGCGTCAGTGCCACCATCGACCTGACCAGCGTCACGCGTATCATCGCAGACCAGGCGGGCCGGTTTAAGGTCAGGCCGAGCGGCTTCGTCGGCGATTATGTGCTGACACTGGGGGATCCGACCAAAGCAGCCAACGCGGGGCGCACCAGCCGCCAGATCATTGACGGGTCATTAGTGGTGGAGTGCGACAGTCGCGATACGGTGCTGAACGGCATCTATATGAAAGGCCAATGGTTTGTCGGTGAGCATGTCCGCGCGCAAGGGTTTAACGGTATCGGTATCCACCAGGACACCATCTGGGACTCCACGTTCCAGCGGCTGAGCGTAGAGCGCTGCGGTAACCTGAACGATTACGCGCTGGTGATGGGGTCAGATTCGGATACCCAGAACGCCACCCACATTGTCTCTGTGCAGTGTGAGCAGGCTTACCACCGCGGCATCAAAATCGCCAATAAAGTGCGGAATGTGATCAACAACATCCACGCGGAACGGCTGATTATCCTGACTGAGGATGACGGCACCACCGGGCTGGCCTCCGGCCTGAAATACCTCAACCACAGCATCGTCACCGGCAACTCGATTATCCAGCAGGTGATCATTGACGCCGACAAACTCGATAACACCACCCAGCAGACGGTTGGGGTGTCGCTGGTGCCGTCGATCTACCTGGCGGCTGACCGCTCTGAGTTCCGCAACTGGAACTGCGGCTCCTCTGTGGTCAGTACCGCCTACGGCACCAAATCGGTGTTCTCGACCTGTCTGTTCAGCTCCTGGTACATCAAGGCGCCGACCTATGACATCACCGTGGTGGAACCGGCTGTCTCCAACGTGCTCCAGGTGGAATCGGACATGGACATCATCAACCCCACGGTGGCGAACCTGTCGTTCTTCTACAACGCCGGGAAGGTGAAGGTCATCAAAGGGAATATCACCAACGTGAGTTTCCCGAACAATATCCGGGGGGATATCACCTTCATGGGCAGTTACATCAGCGGCAATATCACCGGAACCAAAGTGCCGGTGGCGGGGTATGCGCCGGTGACCTTCACGGACTGTAACTTTACCGGCACCATCAGCGGGGCTTACCGCCAGAGCGCCATCATCAACGGCGGGCGCGCGGCCAAGGTGGATCTGGTGAACGGTGCCTCCATTGTGTTTAACAACGTGCTGATGGACAGCTTCAACTACACCGGCGAACGGGGCTTCGTGACCCGCGGCTGCCGGGCCACCACGGTGACAAAATGGGCAACGCCGTCCGGCACCAACTACCCGATCGGGACAATCACCGAACGGCTGGGGGCGGACACCACCGGCTCCGGGATCATGTTTGTGAATACCGATGGGGCGCTGAGCTGGTCTTCCATCGCCAAAGTGGCGTAGGCCTTGCCGCCAATAAGAACGGCTCCTTACGGAGCCGTTTTTTTTTTGCCTCAGCAGGGGCATTTACCCAGCTTCCCGCCCTGGCTGGGGAAGCGCGCCTCCAGGCAGTAACGGTGGAAGGCGCGCTCACTCATCGGCGCCTCATTGGGGTGGTGCAGCCGGTGGTGGCGCAGGTACGCCTGATAATCATGCACGCCGACCATCAGCCGGAAACTTTGCGCCAGGCGGCGGAAAACCAGGCGCACCCGGCCGTGCAGGCTCTGCGGCGGGGCCTCTGCCAGCGGGTGGCAGGCACTGACCGTCAGCACCGTCCGGCGCGGTACGGCCAGCAGCAGGGAGCGATCAGCCATGTGTTGCCTCCCGGCGCAGGCGCACCTCGGTTTCATGGGTGGTCGGCTTGCTGGACTGCAACGCCCGGCGGATAACAAAGAACGCGGCCACCAGCATCGTCACGGCCACCAGCATAAAGAACCCACACAGCGCGGCGTTAATCTGGTTGGCAAACACAATGGTTTCCATGTCTTTCAGTGATTTGGCCGGGGCGATCACCGTTCCGGCGTCAATCCCGGCGGAGAACTTCCGCGCCTGCGCCAGGAAGCCGATCGCCGGTTTCTCATGGAAAATTTTCTGCCAGCCGGCGGTCATCGAGGTGATAAACAGCCAGGCGGTCGGCAGCAGCGTCACCCAGGCGTAGCGCTGTTTTTTCATCTTGAACAGCACCACGGTGCCGAGGATCAGCGCCATCGAGGCCAGCATCTGGTTGCCGATGCCGAACAGCGGCCACAGGGTGTTGATGCCGCCGAGCGGGTCGATCACCCCCTGATAGACGAAGAAGCCCCAGCCGGCCACAGCGACCGTGGTGCCGGCCAGGTTGCCGAGCCACGAGCGGTTATTCGCCAGCCCCGGCACCACCACGCCTGCCAGGTCCTGCACCATAAAGCGGCAGGCACGGGTACCGGCATCCACCGCCGTCAGGATAAACAGCGCCTCAAACAGGATGGCGAAGTGGTACCAGAACGCCATCATGGCGCGGCTGTTAAATACCTCGGTGATGATATGGGCCATGCCGACGGCAAAGGTCGGCGCGCCCCCGGCACGGGAGAGGATCGAGGTTTCGCCGACGTCACGCGCAATCTGCGTCAGCAGATCCGGCGTTACCACAAAGCCCCAGCCGTTGATCGCCTGTGAGGCGCTCTCCACTGTGGTGCCGATCAGCGCAGCCGGGGAGTTCATGGCGAAGTAAACGCCGGGGTCAATCACTGAGGCGCAGATCAGCGCCATGATCGCCACAAAAGACTCCATCAGCATCGCGCCGTAACCGATAAACCGGATATGGCTTTCACGCTCAATCAGCTTCGGCGTGGTGCCGCTGGACACCAGCGCATGGAAGCCGGAAATGGCGCCGCAGGCGATGGTGATAAACAGGAACGGGAACAGGCTGCCGGCAAACACCGGGCCGGAACCGTCGATAAAGCGCGACACCGCCGGCATCTTCATCTCCGGCATGGCGAACACAATGCCGACCGCCAGCCCGACAATCACGCCAATCTTCAGGAACGTGGAGAGGTAATCACGCGGGGCCAGCAGCAGCCACACCGGCAGCACGGAGGCCACAAAGCCATAAATCACCAGCACCCAGGTCAGCGCGGTGCCGGACAGGGTAAAGAACGGCCCCCAGTAGGGGTCTTGCGCCACGTTGCCGCCGTAGATAATCGCCAGCATCATCAGCACAAAACCGATAACCGAGACTTCCGCGATTTTGCCGGGGCGGATAAAGCGCATATAGACGCCCATCAGCAAGGCAATCGGGATGGTCGCGGCGATGGTGAACAGGCCCCACGGGCTGTCAGCCAGCGCCTTGACCACCACCAGCGCCAGCGCCGACAGGATGATGATCATCACCCCCAGTGCGCCGAGCATGGTGATAACCCCGGCGAATGCGCCCAGCTCCTGCTTCGCCATTTCACCCAGCGAACGACCGTCGCGGCGGGTGGAGATAAACAGCACCAGGAAATCCTGTACCGCCCCGGCCAGCATCACGCCGATCAGGATCCACAGTGTGCCGGGCAGAAAGCCCATCTGCGCCGCCAGGATCGGCCCGACCAGCGGCCCGGCCCCGGCAATCGCCGCGAAGTGGTGGCCGAACAGCACCCACTTATTGGTCGGCACATAGTCCAGCCCGTCGTTGTGGCGCTCCGCCGGGGTCATGCGGCGGTCATCCAGCTCAAACACCCTGGTGGCAATGAACCGGCTGTAAAAACGGTAAGCGATGCTGTAACAGGCCACGGCGGCCACCACCAGCCACACGGCGTTGACCGCCTCGCCACGGCTCAGGGCCAGCATGGCAAAGGCCACCGCACCGAGTAACGCCACCGCTAACCAGATAAGCCTGGTTTTGACGTTGTTCATGGAAACTGCTCCTTGTATCTGTAGGGGGAGGAAGGGGAAATGCACAGCCGGGGCACGCGCGTCATGCGCCGGTAACAGCCTGTAACCCCGGCTAAACCTTTGTAACCTGTTAACCATAGGGATTGTGGCGCGCTTGAGAAGCAGGGCAGCGAAGAAGTGTGAGGCGGGCAGGATTTTAGCCGGAGAAACCGGCCGGGTGAGAAACCGGCCGGGCGCAGGCAAAAAAAATCCCGCACCGGGGTGCGGGATGATCAGGCCAGTGCCGGAGGGGGATCCGGTCAGGCAGCCGGGCGGGCGATCACGTTGCGGTTTTCCATGCGCACTTCGGCGATTTCAACCTCGATCACGTCGCTCTGGCGGTAGGCGACTTCGCCTTTGATCTGCACGGTGCCGGTTTCCTGGCTGCATACCAGCTCGTCACGCACGGCGTGCAGGAACGGGGCCGGGATAAAGGCCACTGCGCCGTTGTCCAGCAGGCGCACACGCAGGCCGCCGCGGGTGACGTCAATCACCTCGGCGCTGAAGCGCTCGCCGCTGCCGACTTTCGGTTGCAGGTAACGGGCGTAGAGCCAGTCACCCACATCGCGTTCTGCCATGCGGTTCAGGCGGCGGCGGTCAGCCAGCTGTTGCGTCATCTCAGCCTGCGGGCGCTCGGCACCCTGTTCCAGGATGATTGCTTTCAGCAGGCGGTGGTTGACCATGTCACCGTATTTACGGATCGGTGACGTCCAGGTGGCGTACGCTTCCAGGCCAAGGCCGAAGTGCGGGCCCGGCTCGGTGGCGATCTCCGCGAAGGTCTGGAAACGGCGGATGCGGCTGTCGAGGAACGGCGTCGGCTGGGCATCCAGCTCACGGCGCAGGGTGCAGAAGCCCGGCAGGGTCAGCAGCTCGGCGGCGTCCGCCTTGATGCCGTTGGCCTCCAGGATCGTGACCGCATTCTCAACCAGCAGCGGGTCAAAGCCGGTGTGCACGTTGTACACGCCGAAGCCGAGGCGGTCACGCAGCACGCGGGCGGCGCAGACGTTGGCGGCAATCATCGACTCTTCCACAATGCGGTTGGCGATGCGGCGGTGCTCCACCACGATCTCCAGCACATTGCCCTTGTCACCCAGCACAAAGCGGAAGTCCGGGCGGTCTTTGAACACCAGCGCGTGCTGTTCACGCCACTGGCTGCGCAGGTCACACACGCGCTTCAGCAGGCGGATTTGTTCAGCAATCGCGTCATTTTGCGGCTGCCAGCCGCCTTTCTCTTCCAGCCAGTCAGAGACCTCGTCGTACACCAGTTTGGCTTTGGACTCGATGTTGGCGGCAAAGAAGCGGATGTCATCACCCAGGCTGCCGTCTTCACCCAGCGTCACGCGGCAGGCCAGCACCGGGCGCAGCACGTTCGGGCGCAGCGAGCAGAGGTCATCGGAGAGGTCACGCGGCAGCATCGGGATGTTAAAGCCCGGCAGGTAGTTGGTGAAGGCACGGATGCGCGCGGCG
This sequence comes from Chimaeribacter arupi, assembly GCF_002858805.1. Classification (GTDB taxonomy): domain Bacteria; phylum Pseudomonadota; class Gammaproteobacteria; order Enterobacterales; family Enterobacteriaceae; genus Chimaeribacter; species Chimaeribacter arupi. The sequence goes on from NZ_PJZI01000018.1 coordinate 70,356, forward strand.
TTGTCGATGTCACTGCCTTCGCTGACGTAGGCGGTCGGGTCGGCGATCGCCACAGTGAGTTGCAGGCGGCCGTCGGCCAGCGTCTCGACATAAAGGGCGTCATCCATGTCTTCGGTGCTGGCGCTGTCGATGGTCACGAACGGCAGGGCGGTGAGGTCTTCACGCGGCGGCTGGTCAGCCAGCATTTCGGTCGGCGCTTCGGCCTCCGGCGCTTCGCGCTCGAGGTTGTGGCGCGCCAGCGTCACCCACCAGGGGGCGAAATCGTCTTCACCAAAGGTAATGTAGGCGGTCAGGTCAGCGTAGAAGCTGCGGTCGCCTTTCAGCGGGTGGCGGCGCATCTCAGCAACGGCCCAGTCACCCTCTTTGAAATCATGTTTTACATCGCGTGCCGGGCGGCACTGGATGGCGTCTTTCAGTAACGGATGGTCCGGCACGATCGACAAACGGTCATCTTTTTTCTGTACCCGGCCGACAAAGCGCGTCAAAAACGGCTCAACCAGCGTTTCCGGGTCAGCGACTTCGCGCTCTTTCTCGGTATGGAGGGCAGCGATTACCCGGTCACCGTGCATCACTTTCTTCATGTACGGCGGGGGAATGAAGTAGCTTTTCTGGCCATCCACTTCCAGGAAGCCAAAGCCTTTCTCAGTGCCTTTGACCACGCCTTCCGCGCGGGGAGTCTGAGAGTGGAGTTGCTGTTTTAGCTGTGCAAGCAGCGGGTTATCTTGAAACATAGCGTCCCGGGCATGGGTTAAAGGTGGCGTAAATCGCGGCTGACAGTTTTACGCGAATCAGCCGCGACGGGCAAGCGCTTTAGCCGCAATCCCCTGCGAAAAAAGCGCCTTTGGCACGCCCCCGGCCGGGGCCGGGAAACCGCATCAGGCGATGCGGCGGAGGTCCCGTTGTTCGCTGCGGCGAATCACCACCGGCACCGATTTGGAGGTCGGGGTATGGGTGCCGTCACCGAAGCTGGACATCGGCACCAGCGGGTTGGTTTCCGGGTAGTAGGCTGCCAGGTTACCGCGCGGGATGTCATAGCTCACCAGCTTGAAGCCGGTCACCACGCGCTCAACGCCGTCGTGCCAGATTGTCTCGATGTCAACCAGCTCACCCTCTTTCAGGTCCAGCGCCGCCATGTCCTGCGGGTGGATGAACAGCACTTCACGCTGGCCATACACGCCGCGGTAGCGGTCATCCAGGCCGTAGATGGTGGTGTTGTACTGGTCGTGCGAACGCAGGGATTGCAGGGTAAACGGCGCTTTTTCACCGTTCGGCATCGGGATCACCGCATCCGGCAGCGGGGCGCTGCTGAAGTGTGCCTTGTTGCCCGGCGTGTTGAAGCGCAGCTCTGCCGCCGCGTTGCCCAGGTAGAAGCCGCCTTTGATGTCACAACGGGCATTGAAGTCGTGGAAACCGGGGATGGTGGCTTCAATGTGGTTGCGGATCAGGTTGTAGTCAGCGGCCAGCGCCATCCAGTCAAGGTACCGGGTGCCGAGCACCGCATCCGCGATGCCGCAGACGATGGCGGTTTCAGAGCGCTGCATGTCGGAGATCGGTTTGCCCACGCCTTCGGAGGCGTGCACCATGCTGAAGGAGTCTTCCACGGTGATGAACTGCGAGCCGGTGGCCTGCATGTCAAGCTCAGTGCGGCCCAGGGTCGGCAGGATCAGCGCATCTTTGCCCGGCAGCAGGTGGCTGCGGTTCAGTTTGGTGCTGATCTGCACGCTCAGGTCACAGGCCTGCAAGGCGGCGGCGGTGCGGTCGGTGTCCGGCGCGGCGGCCGCCAGGTTGCCGCCCAGGGCGATCAGCACTTTCACTTCGCCGCGCAGCATCGCTTCCAGCGCTTCCACGGTGTTGTGGCCTTTTTCACGCGGCGGGGTGAAGTTGAAATGCGCCGCCAGGCTGTCCATCAGCGCGGCCGGGGCTTTCTCATCGATGCCCATCGTGCGGTTGCCTTGCACGTTACTGTGGCCGCGCACCGGGCAGAGGCCGGCGCCCGGTTTGCCGAGCTGGCCGAACAGCAGTTGCAGGTTCACCACTTCACGGATGGTCGGCACCGAGTGCTTGTGCTGGGTCAGGCCCATCGCCCAGGTGCAGATCACGCGTTCTGCGCCTTCATAAATGGTGGCCGCTTCGCGCAGTTCCTGCTCGCTCAGGCCGGACTGGCTGACGATGTGATCCCAGGAGGTGGCATCCACCGCGTCGAAATAGGCTTCCACGCCTTCGCAGTTCTGGTCGAGGAACGCCTGGTCGAACAGGCCCGGCTCACCGGCCGCCAGCTTCAGGCGGTGGCGCTCCAGCAACACTTTGACCATCCCGCGCACGGCCGCCATGTCACCGCCGAGGTTCGGCTGGTAATAGGCGGAGCTGATGCGGCCGGCTTTGGTGGTGATCACTTCCAGCGGTTTCTGCGGGTCAGCAAAACGCTCCAGGCCACGCTCACGCAGGGTATTGAAGCTCACCACGCGTGCACCGCGGTCGGCGGCATGGCGCAGGCTGTGCAGCATACGCGGGTGGTTGGTGCCGGGGTTCTGGCCGAAGACGAAAATCGCGTCGGCTTTCTCGAAGTCTTCCAGGCGGATGGTGCCTTTGCCGACGCCGATGCTCTGCTTCAGCGCCACACCGCTCGCCTCGTGGCACATGTTGGAGCAGTCCGGGAAGTTGTTGGTGCCGAGCATACGGCCGAAGACCTGATAAAGGTAAGAGGCTTCATTACTGGCGCGGCCGGAGGTGTACAGCTCGATCTGGTTCGGGTTGTCCATCGCCTTGATGTGTTCGGCAATCAGCGCGAAGGCGGCTTCCCAGCTTACCGGGCGGTAGCGGTCAGTGGCACGGTCATAACGCATCGGGTGGGTGATGCGGCCCTGGTACTCCAGGAAGTAGTCGCTCTGCTCGCGCAGGGTGGTCACGCTGTGTTTGGCGAAGAATTCCGGCTCTACCGCTTTGCGGGTCGCTTCCCAGGTCACGGCTTTCGCGCCGTTCTCACAGAAGCTGAAGGTGCTGTGGTTATCGTCACCCCAGGCGCAGCCGGGGCAGTCAAAACCGCGGCCTTTGTTGACGCGCATCAGGTTGCGCAAATTGGACAGGACTTTTTTGCTGTCAAAAACATAACGGGTGGTGGACTCAAGCGCGCCCCAGCCGCCCGCAGCGCCGGTGTACGGTTTAATAGCAGGTTTGAATTTCATTCGATGTGTTGTCGCAGGTGTAGTTGTTTCAGAAACGTAAACACTTTTTTAAGCGTTTGCATAATTTATGTCGCAATTCTAGGGAGTGAAGGGGTGAGCGTCTAATCGAATGGCGCAATCGCCTGATAGAGGATGCTTATCGCGCCGGCGCAGATTGCGCAACAAAAAGCCCGTTTGCGCCGGTCGCGGTTTTTGTGACCAAGTTGTAACAGCCCAGTTTCATTATGCAATCTTTGGCAAAAGTCTTAGGGTTCCACCGGCTTCGGAATTCATGCACTCTACCCGCCGGATTTTCATCGGTTTTTTTGCGTGGGCCGGGGTTGCCCGCGCAGCAAGAGGATAAGTGTGTGAAGCGTAGTGTATTGAGTATGTTATGTGGCGTATTGATGATGACCGCCGGGCAGGGCATGGCGGCAGAAGCACCGACCGCAGCCGGCGTCGCGCCGGTGGCGTTCCCGGTGGTGGCACCGGGCATTGATGCCGCCTCCTTTGTGCTGATGGACTACGCCACCGGCGACATCCTGGCGCAGGGCAACCAGGACGAGCGCCGCAACCCGGCCAGCCTCACCAAGCTGATGACCGGCTATGTGGTGGATCGTGCGCTGGACCAGCACAAAATCACCCTGGATGACGTGGTCACCGTGGGCAAAGATGCCTGGGCCGCAGGCAACCCGGTGTTTGCCGGCTCCTCCCTGATGTTCCTCAAGCCCGGCGACCGCGTCACCGTGCGTGACCTGAGCCGCGGCATCATCATTGATTCCGGCAATGACGCCTGTGTGGCGATGGCGGATTACGTGGCCGGCGGCCAGCCGGCGTTCGTCGGCCTGATGAACCAGTACGCCGCCCGCCTCGGCCTGAACGATACCCACTTCGAAACCGTCCACGGGCTGGATGCGCCGGGGCAGTTCACCACCGCGCACGACCTGGCGGTGCTCTCGCGCGCCATCATCCACGGCGAGCCGGAGGAGTACCACATGTACAGCGAGAAGACGCTGACCTACAACAACATCACCCAGAACAACCGCAACGGCCTGCTGTGGGATAAAAACCTCAACGTCGACGGCCTGAAAACCGGCCACACCGAAAGCGCCGGGTTTAACATCATCGCCTCCGCGACCGAAGGCCAGCGCCGCCTGATCGCCGTGGTGATGGGCGGCAAAAGCCCGAAAGGGCGTGAGGAGCAGGCGCGCAAACTGCTGACCTGGGGCTTCCGTGAGTTCGCCACCCTGCCGGTGTTCAAAGCGGGGCAGAACATCGCCAGCGAAAAGGTCTGGTACGGTGACACCGACAAAGTGAAACTGGGCAGCGCCGACGCAGTGTTCCTCAGCGTCCCGGCCGGTGACAGCGACAAGATCAAAGCGCAATATGTGCTGAACAGCCCGCAACTGGAAGCACCGCTGCAAAAAGGGCAGGCCGTCGGCAAGATCAACATTGTCGATCAGGGCAAAGTGCTCAAATCGATCCCGCTGGTGGTGCTGGAGCCGGTGAAACAGGGCAGCCTGTTCAGCCGCGCGGTGGATTACGTCAAACTGAAGATCTAGTCCGCCAGACTAAAACGAGCCGGCCGCTGCGCCGGCTTTTTTCTCTCTGCCGTTCCGGTTTTGGCAGCTAAAATAAAGGTAAGACACCGGGGTGCCATTCTGCGGCCCCCCCTAAGCCTGAGGAGGCGCAGTATGAATCAAGGGCCATTGACTGAAGATGAGCTGGAGTGGCTGGACGAGGTGCTGCTGAAGTACGGCAATGATGACTCGGTGCTGGATGTCTCGGAACTGGATGGCCTGCTGACGGCGATCCTCTCCGGGCCGACGGTGATTGAGCCGGCGCAGTGGCTGACGGCACTGTGGGGCGGGGAGGATCAGATCCCGCGCTGGTCATCGGAGCAGGAGATGAACCGCTTTATGGATCTCACCTTCCAGCATATGAACGACATCGACCAGCGGCTCAATGACGCGCCTGACCAGTTTGACCCGATGTTCGGCTACCTCGAGGAAGGGGATGAGGAGCAGGTGATTGTGGACGAATGGTGCTTCGGCTACCTGCGCGGCGTGGCGCTGGGTGACTGGCCGCCGCTGCCGGAGAGCCTGGAACCGGCGCTGGGGGCGATTGCCCTGCACGGGCAGGAGGAGAACGCACCGCTGCTGGAGCAGATGACGCCGGAAGCTTACGTGCAGAGCCTGGCGGACATCGGCGACGCAGCCCTGCAACTGCACGCCTACTGGCGCGAACAGCGCGCGCCGCAGTTACATTAAGCGCCGTTTACCCGGCACCCCACGCCGCCTTCCCAGGCGGCGTTTTTATTTCTGCCGTTCACGCAGCCAGTGCTGGGCGGCATCGAAGAAGTGCTGGGCGAGCGGGGTGGCGCGGCCGGTTTCGGCGACCACCAGCGCGGCGTGGCGGCTCATTGGTGCAATCGCCAGCGGGCGGTGGTTTAGTGCCGGGGTCATGGCGTCAATCAAATGGCCGTGCGGCACCAGCCCGCAGCCCAGCCCGACATACACCCCCTGCATCAGCTGGAAAATCGAGCTGCTGTCGAGGATCGGGCGCAGCACCAGCCCGGCCAGGCTGAACTGGTTGTCCAGGTAGCGGCGGAAATAGCGGCTCGGGTCGGAGAGGCAGAGCGGCAGCACCGCGGCCTCCGCCAGCGTCAGCGGCGCGTCACCGTTGAGTTGCGGGAAATGGTCCGGGTGGTAGAGCACGTCCACGCCGCTGTCTTCCAGCGGCTGCATCTGGAAACGCAGCTCGTTCAGCGTCGTCATCTCAAAGAACCCGATGCCCACGTCCACCGCATGGCTGTTCAGCGCGTCCAGCAGCTGATCGGCACTCAGCTCGGCCACCCGGTAGTCAAGACGCGGGTTGTCCGCCTGCACACCCTTCAGCATTTCAGCCAGCGACAGGCTGCATTGCGGCATCACGCCGATGCGCAGTGTACCGGTCAGCCCATGCTTCAGGGAGTCCACCTCCAGCTTCAGCCCCTGATAGACCGCGACAATCTCGCGCGCCCAGTTCAGCACCCGCTGCCCTTCGGCAGTGAACCCCTCGAAGTTGTTTCCCCGGTTGATCAGGTTCAGGCCCAGCTCTTTTTCCAGGTTTTTTAACCGCATGGAGAGCGTCGGCTGGCTGACGAAACTGGCTTCGGCGGCGCGGCCGAAATGGCGCTCCCGCTCCAGGTTGCAGAGGTAGATAAGTTGTTTGATGTCCATAAATAGGGCAGGTGATCCGCTCAGCGATGTGATAAAGGCCAGTATACCACTCCCGCTGCCGGGTAATCCGCTGTGAAAGGGCTGCCGGGGCCGCCCATTCAGCGGATTGGTGACGATCAGGGCGCGGCGTCGCCGGTGGCGGTGATCGGGGCCAGGTGCACCTCCACCGCGGCGGCCGCCAGCCGGGCAGCCAGCGGCGGCGGCGGGGCGCTGTCGGTAAACAGGGCGCTTATCTCACTGACCTGCGCCAGTTCCACGGCAGCCGAGGCGCGGAACTTGGTGTGATCCGCCGCCACCAGCACATTGCGGCTGTGGGCCATCATCGCCCGCGCCATCGCCGCCTCGTTGACGTCAAATTCCAGCAGCGTGCCGTCCGCTTCCAGTGCGCCGGTGCTGGTGAGGGTGTAATCCGCGCGGAACCCGGCGACAAACTGGATGGCGCTCGGCCCGATGATGCCGCCGTTGTGGGCGCGCAGCGTGCCGCCCGGCACCAGCACCTCAAAATCTTTCTGCTTATAGAGGATCTGCGCCACCCGCAGGCTGTTGGTGATGATGCGCAACTGGCTGTGGGAGAGCAGCGCCCTGGCGATATGCTCAACGGTGGTGCCGATGGTCATAAACAGCGTGCAGCGGTCGGGCAGCTGCGCGGCCAGCGCCTCGGCAATCGCCCGTTTTTCCTCGGTGCAGGCCAGCTCGCGCTGTTCGAAGGCGGTATTCACCAGGCTGGAGGCGCGCCCGGCACCGCCGTGGTGGCGGGTGATAAACCCTTCCTGGCTCAGCTTGCGGATGTCGCGGCGCACCGTCTGGGTGGACACCGCCAGCAACTGGGCCAGCGCCTCAATGCTCATGTAGCCCCGTTCGGCAATCAGCGCGATCAGCTGGTCATGCCGGGGGTTGCCCGTCAAATCCGTCACACTCATGGCGGCTCCTTATCCTTATCTCCGTGTCCGGTTCCGGGCCAGTTTATACATAATGTGACAAAAATGCGCTGAGTTGATCACAGTCCGCGATGCCGGCGCGTCCGCCCGGTTGGGTGCATTTGAGCGCCGCCGCCGCACTGGCCCAGCGCACCGCCTCTGCCGGGGTCGCCCGGCGGGCAATGGCCCACGCCAGCGCGCCGTGGAACACATCCCCGGCACCGGTGGTGTCTTTCACTTCCACCTCAAACGCCGGCTGGTGGCGGCAGTGCGCCCCCTCCAGCCACAGACAGCCCTCACGGCCGAGCGTGACGTAAACGGTGCCCGGCGTCATCGTGGCCGCCCGGCGCAGCGCGGCCTCCGGCGGCAGATCCCCGGCCAGCCGTTGCAGGGCGGGCCAGGAGAAGGCCGCGTGGTCTGCCAGTGCCAGCAGCGGGGCGATCGGCTGCGGCGTGAGGTCGGCGTCCAGCACGGTCGGGATGCCTGCCGCCCGCGCCTGCGTCATCGCCTGTTGCGCCCCTTCCGGCCAGCGCACATCGGCCAGCACCGCGTCATAACGCCGGAAATCGATCTCCGCCAGCCACGCGGCGTCCGCGGCCAGCGCCCGGCCGGGAAAATTGATGATCATCCGCTCGCCGTGGCGGTCCACCACAATCGCCGACTGGCCGGAGGCCGCGCCCGCTACCCGGCGGCAGTGCCGGACTGACACGCCCTCTGCCGCCAGCCCGGCACACAGTGATGCCCCGCAGGCATCCTGCCCGACCCGGCCGATAAAATCGACCTGCGCCCCCAGCCGCGCGGCCGCCACTGCCGCGGTGGCCGCCGGGCCGCCGCCCGCTTCCTGGTAATCCCCGGCCACATATTTGCCGCCGCCCAGGGGCAGCGCATCCAGATAGTACAACCGGTCTTCTACGGTAATCCCCACACAGGCCAATGTGGTCATGGCGCTCTCCTTAACAATCCTGTTGGTCATGGGTGTCCATTTTATCGGCGGAAATTGTTGGAAAAGTGATTGGTGTCTGATTTTTTACTCAAAACAACAAATATGATCAAAAAAGAACAAGAAATGACAGTTGAGATGTCATTTTGTCTTAGAGGTGACCAACAGGGAGAACGCAGTATGGCGAAAGTGGCATTTATCGGACTGGGGCAGATGGGCGCGCCGATGGCGCGGAACCTGTTGCGCCACGGGCACGGGTTACAGGTGTATGACCTCAACCCGCAGGCGGTGGCCTCGCTGGCGGCCGACGGGGCGCAGGCCGCCGCCAGCCCGGCAGACGCGGCGCGCGGCATGGAGGTGGTGATCACCATGCTGCCGGACGGGCAACGGGTGCGGGAGGTGTTGCTGGGGGCGCAGGGCGTGGCAGGCACCCTGGCGCCCGGTGCGCTGGTGGTGGAGATGTCCACCATTCACCCGCTGGAAAGCGACGCCCTGGCGCAGGCGATGGCCGAGCGGGGCTTCAGCTTTATGGATGCGCCGGTCGGGCGCACCTCGGAACACGCGGTGGCGGGCACGCTGCTGATCCTGGCGGGCGGGACGCCGGAGCAGGTGAGCCGCGCCGCGCCGTTGCTGCGCTGCATGGGGGACACGCTGGTGGAGGCGGGCGGGCCGGGGCGCGGTATCCGCATCAAGATCGTCAACAACTACATGAGCATCGCGCTCAATGCGCTCTCGGCTGAGGCGGCGGTGCTGTGCGAGGCGCTCGGCCTGCCGCTCGCGACTGCACTGGAGGTGATGGGCAAGACCTCCGCCGGGCGCGGGCATTTCACCACCAGCTGGCCGGAAAAGGTGCTGAAAGGTGACCTCAGCCCGGCCTTTATGATCGATCTGGCCCATAAGGATCTGGGGCTGGCGCTGGACATCGGCGGCCAGTTGCGCGTGCCGCTGCCGCTGGGCGCCGCCGCGCGGGAGCTGTACAGCCAGGCCCGGGCGCAAGGGCGCGGGCGGCAGGACTGGAGCGCCTTGCTGGAACAGGTACGGGCCGCCGCAGGGCGGGATCATCACGGCGTCTGACACGCACGACATCTGACACATCACGATATCTGATACATCACGACAGAGGAGTGAACTATGCCCTATATCGCGGGAGATACCCTGATTCGCCATGCCTGGCAGCAGGGTTATGCCATTGGCGCGTTCAGCGCCCATAACGCCGAAACCGTGCTGGCGATCCTGGAGGCGGCCGAAGCGGAGCAGTCCCCGGTGATGATCCAAATCGGCCAGAAGGTGATTAACACGCTGGGGATGCGGCCGATGAAAGCGCTGGTGGATGCCTGGCTCGATCGCGTCACCGTGCCGGTCTGCGTGCACCTCGACCACAGCCGCAGCTTTGAGCAGACCATGGAGGCGGTGCGCTGTGGCTTCCAGTCGGTGATGTTTGACGGCTCGCACCTGCCGTTTGACGAAAACGTGCGCATTACCCACGCGGTGGCAGATGTCGCCCACGCGCTGCACATCGGCTGCGAAGGGGAGATCGGCAAAATCGGCGGCGTGGAGGATGAGATCGACGTGGCGGAAGAGGATGCGCTGATCACCGGCTGCGACGAGGCGCTGGCCTTTGTACAGGCCACCGGGGTGGATTATCTGGCGGTTTCCATCGGCACCGCCCACGGGTTGTACAAAAAAACGCCCCGGCTGGCGTTTGACCGGCTGGCTGAGATCCGCGAAGTCGTGCAGCGGCCGGTGGTGCTGCACGGCGGCTCCGGCGTGCCGGACGATCAGGTGCGCCGCGCCATCCGCCTCGGGGTCGCCAAGGTCAATGTGGATACCGAGTTGCGCCAGGCGTTTACCGAAGGCATGGCGGCGGTGCTGGCCGATGACCCGCAGGAGTACGCGCTGGCGGTGTCGCTGGGCGGCGGGCGTGAGGCGATGCGGCGCAAAGTGCAGGAGAAGATCCGGCTGTTCGGCAGTCAGGGGCAGGCGGGCCATTTTACAGGAGAGTGAGATGACGCAGGTAACAGAAACCCCGTTTGGGGAACACCAGGGGCAGGCGGTCAGCCTGTTTACCCTGACCAATGCACAGGGCATCAGGTTAGCAGTCACTAACTACGGTTGCATCGTGACCCAGCTCTGGCTGCCTGACCGGCACGGCAGGCTGGCGGACGTGGTGCTGGGCTTTGACACGCTGGCGGAGTACCAGGCCGGCCACCCGTTTTTCGGGGCGATCGCCGGGCGCTGTGCCAACCGCATCGGCGGCGGCCGGTTCCGCCTCGGCGATGAGGCCATGACGCTCGCCTGCAACGAGGCGGCCACCGGCCAGCACCTGCACGGTGGGGTGCGCGGCTTTGATAAATATGTCTGGCAGGCAGAGGCCGAACCGGACGGCGTACGGTTCCACCGCGTCTCGCCGGACGGCGAAGAGGGGTACCCCGGCACGCTGTCGGTGACGCACCGCCTCCGCCTCACCGAGGACAACGTGCTGCATTTCGAGTATGAGGCGGTGACGGACCGGGCGACGCCGGTCAACCTCACCAACCACAGCTACTACAATCTGTCAGCGCAGGCGTCAGACATCCGCGGGCACCAGTTGCAGATAGCGGCCGATCTCTACACCCCGGTTGACCCGGAAACGATGCTGCCGACCGGCGAAATCCACGCGGTGGCGGGCACGCCGCTTGATTTCCGCCAACCGGTGGCGCTGGGTATCGCGATGGCGCAGCAACCGGCCATCGACATCAACTACGTGTTGCGGGCGCAGGCCGCAGGCCACGGCCTGCACCCGGCGGCCACGCTGGCCGACCCGGACTCCGGGCGCGAAATGCGGGTGTTCACCGACCAGCCCGGCCTGCAATGCTATAACGGCGCGAAACTCAGCAACCGGCCGTGGAGAGGCAAGGGCGGCGTGCACTACGGCGCGTTTGCCGGGCTGTGCCTGGAGACGCAGGCCTTCCCGGACAGCGTCAACCAGCCGCATTTCCCCGGCGTTGTCCTGCAACCGGGCGAGGTCTATCGCCACCACACGGCGCACCATTTCAGCCTGATCGGGGAGGAGTAAGCGATGAACGATAACACTGCCCGGCCGCTGACCCTCGGCGTCCTCGCCCTGGGGCGCGCCACCTTTGATGTGCCCTATGCGCAAGAGATGCTGGCGCAGGCGTGGCAGACGCTGCGCGGCCTCGGCTACCGGCTGGCGGGGGAGCCGGTGCTCTGCCTGGAGGCGGACGCCGTGCACGCCGCCACCGCCGCACTGCGTGAGGCGCAGCCCGACCTGCTGGTGATTTTACAGGTGACCTTTACCGACGCGGCGCTAACCACTGAACTGCTGCGGGCGTGGTCAATCCCCACGCTGCTCTGGTCATTCCCGGAAGCGCGTACCGGCGGCCGGTTGCGGCTGAACGCCTTTTGCGGCGTGAACCTCGCCTGCCACGCCCTGAGCCGCCACGGCCTGAGCGTGCAGACGCTGCACGCCGCGCCGGACAGCGCCCACGCCGCCACGGAGCTGCGCCTGCTGGCGCAGGCCGCCGGGATCGTCGGCAAACTGCGGCAGGCGAAGGTGCTGGTGGTGGGCGACCACCCGCAGGGTTTTGATGCCTGCAACTATGACCGTGACCAACTGGTGCACCGTTTCGGCACCCACAGTGAGCGTATACCGGTGCATGAGCTGATCGCGCAGGCGGCGGCACTGCCGGAGAGCGTTACCGAGGTGCCGTGGCAGCGGCGCAGCCGTGATTTCAGCAACCTCAGCGAGATGCCGGAAACCCCGACCCGCAAAACGCTGAAAGTTTACGCCGCGCTGCAACAGCAGGCGAAAACCCACGGCTATGACGGCATCGCCGTGCGCTGCTGGCCCGATTTCTTCACCGAGTATGGCTGTGCCGCCTGCGGCGCGCTGGCGCTGATGAATGAAGACCAGATCCCGTGCGGCTGCGAGGCGGACATGTTCGGCGTGATCTCCTCGCTGCTGTTGCAATGGGCATCCGGCCAGGGGGCATTCAACACCGATCTGGTGGACATCGACCCGGATCAGGACAGCGTGGTGTTCTGGCACTGTGGGCAGGCCCCGATTGAGATGGCCGACCGCGACGCCCCGGTGCGTGCCGCACTGCACTCCAACCGCAAACTGCCGCTGCTGTCGGAATTTGCCCTGAAACCGGGGCGTATCACCCTCTGCCGCATTTCGCAGGGGCAGGGCAAGCTGCGGCTGATGCTGGCGGGCGGCGAGATGCTGAAAGCGCCGCTGGCCTTCTCCGGCACCGCCGGGGTGGCGCGGCTGGATGTGCACGCCGACCTCTACCGGCAGCGGCTGCTGGCGGCCGGGATGGAGCACCATACCTCGCTGGCCTACGGCGACCACCGCCCACTGCTGCGCAAAGTCGCGCAACTGCTGGATCTGGAATTGCTTGAGCTGGCCTGATGCCGGCTCGCACACAGGGAGCATATCACCATGACAAGCACTACCCCCCAGGGCGGCCTCCGGTTCAGCCCAACCCAGGATGGCTTTACCCTGCACCTGGACGGCCGCCTGTTACTGCAACACAGCGCGCAATACCCCTGCCTGAGCGTCGGGCAGGGCGAGGCGGACATCGAGATGTTCCGCGGCAATTTCAGCATCAAAGACAAGCTGCAGGAGAAACTGGCGCTGACTGACTGCGCCATCACCGACACGGCGCACGGGCTGTGCGTGACGCTGTCACGCGGGGCGGTCGCGTCCGCCACGCTGACCCTCGCACAGGATGACGCAGGCCGCCTGCGGCTGTCGATCGCCAACAGCAGCCCGCGCCATAACCGGCTGTGGCTGAACCTGGCGGCGGAGCCGGACGAGCGTGTTTACGGCTGTGGCGAGCAGTTCTCCTACTTCAACCTGCGCGGCCGCCCGTTCCCGCTCTGGACCAGTGAACAGGGCGTCGGGCGCAACAAAAAAACGCTGGTCACCTGGCAGGCGGACTGCCAGGAAAACGCCGGCGGCGACTACTACTGGACGTTCTTCCCGCAGCCGACTTTTGTCTCCAGCCGCCGCTATTTCTGCCATATCAGCAACAGCAGCTACATGTGTTTTGACTTCTCCGCGCCCCATCACCATGAGCTGGCGATCTGGGAGCCGCAGGCCGAGCTCTGCTTTGACACCGCCCCGAGCCAGCTGGCACTGGTCAGCAAACTCTCGGCGATGCTCGGCCGCCAGCCGGAACTGCCGGACTGGGTGTATGACGGCATCATCCTCGGCATTCAGGGCGGCACCGACATCTGCCAGCAGAAGCTGGATCGCGCCCGTGAGATGGGCGTCAGCGTGGCGGGCATCTGGGCGCAGGACTGGGAAGGGCGGCGCATCACCTCATTCGGCAAACGGCTGATGTGGAACTGGCGCTGGGACGAGGAACTCTACCCGCAGCTTGACCGGCGCATCCCGCAGTGGAAACAGGAGGGCGTGCGTTTCCTCGGCTACATCAACCCCTATGTGGCAGTGGAAAAAGAGCTGTACGCCGAGGCGGCGGCCCACGGCTACCTGACGCGTGACGCCGACGGCCGCGATTATCAGGTGGAGTTCGGCGAGTTCTACGCAGGCGTGGTGGACCTCACCAACCCCGCGGCGTATGGCTGGTACAAAGAGGTGATCAAACGCAACCTGATCGGCTTCGGCCTCGACGGCTGGATGGCCGATTTCGGCGAATACCTGCCGACCGACACCTTCCTGCACAACGGCGTCAGCGCGGAAATCATGCATAACCGCTGGCCGGCGCTCTGGGCGCAGTGCAACTACGAGGCGCTGGCCGAAACCGGCAAACTGGGCGAGGTGCTGTTCTTTATGCGCGCCGGCTACACCGGCAGCCAGAAATATTCGCTGATGATGTGGGCCGGGGATCAGAACGTGGACTGGAGCCTGGATGACGGGCTGGCGTCGGTTATCCCGGCGGCGCTGTCGCTGGCGATGACCGGCCACGGCCTGCACCACAGTGACCTCGGCGGCTACACCACGCTGTTCGGCATGAAACGCAGCAAAGAGCTGCTGCTGCGCTGGTGTGATTTCGCCGCCTTCACCCCGATGATGCGCAGCCACGAGGGCAACCGCCCGGACGACAACTGGCAGTTCGACAGTGACGACGACACCCTGCGCCACCTGGCGCGCATGACCGGCATCTTCCGCCGCCTGAAACCCTACCTGAAACAGGCGGTGGCCGAGAACAGCCGCGAGGGCATCCCGGTGATGCGCCCGCTGCTGCTGCACTACGAGGATGACCCGCAGACGCACGATCTCGCCTACCAGTACCTGCTGGGGCGGGATCTGCTGGTGGCACCGGTGCACCAGCCCGATTGCCGGGACTGGACGCTCTATTTGCCGCGCGACCACTGGGTCAACCTCTGGACCGGCGAGCCGGACAGCGGCGGCCATGAGGTGACCGTCGCCGCGCCGCTGGGGCAACCGCCGGTGTTCTACCGCCGTGACAGTGCGTGGGCGGCGCTGTTCGCCTCCCTGCGTAACGCCTGACCGGCACCCGCTTATTCCATGTGCGCACCGCCAGGCGGTGCGCCTCTCAGGAGATTAACCATGACCCTCTCCGTCGACGCACCGCCGCGCGCTGTGCTCTCTACGTTGCCGCTGCGCGAAAAAGTCGCCTATGGCCTCGGCGATGTCGGTTCCAACCTGCTGCTGGATATCGGCACGCTCTACCTGCTCAAGTTCTACACCGATGTGCTCGGCCTGCCGGGCGCGTGGGGCGGCCTGATTTTTCTGGTGGCGAAATTCTTTACCGCCTTCACCGACATGGGCACCGGCGTGATGCTGGATGCCCGCCGCCACGTCGGGCCGCGCGGCAAGTTCCGGCCGTTTATCCTGTTTGCCGCCTTCCCGGTGGCACTGTTGGCGGTGTTCAACTTCATCGGCACCCCGTTCTCACCGGGCGTCAAGGCGCTGATGGCGACCGTGCTGTTTATGCTTTACGGCCTGTTCTTCAGCATGATGAACTGCGCCTATGGCGCAATGGTGCCGGCGATGACCAAAAACCCCGACGACCGCGCGCAGCTTGCTGCCTGGCGACAGGGCGGGGCCACGCTCGGGCTGCTGCTCTGCACCGTGGGCTTTGTGCCGATCCTCGACCGCTTTGCGCAGAACCCGCAGCAGGGCTATCTGGTGGCGTCCAGCCTGTTTGCGCTGCTGGGCCTCGGCTGCATGTGGCTCTGTTACCGCGGCGTCACCGAGCGCCACCTCAGCACCGCGCCCACCGGCGCACGGCCGGGGCTGCTCGCCTCGTTCCGCGCCATCGCCGGCAACCGGCCGCTGTTTATCCTCTGCCTCGCCAACCTCTGCACGCTGGCGGCGTTTAACGTCAAGCTGGCGATCCAGATCTACTACACCCAGTACGTGCTGCATGACCTCTCGCTGATGGCCTGGATGGGCTTCTTCAGCATGGGCTGTATTTTCCTCGGCGTGTTCCTGGTGCCGGCGATGGTGCGCCGCTTCGGCAAAAAGCCGGTGTACCTCGGCGGGCTGCTGATCTGGGCGGCGGGCGACCTGCTGAACTACACGGCCGGCAGCAGTTCGCTGCTGTTTGTGCTGTTCTCCTGCCTGGCCTTTTTCGGCTCGGCGTTTGTCAACAGCCTCAACTGGGCGCTGGTGTCAGACACCGTGGAGTTCGGCGAATGGCGCACCGGCGTGCGCGCTGAGGGCACGGTGTACACCGGCTTCACCTTCTTCCGCAAAGTGTCGCAGGCGCTGGCCGGATTCTTCCCCGGCCTGATGCTGACGCAGATTGGCTACGTGCCGAACGTGGTGCAGTCCGCCGCCACACAGGAGGGGCTGCGCCAGCTGATTTTTGTCTGGCCCTGCGTGCTGGCGCTGGCCACGGCCGCCATTATGGGGCTGTTTTACAGCCTGAATGAGAAGACCTACGTGAAGATCGTCAGTGAACTGGAGGCGCGCCGGCACCCCGCCGGGAACGCCTGATCCACACACACCACGACCGCCGGCCGTTCAGGTGAGGAGAAAAACATCATGATGCACCATTCCACAACCCTGGCGGCCGCACAGCCCGCCGGGCGCGAGCAGGCGCAACCGTTGCTGACGCTGCGCGAGAAGCTGGCCTACGGGCTGGGTGACGTCGGCAACGGCTTTATGTTTGACCTGGGGCAGATCTATCTGCTGAAGTTCTACACCGACACCCTGGGCCTGCCGCCCGCCGCGGCCGGTGGGGTGTTTTTCTTCACCAAGCTGTTTGACGCGCTGGCGGATTTCAGCGTCGGCACCTGGGTAGACCGGCGGCGCAACATCGGCCCACGCGGCAAATTCCGGCCGTTTATCCTGTTCGGGGCGATCCCGCTCGGGCTGGCGACGCTGGCGAGTTTCTGGCAGCCGGGCTTCAGCCCGGACGGCACGCTGCTGTGGGCCTATTTCAGCTATATGCTGTTCGGGCTGATTTACAGCATCGTGAATATCCCTTACGGCTCGATGATCGCGGCGATGACGCAAGACCCGGTGGAGCGCGCCCAACTGGCCGCCTGGCGGCAGGGCGGCTCAAACCTGGCGCTGCTTATCACCACGGTCTGTTTTGTGCCGCTGCTGGCCTGGGTGCCCACCAGCCAACAGGGCGCGCTGTGGGTGGTGGGGGGCTTTGCGCTGGTGGGCGTGCTGTTGCAGCTGTTCTGCTATGCCAACATCCATGAGCGCATCGGCCAGCCGGTGGCCGTGCACCGTGCACCGCCGTTTCCGCTGATGGCCGGGGTGCGTGCCATCGGCCGCAACGGGCCGCTGCTGCTGCTCTGCCTGGTGAATTTGCTGACCTTTTCCGCCTTTAACGTGAAACTGGTGGCACAGGTTTACTACTGCCAGTATGTGCTGCGTGACATCGGCATCCTGCCCTATATGGGCTTTTTCAGCATGGGCTGCGTGTTCCTGGGCGTGGCCTGTGTGCCGTGGCTCAGCAAGCACCACGGCAAAAAAGTGACCTTTGTGCTGGGCTGCGCCATCTGGGCACTGGGCGATCTCTGCAACTATTTCTGGCCCACGCCCGGTGCGCTGCCGTTTATCCTGTTCTCCTGCCTGGCGTTTTTCGGCAGCGCGCTGGTGAACAGCCTCTACTGGGCCTTCGCCTCCGACGCCGTGGAGTATGGCGAGTGGAAAACCGGGCTGCGTACCGAAGGCATGGTGTACTCGTTTTTCACCTTCAGCCGCAAGCTGTCGCAGGCGATTGCCGGTTCCCTGCCGGGTGTGGTGCTGGCGTGGGTCGGCTACCGGCCCAACAGTATCCAGACGCCCACCGCCGAGCACGGCATCACGCTGCTGATGTTTATCTACCCCGGCCTGCTGGCACTGCTGACGCTGGTGCTCTGGTGGTGCCTCTACCGGCTGGATGAGGTGCGCTACGAGGCGATCCTGCTGGCGTTGCAGCAACGCAAACAGCCACCCAGCGCCAACGATTATCGCGCCTGACGGCAGCGTTTTCCCCTGTTATCCTGCCTTAAGCCGGATAAGCCGCTGAATTCACCCCTTCAGCGGCAAACTCAGACTGATCTGGTTGAGGCGGCCTGCGCGGCTGCCTAAGGTTGCAGCCTGATTTTGGCATCATTTTTGTTCATTTTTCTCAATGAGGGCAGGACATGGGTAAATTTTCATCACGCTGGCTGGTTGCGCTGGCACTGGGCGGCACCTTACTCAGCGGCGCGGCGCAAGCCGACTGGGCCGGTACGCTGAAAAGCGCCAGTGACGCGCTGAACAGCAATAACAGCAACACTGCCGCCGGCGGCAGCAACACCGCGGCCACCGGCAGCGGCGGGTTGTCGCTTGGCACCCTGACCGGGCTGCTCAACGGCGGCGACAACGGCCTGAAAGCCGAAAGCGCCACCAACGCCGCCGGCGTGCTGGAGTACTGCGTCAAAAACAATGTGCTCTCCACCACCAATGCCGCCAGTGTGAAAGATCAGTTGCTGAGCAAGCTCGGCATCCAGAGCGCGTCCGGCGCGCAGAGTGAAGATTACCAGGACGGCCTCGGCGGCATCCTGCACACCGGGCAGGGCAACGACCTGAACCTGAGCAACATCGGCGTCGGCACTGCCCAGCTGAAGCAGAAGCTGAAAACCAAAGCCTGCGACGTGGTACTGAAACAGTCGAAAAAACTGCTGTAACCGCCCGGCAGAACAACGCCGCTGCAATAAAAACAGGGAGTGCCGGAAGGTGCTCCTTTTTTGTCAGCGGGGAACGCGTTTGCCTCGCCGTATTATCCCGTCATT
The DNA here is from genome assembly GCF_002858805.1 of Chimaeribacter arupi. Classification (GTDB taxonomy): domain Bacteria; phylum Pseudomonadota; class Gammaproteobacteria; order Enterobacterales; family Enterobacteriaceae; genus Chimaeribacter; species Chimaeribacter arupi. The sequence goes on from NZ_PJZI01000018.1 coordinate 88,810, forward strand.
TCTCTGGCGAATTGCGCCGCTCTCCCGGAAAACGCCCGCTATTGCGGTCGCAACAGGCGATCACACCGCAATAATGTGGCTGACCAGCGCCCCATCAGCAAAGCGATAGAGCATCAGCGAGGGGGGATCGTCAGCCGGGGGCACGGTGTCTGATCCAAACCACACCGGGTTAGCGGGGCAGATGGAGCCGCAGATATAAGCGGGGATCCCTGCCAGATTGCCCGCCATTGGCCGGTGGACATGCCCGGTAGCGATAGCGATGGGCCGCCGCGGATGCCGCCTTAACAGCGCCCCCAGTTTCTCCGCGTCACGGCACATGATCTGATCCAGGGTAGGAATGCCGCTATGGAATACATGATGGTGCAGAAATAGTATTGAGGGTGTCACGCCGCCGGTGTGCAGGGTATGTTCCAGCCACCGAAGATGTTCAGACACACTGCCTGCCGGCGATCCCGGGAGCGTTGAGTCAAGCCCGATAAGGCGTATCCCGCTGAGCTCCGCCACAAAATGCAGCGCATCATCTGCTGTGGCCGGAGACCCGGCGCGGCGACCCGACATGGCGCGTATTCCTGTGCTATCGTCAGCATTACCGGGCAGAACAAAGGTTGGCCAGGTTCTGTTATGCACGCAAGCCGATACTTTTTCGTAGCCTTCTGACCAATTGTTATCAATCACGTCGCCGGTAAGTACCAGGGCATCTGGCTTAATGAAATCCAGCCAGGAGAGGGCACGCGCGAGCCGGGAGAGATTGTCATTATCAGGTGCTGCATGAATGTCTGATACCTGGGCAATGATCATGAAAGCCTCCTGTTTTAGTGAGACGGCCTGAATGCCTGGATTTGCGGCCAACGTTTTCCGCACCTACCCAATGATATGCAGAAGTGGTGGGGCATAAAAATCATTTCCGAGTGGAGCCGCAGGGCCGGGCAATATTTACCCTCTACTTTTTCCTTACATACTCAACGATATGCAGAGGTGGCGGGGGCGTAAAAATCATTGCCGAGTGGAGACGAAGGGCCGGGCGAACGGGCAGGATACCCAAAAATCCCCACCTACCATTTCCTTACATACCCAAAGATAGGCAGCCTGGTAGGGGCGTAAAAATCATTGCCGAGTGGAGACGCAGGGCCGGGCGAGCACACATGGATGTGTGCGAGAGTCGCAGCCACGCTGGGAGCGTGTCTGCGGCGGTCCGATTAGCCCGGAGGCGGAGTGAGGGTACACGCGAGAGCGTGCAATGATTCAGCCAACCCACCGAACGTGCGCGGGTGCAGGGCGAGCGCACCGGCGCGCCCTGCTCGGTTGAGGCGCAGCGGGCCAGGTAGACAACCACACATAAACAACCGAAACCTTCCTCAACTCACATGAGCAACCGAAACCTTCCACCGCACATAAACAACCGAAACCTTCCCCAACTCACATGAGCAACCGAAACCTTCCCCAGCTCACACAAACAACCGAAACCTTCCCCAACTCACATGAGCAACTAAAACCTTCCACTTAACCTCAACAGCAAATACCGGAATATAATGACAGCAACGTATTAATAACAATGAAGCCAGGCTTAATTTAATTATTAATAAAAATCTCTTTCCGGCGGTTATTACCGGGAAATAACCGAACAGGCAAATAAATACTCACCCTTGTCGGGGCAGCGTGCTGATTTGTGATAATACTCGCACCGCGCCGGGGGCTTTTCACGTAGCCTGCGTCGTCTGAATAATTTCAAGAGGCTACCGGTGGAAAATGTCCTGCGGGGCCTGTGTGCCGGAGAGGGCACCCCTATGGGAAAGTTAAAAATAAAGGAAATCTCATTACGCACCGGTTTGTCTTTCAGCACCGTATCACGGGTGCTGGCAGGTAAATCCAATACCAGCCAACAGGCGCGGGATAAAATACTCGCTTGCGCACGGGAAATAGGCGTGGCGGAAACGCTCTCCAACCGGTTGCTGATTAATCATATTATGCTGTTTGCGCCCAACCGGGCTTTTTATGCCCGGCGCGCTCACTTTTATTACGAGGTGATCCAGGGCGTGCAGGAGGCGATTGCCCCGCACGATGTCCAGCTCCACAGTTGCGCACTGGAGGAGCAGCACGCGGACGTCCCGCTGTTTCTGGAAAAGATCACGGCATCGGGCGCGCAGGCGATTATCCTGCTCGGCATTGATGACCCGGTGGTGCACAAGCTGGCGGCCAGTGTCGGCCGGCCCTGCGTGCTGATTAACAGCCTTGACCACGAGATGGCGCTCGACAGCGTCTCGCCTGACCACCGGGCGATCGGCTTTCGCGGGGCGCATTACCTGCTGGAGCAGGGGCATCACCGCATTCTCTCGCTGCTCTGCCTGCGCCGTGAAACCCTGATGGCCCAGCTGGAGGGCATCAAGAGCGCTTTCCGCCATCACCACTGCCCGTTCGATGAGGAGCATCACTTGCTGGTGACGCAGAATTTCTGTGAAAAAGAGGCACAGGAGGCGGTGCGCGGCTATTTTGCCGCCTGCCCGCCGTCGCAGCGGCCCAGTGTGCTGCTGTGCGGCGGCAGCCAATTGGTAAACGGGGCGATGGCTGCCCTGAAGGCGTTGGGGTTGCGGGTGCCGCAGGATGTCTCGCTGCTCGGCAGCGGGGTATCGCACCCGCCGCTCACGGCGCTGGCCCCGTGGCTGACCACATTGCACGTGCCGTGCCGGGCGCTGGGGGTGGAGGCGGTAAACCTGCTGCAAAACCGCCTGACGCACCCGGACGCCCCGGTATTTAACCTGATGTTGCAGGGCAAACTGGGGCGGCACTACTCCGTGGCGCACCCCAGCCCGTTTCACGTCCCTGGGCTGGGGTGAGGGCGGAAAAGCGTTACTCGTATACCTTGTCTTTGTACTCGCAGAGATCCTCAATAATGCAGGAGCCGCAGCGCGGTTTACGGGCAATGCAGGTGTAACGGCCGTGCAGCAGCAGCCAGTGGTGCGCGTTCACCCGGAAGGCGGCCGGTACCACTTTCAGCAGTTTCTCTTCAACCTGATCAACGTTTTTGCCCGGCGCGAAATTCGTCCGGTTGCTGACGCGGAAGATATGGGTGTCAACGGCGATGGTCGGCCAGCCGAACGCGGTGTTCAGCACCACATTCGCGGTTTTACGCCCGACGCCCGGCAGCGCCTCCAGCGCGGCGCGGTCTTCCGGCACCTCGCCGCCGTGCCGTTCCAGCAACTGGCGGCAGGTCTTGATGACGTTCTCCGCCTTGCTGTTGTACAAGCCAATGGTTTTGATGTACTCCTTCAGGCCGTCCACACCGAGATCCAGAATCGCCTGCGGGGTATTCGCCACCGGGTAGAGTTTCGCGGTGGCCTTGTTGACGCCGACATCCGTGGCCTGCGCCGACAGCAGCACGGCAATCAGCAGCTCAAACGGGGTGCTGTACGCCAGCTCAGTGGTCGGGTGCGGGTTGTTGTCCCGCAACCGGCTCAGAATAGTCGTCCGTTTCTCCTGATTCATAACGCTTTTTCAGGCTCCCCCGGCTGGGCAACCGGCGTGGTGACGATCACCGCCGTGTTGCGCGCTTTCATCTTCTGGTCAATCAGGTATTTGATCGCCAGCAGCATCGCCAGGCCGATAAACGCCCCCGGCGGCAGCATCGCCAGCAGGAACGGCGAATCCAGGTGCGCCACTTCGATGCGCAGCACTTTCGCCCAGCTGCCGAGCAGCTGGTCTGCGCCGTCAAACAGCGTGCCGTTGCCCAGGATCTCGCGCATTGACCCGAGCACAAACATCGTCAGGGTACCGCCGAGGCCGGTCATCAGCCCGTCCAGCGCGGCGTAACGCACCGGCGCTTTGGCGGCGTACGCCTCCGGGCGGCCAATCACGATGCAGTTGGTCACAATAAGCGGGATAAAAATCCCCAGTGACTGGTACAGGCCGTACGCGTAGGCGTTGATCAGCATCTGCACGCAGCTCACCACCGACGCGATGATCATCACGTAAATCGGGATGCGGATTTCGCTGGGGATCCAGCGGCGCATCATCGAGATCGAACTGTTGGTGCAGAACAACACCAGCGTGGTCGCCAGCCCCAGCCCGAGGGCGTTGGTGGCGGTTGAGGTCACGGCCAGCAGCGGGCACATGCCCAGCAACTGCACCAGCGCGGAGTTGTTTCTCCACAACCCGTCAAGGGTTACGCGTTTGGCTTCACTCATCAGAGGCTCCACAAGCAGGTAAAGAGGCAAGGCGCGGCGGCAACGTTTCCATATACAACGTGGTGCGGCGCACCGCATTCACCACCGCACGCGGGGTAATGGTCGCGCCGGTAAACTGGTCAAACATGCCGCCATCTTTCTTCACCGCCCAGCGGCGGTCGTCCGGCCCGTTAATTGTCTGTTGGGCGAAGTGCTTGATCCAGTCTGAGATCCGCACTTCAATTTTATCACCCAGCCCCGGCGTCTCATGGTGCTCCAGCACGCGGGTGCCGTACACCTTGCCGTGGAAGTCGGCCGCGACCAGGATCTGGATCGCCCCGGAGTAGCCGTCCGGCGCGGTGGTTTCCACCGCGGCCGCCACCGGCTCACCGCCTTTGCGCGCCAGGTAGAGGCGGTGCGGGGCGGCGCTGCCGAGCGCCGGGTCAGTGACCAGGTAACACTCGTTCTGCATCGCGTTGTCATAGACGCTGGCCGGGATCACCTGATCAAACAGCGCTTTCTGCTGCCGGGCCGCCTGATCGCTGATGGTGGGCTTGGTCAGGGTATAGACCACGGCAGTCAGGCCGGTGGTCAGGGCGGCGAACAGCGCCAGGGTCGTGCCGTGGCGTCGCATGGTATCAAACATCATAACTCCTCAGCGATGCCCGTAGACACGGGGTTGGGTGTAGTGGTCAATCAACGGCACGGTAATGTTGGCCAGCAGCACGGCAAAGGCCACGCCGTCCGGGTAGCCGCCATAGACACGGATCAGCCACACCAGCAGGCCAATCAGTGCGCCGAAAATCAGGCGGCCGCGCGGCGTGGTGGAGGCCGTTACCGGGTCGGTGGCGATAAAGAACGCGCCGAGCATCGTCGCACCGGAGAAGAGGTGGATCAGCGGCGAGGCGTTGAGCGCCGGGTTCACCAGCCACGCCAGCCCGCTGCAAAACGCCAGCATCAGCAGGAAGCTCACCGGGATATGCCAGTGGATCAGCCGGCGGCTGAGCAGCAGCAGGCCGCCCGCCAGGAAGCCGAGGTTAATCCACTGCCAGCCCAGCCCGGCCAGGAAGCCGCTGTAGATCGGCTGGGCCAGCAACTGGGTGTACTCATGCCCGGCACGCAGCCCGGTTTTGAAGCCGTCCAGCGGCGTGGCCTGGGTAACGCCGTCCACATTCATCTGTAACTGGTAGGCGGTGAGGCCCTCACTGCTGTGGCCGCTGAAGATGCTGAGCAGCGTGTCGTGCCAGCCCAGCGCGTGCGCCTGCAGGGTGTCCGGCGGCAGCCAGGTGGTCATCTGCACCGGGAAGGAGATCAGCAGCACAACGTACCCCACCATCGCCGGGTTGAACGGGTTCTGGCCGAGGCCGCCATACAGCCCCTTGGCGATCACGATGGCGAAGAAGGTGCCGAGCACAATCATCCACCACGGTGCCAGCGGCGGCAGGCTGATGCCGAGCAGCAGCGCGGTGAGCAGGGCGGAGTTATCACCCAGTTTTGCTTTCACGGACTGGCGGCGCAGCGCCACGATCGCCCCTTCAGCAATCAGCGCCGTGACCATGGCCAGCGCCACCTGCACCAGGTTGCCGGGGCCGAAAAAGTACCACTGCGCCGCCATGCCGGGGATGCAGGCCAGCATCACCCACAGCATGATGCTGCTGGTACGTTGCCGGTTATGGGTAAAAGGTGAACTTGCGATTCTGAAAGCCATTTATTCCTCGTTCGACATCGTTTCTTCGGCGGCCTTGCGCGCCTTAATCCGGGCAATCGCCGCAGCGACCGCCTCCTTGCGCGGGTCACTTTCTTGTTTTTCCGCCGCGCGGCCGGTGGGCTGTGTGCCGGCCTCCTGGCGCAACGGTTCAGGTGCGTGTTTGTTTAACGCACTGTTTTCGGTTACCGGGTTGTCTGACGCCTCCGCGGAGGCCGGTTCCGCTTGCGCGGCGTCAGCCGGTTCTGCCAGCGCGGCGCGTTTTGCCTTGGCACGGGCGACAGCGGCGGCCACCGCGGCTTTGCGTTTGTCGTCGGCGCTCAGCTCAGCTGAAGCGGCTTGCGCGGGTTCTGCCTCCGCCGGTGTGGCGTCAACCGGCTCTGCCAGCGCGGCGCGTTTTGCTTTGGCACGGGCGACAGCGGCGGCCACCGCGGCTTTGCGTTTGTCGTCGGCGCTCAGCTCAGCTGAAGCGGCTTGCGCGGGTTCTGCCTCTGCCGGTGCAGCGTCAGCCGGTTCTGCCTGTGCGGCGTCAGCCGGTTCTGCCAGCGCGGCGCGTTTTGCTTTGGCACGGGCGACAGCGGCGGCCACCGCGGCTTTGCGTTTGTCGTCGGCGCT
>NZ_PJZI01000019.1 GCF_002858805.1 Chimaeribacter arupi
TCATTCGGGAAAGTGCTGGTGGAACAGCCGTTGATGCGGCAGGTACTGGCGCGGCTGGCCTTAAGCCTTAATATTTTGTGCATCCGAAGATGCTTGATATTGTCTTGTGAGTGCCCACACAGATTGTCTGATAAATTGTTAAAGAGCAGTGAGTTACGCGCTTTCGCTTGCTAACTCGAGGTGGCGTATATTACGCTTTCCTCTTTCAGAGTCAACCTCTTTTTCAGAAGTTTTTTCTCTTGTTTCTCTCTTCCCGGCCGCTTGTGAAGTGAATCACTTGCGCCGTGTCGATGGAGGCGCATTATAGGGAGCTGGCTCAGGATGGCAAGCAAATATCTTCACTTTTATTCTACATGCTCTCTTTTCAAGCAACATGTTTAGCTTTTACGCTTTTTAATCGCTTCCGGCAGATCAGCCAGGCTATTTAACACCCAGTCTGCCTGTTTTTCACCCTCAGCCGTCACCGGCTTGCCGCTTCTGACCAGAACTTTGGTCCCTACCCCTGCCGCCAGCCCGGCCAACATATCTTCCGGTTTGTCCCCTACCATATAAGAAGCGGCCATATCGATATTAAGCTCTTGCTGTGCAGATAACAGCATACCTGGCTGTGGCTTACGGCAATCACACGCCTGGCGGTACGCCTCGACACTGCCTTCAGGGTGGTGCGGGCAGAAATAGATGCCGTCCAGATCCACCTCGCGGTCTGCCAGTGACCAATCCATCCATTCGGTCAGCTGCATGAACTGATCTTCTGTGAATATCCCACGGGCAATACCTGACTGGTTGGTCACGACCACCAGTGCAAACCCCATCTTTTTGAGGGCCTGACAGGCTTCAATCACGCCCTCTATAAATTGAAAGTTATCGATCTCGTGAACGTATCCATGATCAACATTTAATGTACCGTCACGGTCGAGGAAAATAGCTGGAACTTGTTGTGCCACGTTTTTGCTCCTGATGGCTGGAAAACCCGGCCAGTATCGCATGTTTTTATCGGGTGAGAGAGTACCGGGACGCTGCAATCTGCGTTGACTTAGACGTCTAGACACCTTAACATCCGCCCACGCTCTGACATCCTATGCCGGAGCCACTTTTATCAAGCCACAGGCAACCGCGATAAAATAAGAAGAACATGATTAAACTTTCCAACATTACTAAAGTGTTTCAGCAGGGGTCGCGTACCATTAATGCGCTCGATGATGTGACACTTCACGTCCCTGCCGGACAGATCTATGGTGTCATCGGTGCCTCAGGTGCCGGTAAAAGCACCCTTATCCGCTGCGTTAACCTGCTGGAGCGCCCAACCCGTGGGCAGGTTCTGGTAGACGGTACGGATCTCACCACGCTTTCCGAAAGTCAGCTGGTGCGCGCCCGCCGCCAGATTGGCATGATCTTCCAGCACTTTAACCTGCTCTCATCCCGCACTGTCGCCGGTAACGTCGCCCTGCCGCTGGAGCTGGACAACCAACCCGCGACGGAAATTAAACGCCGCGTCGCTGAATTGCTGGATCTGGTCGGGCTGGCTGACAAGCATGACGCTTACCCGGCAAACCTTTCCGGCGGCCAGAAACAGCGCGTGGCGATCGCCAGGGCGCTGGCCAGTAACCCTAAAGTCCTGCTGTGTGACGAAGCCACCAGCGCACTGGACCCGGCCACCACCCGCGCCATTCTGGAATTATTGAAAGACATCAACCGCCGTCTCGGCCTGACGATTTTGCTGATTACCCATGAAATGGACGTCGTGAAACGCATCTGTGATCAGGTCGCCGTGATCAGCGGCGGCAAGCTGATTGAGCAGGATAAAGTCAGCGAAATGTTCTCTCATCCAAAAACGCCGCTGGCCCAGGCCTTTATTCAGTCTACCCTGCACCTGGATATCCCGGATGATTATGCCGAGCGCATGATCCCGGAGCCGGCTGCCGGCCGCGTGCCGTTATTGCGGCTGGAGTTCACCGGTCAGTCGGTGGATGCGCCATTGCTGTCGGAAGCGGTACGCCGTTTCAACATCAATAACAATATTATCAGTGCCCAGATGGATTATGCCGGTGGCGTCAAGTTCGGCATTATGCTGACTGAACTGCATGGCGATGAATCTTCCACCCTGGCGGCGATTCAGTTCCTGAAGGAACATCATGTGAAAGTTGAGGTTCTTGGTTATGTCTGAGGCAATGATGTGGTTATTAGGCCGCGGCGTCTGGGAAACCCTGATGATGACCTTCGTCTCCGGTTTCTTTGGTTTTGTGCTGGGTCTGCCGGTGGGCGTGCTGCTCTATATTACCCGCCCCGGCCAAATCAGCGACAACCCGAGCCTTTATCGGGTGCTGTCAGCCCTGGTCAATATTTTCCGATCGATTCCTTTTATCATCCTGCTGGTCTGGATGATTCCCTTCACGCGCATTATTGTCGGCACCTCGATCGGCTTGCAGGCGGCAATTGTGCCGCTGACCGTGGGGGCCGCACCCTTTATTGCACGGATGGTGGAAAACGCCCTGTTGGAAATCCCGACCGGCCTGATTGAAGCGGCACGCGCGATGGGCGCCACCCCAATGCAAATCATCAAGAAGATTTTGTTGCCGGAGGCCCTGCCGGGCCTGGTGAATGCCGCCACCATTACGCTCATCACGCTGGTAGGCTACTCTGCAATGGGCGGCGCAGTCGGTGCCGGGGGCCTGGGGCAGATTGGTTATCAGTATGGTTATATCGGCTATGATGCTACGGTGATGAACACGGTATTAATCTTACTGGTGCTGCTGGTTTACCTGATTCAGCTTTGCGGTGACCGCATTGTTAAAGCCGTCACACATAAATAACGGTCGTCATAATAGCGCCCTGCGGGGCGTATAATTAATATCCGTCTATAGAGGAAAAGGATATGGCTTTTAAATTTAAATCTCTCGCGGTCGTGGGTGCACTTTTAGGGTCGCTGGCGCTGGCTGGGTGTGGTCAGGAAGAGAAAGATCCGAACCATATTAAAGTCGGGGTAATTGTCGGTGCTGAACAGCAGGTGGCAGAAGCGGCACAAAAAGTAGCGAAAGAGAAATATGGCCTGGATGTCGAGCTGGTCACGTTCAATGATTATGTGCTGCCGAACGAAGCCCTGAGCAAAGGCGACATCGATGTGAACGCCTTCCAGCACAAACCGTATCTGGATCAACAAATCAAAGATCGCGGCTACAAACTGGTGCCGGTCGGCAATACCTTTGTGTACCCGATTGCCGGTTACTCCAAAAAAATCAAATCCCTGGCTGAGCTGCAAAACGGCTCCCAGATCGCCCTGCCGAACGACCCGACCAACCTGGGCCGCTCCCTGCTGCTGCTGCAGAAACAGGGTCTGATCAAACTGAAAGAGGGTGTGGGCCTGCTGCCGACCGTACTGGACGTGGTAGAGAACCCGAAACAGCTGAAACTGGTTGAACTGGAAGCCCCGCAGCTGCCGCGTTCCCTGGATGACCAGCAGATTGCGCTGGCGATCATCAATACCACGTACGCCAGCCAGATCGGCCTGACGCCGGCGAAAGACGGTATCTTTGTCGAAGACAAAGACTCGCCTTACGTCAACATGCTCGTTTCCCGCGAAGACAATAAAGACGCAGAAAACGTGAAGAAATTCGTTCAGGCGTACCAGTCGGCTGAAGTCGACGAAGCGGCGAATAAAATCTTCAACGGCGGTGCAGTAAAAGGCTGGTAACTCCCCTGTTGCCGATTTTTACAGGATATCTCTGAGACGGGCTGCGGCCCGTCTTGTTATTTGCGCGATAGATTGTTTCAATAACGCCACTTTTTTATAGCAGAGGAACTCCCATGCGCGCTTTACCTCTCTGTTTGCTGGCGCTGCTGCTTGCAGGATGCACCACTACGCCGACGCCCCCGCCGGCTTCCGCTAACAAACCGATTTTCTCTTCACCTAAACCGGCCCGCCCCAAACCCGCTGTTCCGCATGCTGCACCGGTAAAACTGTATAACAGTGCCGAAGATCTGGTCGCCCAACCGTTCCGCGATCTGGGTGCCGTCTCCGGCGAATCCTGCCAGGCGACGGCGCAATCCGCCCCGCCCAACATCGCCACCGCCCGTAAAAAAATGCAGATCCGCGCCTCTACAATGAAGGCTAACGCGGTGCTGGTGCATAAGTGTGAGATCGTCAGCGGCACCGCAGGCTGTTATCAGCAGGCTGTTTGCCAGGGCACCGCGCTGGACGTCACCTTTAAATGACCCATTTCAGCTTTCAGCAGATCGGGGTGATCCGCTCGCCGTATAAAGAGAAATTTGCCGTTCCCCGTCAGCCGGGGCTGGTTGAGGATGGCGGCGGTGAGTTGCACCTGTTGCCCCCTTATAATCAGCCGGAAGCGGTGCGTGGGCTGGAGGCGTTCAGCCATCTCTGGGTGATGTTTATCTTTCACCAGACAATGGAAGGCGGCTGGCGGCCGACGGTGCGTCCGCCGCGTCTGGGCGGCAATGCCCGTATGGGTGTCTTTGCCACCCGTTCCACCTTCCGCCCCAACCCGCTGGGCATGTCGCTGATTGAGCTGAAAGGCATCCGGCAGCAGGGTAATGCGCTCATCTTGCAACTCGGCAGCCTGGATTTGGTTGACGGCACACCGGTCGTGGACATCAAACCCTATCTGCCGTTCGCTGAAAGCCACCCTGAGGCACGCGCCGGTTTTGCCCAATCCGCACCGGCGGCGGATATGCCGGTGCGCTTCTGTGCTTATGCCGAGCAGCAGTTGCAGGCCGAATACCGCGCGTATCCCCAGTTACGTCGTTTTATTACGCAGGTACTGGCCCAGGACCCACGCCCGGCCTACCGTAAAGGGGATGACGAAGATCGTGATTATGCGGTACACCTGCTGGCGTTTAATGTCCGCTGGCGGGTGCAGCAAAATGAGACGGAAGTCCTCAGCCTCGACAGGGTGTAATTTTCTTACCGCTCTCTTTTGCGCAAGCCCGCGGCACTGGTAAACTAAGTGACTTTTCATATTTTGGCCGCCCTCCCGGCAGCCTGATGCAATTTGCTGTTCTAATTGGAACCACTACATCATGCGTACTAGTCAATACCTGCTCTCCACCCTGAAGGAGACCCCAGCCGACGCAGAGGTCATCAGCCACCAGCTGATGCTGCGCGCCGGGATGATTCGCAAGCTGGCCTCCGGGTTATACACCTGGCTGCCGACGGGCCTGCGCGTTCTGAAAAAAGTCGAAAACATCGTGCGCGAAGAGATGAACAACGCCAACGCAATCGAAGTGTCGATGCCGGTGGTACAGCCTGCGGACTTGTGGCAGGAGAGCGGCCGCTGGGAGCAGTACGGCCCGGAATTGCTGCGCCTGGTTGACCGTGGCGATCGCCCGTTCGTGCTCGGCCCGACGCATGAAGAAGTGATTACCGATCTGATCCGTAACGAAATCAGCTCTTATAAACAACTGCCGCTGAATTTCTTCCAGATCCAGACCAAATTCCGTGATGAAGTCCGCCCGCGTTTTGGCGTGATGCGCTCACGTGAATTCCTGATGAAAGATGCGTACTCCTTCCACACCACGCAGGAATCCTTGCAGGAAACCTACGAGGCGATGTACGCCGCGTACAGCAAAATCTTTACCCGCATGGGCCTCGACTTCCGTGCCGTTCAGGCAGACACCGGCTCCATCGGCGGCAGCGCCTCGCATGAGTTCCAGGTGCTGGCCTCCAGCGGTGAAGACGATATCGTCTTCGCGACCGGCTCCGACTATGCCGCCAACATTGAGCTGGCAGAAGCCGTGGCCCCTAAAGCGGAGCGCGACGCGCCTGCTGAAGAGATGCGTGAAATTGACACGCCGGATGCCAAAACCATCGCGGAACTGGTAGAGCAATTTAACCAGCCGATTGAGAAAACCGTGAAAACCCTGCTGGTGCATGCCCGTGAAGAGAGCGGCCATAAACTGGTGGCATTGCTGGTACGCGGTGACCATGAGCTGAACGAAATTAAAGCAGAGAAAGTGCCGTTAGTGGCCGTTCCGCTGACTTTCGCCACCGAAGCGGAAATCCGCGAGCTGGTGGGCGCAGGCCCAGGTTCACTGGGGCCGGTTAACCTGCCGGTGCCGGTGGTGGCTGACCGCGCCGTCGCCGTGATGAGCGACTTCAGCGCCGGTGCCAACCGTGACGGCAAGCACCTGTTCGGCATTAACTGGGAGCGTGACGTCGCGCTGCCGCAGGTCGCTGACATCCGTAACGTCAAAGAGGGTGATATTAGCCCGGACGGCCAGGGTACGCTGCTGATCAAACGCGGTATCGAAGTGGGTCACATCTTCCAGCTCGGCACCAAGTACTCTGAAGCCATGAACGCCACCGTACAGGGCGAAGATGGCCGTAACCAGACCATGACCATGGGCTGCTACGGTATCGGGGTCACACGCGTGGTGGCAGCTGCCATTGAGCAGAACCATGACGAGCGCGGCATCATCTGGCCGGACGCTATCGCGCCGTTCCAGGTTGCCATCTTGCCGATGAACATGCACAAATCTTTCCGGGTGAAAGAAGTGGCAGAAGCGCTGTATACCACCCTGCGTTCACAGGGCGTGGATGTCATCCTGGACGATCGCAAAGAGCGTCCGGGCGTGATGTTCGCGGATATGGAGCTGATTGGTGTGCCGCATACTATCGTCATCGGCGATCGTAACCTGGATGCCGAAGAGGTGGAGTATAAAAACCGCCGCTCCGGTGAGAAGCAGATGCTCAAAACCGCCGAGATGGCTGATTTCCTGCTGAGCCAGATCCCGCGCTGAGCCAGGCTGATGCCCTGATAAAAAACGCCCTTACCGGGCGTTTTTTTATGCGTTTTTTCAGCGGCTGTCAGTCACAGCGCTTACCGGGGCGGAACTGCGGTGAGCTGTCCGGCACCAGCGCGCGTTGCGGCTCGCCGCCTGATACAGCGGGTTGCAGGACGTAATGCCCCTCCAGCGTCAGGAATACCGGCTCTGCCTCCTGATCGTCGCCGCGTAACTTACGGAATGCACGTTCCAGATCCGTCTGGTGTTCTACCGGATAGCTTTTGTCCGTCGTGCAGTCATGGAATATCGCTTTGCCCGCCTGCTGCCGGAACATACCGCTCATGGTCATCGGCGTGGCAGGCAGCGGTGCCGTGACCGGCTGTAAGGTGTAATTGAACGCTGATGAGATCGGCGTGCCGTTACGGTCGAGCATTTCCAAACTCTTCTCATGCGCGCGGAAATAGCGCTTTTCGCCGTCGCGCGAGGTCAGTACCAGTTTGTCAGCGGTACGCGCCCAGCGGCCATACGCCGCGAAAACCCGTTTCTCTGTGTCACGGCTCTCCTCACCGGTGTAGCGCTCCTGCAACACATAGGTACCGTCTTCCGCCAGAAACAGGGAGGTGTCAATCCCACTGCAATCTGCACACGGCAACAGGCCGCGATAGCTCTGCGCCATCGGCTGCAACGCCTGCTCCTGCGCGTGGAACGCACGGTGGCAGCCAAACAGGGAAAGCGCCCCCAATGAAAACAGCAGCGCCAGGGTTATTTTTTTCACAATGCTCTCCTGCTGTGTGCATCTTCCTGGTTGAGGTTAACGTGCCCGCTTCAGGCCTGGCGGACCTTTCCGCGCAGGGCTTTGGTGGACGCTTTACGGCTTTTGCCTTCCAGCCGCCGCACTTTGGAGGCTTTGGTCGGCCGGGTGGGACGGCGTACCTTTTCGACGACGACTGCCTGCTGGATCAGGGCCGCCAGCCGGCTTAACGCGGCCTCACGGTTCATCTCCTGGCTGCGGTACTCCTGCGCTTTGATAATCACCACCCCTTCCGCCGTAATCAGATGGTGGGTCATCGCCAGCAGCCGTTCCTGGTAAAACGGCGGCAGGCTGGAGGCGCGGATATCAAAACGCAGGTGAATCGCGGTGGAGGTTTTGTTCACATTCTGCCCGCCCGCCCCCTGCGCACGGATCGCCGTCAGTTCTATCTCGTGGTCGGGCAGGGTCACGCTGTTTGAAATGAATAACGCCACTTAGCTCGCCTGTTGCCATTCGGTGAAATGAATCTCCAGGTTGGTCTGCGCATCAGACAACCATAGGGTGCCTTCCTGAAGCGTAGCCTGTAAATCCATGTTCCGGTTAGCTAATCCTGCGAGCCTGGCCATCTGTGCATCATCCAGGAAACGGACGCTAAGATTGCGTAACGCCTGCGCTTTCGGTGCCATTTGGGCCCACCAGACGTTGGCGGCACGTTCGCCATAGGCGTAAAGCACCACGCGTGGGGACTGGTTGCAGGCTTTTTTCAGCCGTTTTTCATCCGGCAGGCCCAGCTCCACCCACAGTTCCAGGCCGTTATGGTCATTGCGTTGCCAGAGTTCCGGCTCCCCTTCTGCACTCAGGCCGCGGGTAAAGTGCAGCCGTTCGTCCGCGTGGCAAATCCAGGCCAGCAGGCGCAGCATCATGCGCTGTTCCGTTTCGGAAGGATGCTGGGCAACGGTCAGGTTGGCGTCATAGAAAAAATTGCGGTCCATGTCGGCAATGTTTATCGCCGCTTTATAAATTGTGGCTTTGAGCGCCATGTTCACCTCTCACGTTAAGGGCCACAGTGTACTTGAAAGCGAGGGGCATCGGCCAGTGATGCCCGGCCGCGCTAAATGCCTGATACCCGATGAAAGCCGGGCCGGAGCGCTGAACTCTCTGCGGTGCCTGTGCTATAGTCGTTAGATAATGAACGTTTATCTTCATAGGACAATCGGCACGCCAGGCGTGTATCCTATCGGGATAAGCGCTCTGGGGAGGATATTGTGCGACAATATTGCGAGTTAGTACGCCGGTTTTATGCTGAGATCGGCAGCGGTGATCTTGGCTATGTGCCCGATGCGCTGGGCTGTGTGTTGCAAACATTGGACGAAGTCGCCGCGAACCCGGCACTTCCGTCCTCCGTTAGGGACCAGGCGGCTTTTGCCGCCGCTAACTTATTGGTGAGCGATTATGTCGATGAATGATGAGTATCAACCCATCAATTGTGATGACTACGATAATCTTGAGCTCGCCTGTCAGAAGCATTATGTATTGACGCTGAAGATGCGAAGCGGAGAGATTGTGGAAGGCAAGGCAAGCGATCTGATTTCACGCAAGCGCGTGGAGTATCTGGTGATCGAAGAGGCCGGCAGCACGCGGGACGTGCGGCTGGATTACATTGCCAGCTTCAGCCACCCGGAACTGGGCACCGTTGAGGTCAGCATCGACTGACAACATCCGGGGTAACAAGGGCAGCCTGTGGCTGCCCTTTTTTATGCCCGCGATCCGGCTTCAGGGTTTTTGCGCTGCATAATAAGCCGCCAGATCGCTGATATCTTGATCTGACAGATCGGCCGCGTAACCGCTCATGATCGCCGCCTGCCCGGCACTGCGATCGCCGCTTTTATAGGCGTGCAACGCGGCTTCAAGATAGTCCTGCTGCTGCCCGGCCAGATTCGGGTAAATCGGCGCGGAGGCCTTGCCGTCCTGCCCGTGGCACGCCATACAGGCCACCGCCTTTTCTTTCCCTGCCGCACTGTTGCCTGCCGCCAGCACCGGCCCGCTCAGCCCGCACGCCAGCATGATTGTCACTGCCCACTTCATCATTGTTCCTTACTCATGCCATTGCCCGGCTTCTGCCAGGTCACACGCCAGCCGGGTTGACCGGCGCCCGCTGCGCCTTCGCGCGTCACAAAGACGCCGGGCGCGGCAATCAGCTGCTCGCCATAGAAGATTAACGGCGTCCGGTTGCGCTCCCAGGGGGGAATGGCCAGCTCCTGCCAGAGTTTTTTAATCTGCCGGGAGTGCGGGCGGCCGACAATATAAAATGCGCCCTCCGCATAAAAGCGTACGGTGACGGTTTCATCCGGCCGCGCCCGGCGGATCCACTGCGCTTTCCCGGCGGTAAACTGCTCTGTGACATGCAGGCTGCCCACGCCATCCGGCAACGTCAGCGCACACGGGGGTTCCCAGGCCAGCACCTCATGGTCGATCTCCTGCATCACCGGCAGCAGGTAGAGCCGCTGACGGAAACGCCGCACCGACCCACCGCCCAGTTGCAGTTGTGGCTCTGCATCGGCACGGCTCTCCGCGACTTCACGCCACAACCGCTGAAGCTGCTCACGGGCCGGCATCGGCATACCGTGGCGCGCCATCCAGCGGCGCAACAGCGCGGCGCGTTTCGCCTCTGACATCGTCCGCAGCGCCTCAATCGCCAGGGATCCCTGTGCGTCAAGCAGCGACGTCAGCGTCTCCTCCAGCAATTCATCCAGCAGGGCTTCCTGCTCGCCGCACAGGGCGGCACTGCGGCTGGTGGCCGCGGCGAAATGCGGCCAGCGCTGGTGCAACACCGGCAGCACCTGCCGCCGCAGGAAATTGCGGTCAAAGCGGTCATCCTGGTTGCTGTCGTCATCAATCCAGCTCAGACCCTGCTCATCGGCATACCCTTCCAGCTCCTGGCGGGACACATCCAGCAGCGGGCGCACCAGCTGGTGGCCGTGGAACGCCGTGGCACTTTTCATGGCAGACAGCCCGGCCGGGCCGCTGCCGCGCTTCAGCGCCAGCAGAAAGGTTTCACATTGGTCATCAAGATGCTGGGCGGTCAGCAGCGTTTCACCCGCCTGCAACGTGGAAGCCAGCGCCTGATAGCGGGCGTCACGCGCCGCGGCTTCCACCCCGCCCTGCCGGGGATCGGGCGTAACACGAAGGAGGGTCAGCGGGATCTGCCATTGTGCGCACAGCGCCTCACAGTGGGCAGCCCAGTCGTCAGCAAAGCGGCTCAGGCCGTGATGGATATGTACCGCCCGCAGTGACAGGTCGCGCCCGCCAAGGCGCAGCGTCACCAGCAGGTGCAGCAGGACGGTGGAGTCCAGCCCGCCGCTGAAGGCGACACAGCAGGCGCGGCTGTCGCCAAGTTGGGTATTCAGGTGGGATAACAGTGTTTCATCATTCATAGCAGTGGGTTTTCCTGCGCCTCACTCGTTCATGAGGCGCACGTTACCCACTCAGGCGCCGGCAGGCAAGCGCTCAATGGTCGCTTCGTCTTCATTGGCGGCCGGGCGCACCTCATACAGTTCCAGCGGCAAGCCGTCCGGGTCACTGAAGAAGGTGAATCGCTGGCCGGTCAGGGGATCGATGCGCACCGGCTCACAGGTCACGCCGGACTGCGCCAGCGAATCCACTGCCTCGGCGATGTTTTCCACACTGAACGCCAGGTGGCGCAAGCCGCATGACTCCGGGCGGCTGGGGCGCGCCGGTGGCTGAGGGAAGGAGAACAGCTCAATGGTATAGACACCGTTCAGCGCCAGATCGCCTTTCCAGGAGTCGCGCTCTTCACGGTAAAACTCCCCCAGCAGGTGGAAACCCAGCACATCACAATAGAACTGTTTACTCACCTGATAATTGCTGCTGATGATGGCGATATGGTGCACCTGGCGTAATTTAAGCATTCCTCACTCCTTATGATTCTCGTTCTATTTCGCATGACCCCGCACGTTAGCGGCCGCGCCGGGGAGCGTCAATGCGGTTACTCTGAGAAAGCCCGAAATTCCCGCCGACGGACAGAAACAGACAATGCAAATGTTAAATATTTGTTTAATTTCACGCTACCCACAGTAAAAAGGTTGAGCGCACCGCCACTTCTGCCTGCCCGGACATAAAGTGTTCACGCCTTGCTGTATATGCCTTTTACTATGGAAACAGGACAAAAGGCGCAGATCTTTTCTGCCTACTGCAATGCGGGAGCATGTCGATGAAAGTTAACTTTTATGTAACCTGTATTGGCGACGCGATCAAAGCCAACATGGCCAAAAAAAGTGTGTTGCTGCTGGAAAAGCTGGGATGCGAGGTGCTTTTCCCGGAACGCCAGGCGTGCTGCGGCCAGCCGGCCATCAACGGCGGCTATGTCAAAGACGCCAAACCGGCGATGAAATCCCTGATTACCGCCTTTGAGGAGAACGACTACCCGATCATCTCCCCGGCCGGTTCCTGTACCTATGCGATCAAAAGTTATGCCGGTTACCTGGCCGATGAGCCGGACTGGGCGCGGCGTGCGCAGGCGGTCGGCGACCGGATGCAGGATCTGACCTCCTTTATTGTGAATACCCTGGGGCTGAGCGATGTCGGTGCGCGGCTGCCCGGCCGGGCGGTTTACCACCCATCGTGCAGCCTGTTCCGCAAACTGGGGGTGAAAGAGGAGCCGCTGACGCTGCTGCGCCACGTCGCGGGGCTGGAACTGCTGCCGATCCGCAACCAGGAAACCTGTTGCGGTTTTGGCGGCACCTTCTCGGTGAAAATGGCGGAAATCTCCGGCGAAATGGTGAAAGAGAAAGTGGTGCATATGATGGACGTCCGGCCCGATTACCTGATTGGCGCGGACGCCAGTTGCCTGATCAACATCGGCGGCCGCCTGCACCGTGAACGGCAGCCGGTGAAAGTGCTGCATATTGCTGAAGTCCTGATGAGCCGCTGAGGAGCCGCTATGTCGATGAAAACCAGTGCGGTGGCCTTTAAACCGCGCATCAAAATTCAGATGCAGGACAGCGTAATGCGCAATGCCGTGGCGATGGCGCAAGAGCGTATCGGCACCAACCGGCAGATCATGGTCGAGGAGCTGGGAAACTGGGAAGCGTGGCGCGACCGCGCAGAACAGATCCGCAACCATGTGCTGGAAAACCTGGATGCCTATCTCTACCAGCTGTCAGAAAAAGTCACGGAAAACGGCGGTCATGTCTATTTTGCCCGCACCAAAGAGGAGGCTACCGCTTATATCAGTGAGGTGGCGGCCCGTAAGCAGGCCAAAAAAGTGGTGAAGTCGAAGTCGATGGTCACGGAAGAGATCGGGATGAATGCCGTGTTGCAGCAACAGGGCATTGAGGTGATTGAAACGGACCTCGGTGAATATATTTTACAGCTTGATGAGGATCCGCCGTCGCACATCGTGGTGCCGGCGATCCACAAAGATCGCTTCCAGATCCGCGATGTGCTCCACAACAAGCTGGGCTATGAAGGCCCGGAAACGCCTGAGGCGATGACGCTGTTTATCCGCGAAAAAATCCGTGAGCATTTCCTGACGGCGGACATCGGCATCACCGGCTGTAACTTTGCGGTGGCGGAAACCGGCTCAATTTGCCTGGTCACCAATGAAGGCAATGCACGCCTCAGCACCACGCTGCCGAAGACGCATATCGCCGTGATGGGCATGGAGCGCATTGCGCCGACCTTTGAAGAGGTCGATGTGCTGATCACCCTGCTCTGCCGCAGCGCCGTGGGGTCACGCCTCACCAGTTACAATACCTGGCTGACCGGCCCGCGCGAAGCGGGGCACCTCGACGGGCCGGAGGAGTTCCATCTGGTGATTGTGGACAACGGCCGCTCGCAGGTGCTGGGCTCCGAGTTCCGCGATATTCTGCGCTGCATCCGTTGCGGTGCCTGTATGAACACCTGCCCGGCTTACCGCCACATCGGCGGCCACAGTTACGGCTCGATCTATCCCGGCCCCATCGGTTCGGTGCTGTCGCCGCTGCTGGGGGGATATGAGGATTTCAAGGATCTGCCCTACGCCTGTTCACTCTGCTCGGCCTGTAATCAGGTCTGCCCGGTAAAAATCCCGCTGGCACAATTGCACCTGAAACACCGGCAGCACATGGCCGAACAGGGCATGACGCCGAAAGCCGAACAGCGTATTACCCGGCTGTTCAACTATGCCAACGCCCGCCCCGGCGTGTGGAAAGTCGGCATGAAGATCGGTGCCAAAGCGGCCGGCTGGCTGATTAAAGACGGCAAAGCCCCATTCAGCCCGGCGGCGATCGGCGAATGGACCCAGGCGCGTGACCTGCCGGATGCCGACGGCGAGAGTTTCCGCAGCTGGTTTAAACGCCATCAGGCCACAGGAGAAGAGTAATGCTGACCCCACAGAACCGTCACGACTTCCTGGAGGAGATCGCCCGCCAGCTCGGGCGCCCGCTGCGCCGCGAGCCGCCTGCCCCGCCGCCGCCGGTCAGCAATTTTGCCGCGTCGCGCCTGACGGAGCTGACGCAAGAAGAGCTGTGCGTCGCGTTTTCCGTTTATGCGCGGGACGTGCTGAAAGTCAATTGTTGCCGCGTCAGCGAGGATCAGCTGATCCCTGCGGTGCTGGCACTGTGTGAGGAGTATGGCCGGTCGCCGGTGATCGTCAGCGGTGACCTTCGTTTACAGGCATTGGGCGTGACGCAGGCGCTGCAACAGCAACTCGGCGCAACCGTCTGGCAACCGGATGCCGGGGCTGAAAATCTGACGCGCGCCGAACAGGCCCAGGTCGGGGTGGTGTATGCCGAAGCGGGGCTGACCGAGTCCGGCAGCGTGGTCTTGTTCTCCGCACCGGATCGCGGCCGCGCCGTGAGTCTGTTGCCCACCGCCTCCATTTTTGTGCTGCGCAAAAGCACCATTCTGCCGCGGGTGGCCCAACTGGCGCAGCAACTGCACCAGCGGGCGCAACGCGGCGAACGGATGCCGAGCTGCATTAACCTGATTGCCGGGCCGAGCTCCACTGCCGATATTGAGCTGATCAAAGTGGTGGGCGTGCACGGGCCGGTGCACGCCGCCTATGTGATCATTGAGGATTGCTGAGTCACGCGGTACGCAGCTTGTTCTCTTCGCTGTCGCCGGTTTTCAGCACGTTGACCAGGTAACGGCCATCCTCGGTAAGTTTCGCACCGTGGATGTCCGTTTCAAAGCCCGGATAGTGCTGCCCGATGGAACAGAGCATCAGCAGGAAATCCAGCACGGCGCGGCTCTCCCCGGTGATCATCTCACCGGGCATGACCACCGGCACGCCCGGCGGGTATGGCAGGATCATGCTGGCTGAGACTTTGCCCACCATCTCGCTCAGTTCGCACACTTCCACATTGCCCTTCACCTGCTGCTGGAACATCTCATACGGCGTCATTTTCATCTCCGGCAGCACATCAAACGCTTTCAGCATCAGCTGTGGCAGATCATGTTTGACGATCAGGTTATGGATGCCTTTGGCCAGATCCTGAATGCGCATGTTGTGGTAGAAATCCGGGTCTTCCGCATAGAGATCCGGCAGCATATTGCGCACCCGCAGGTTAAGGTCAAAGGCGCGCTTGAACTCTGTCAGCCCGCGTAGCAGGCTGAGCGCCTTGGTTTTATCGATGCCGATACTGAACAGGAACAGCAGGTTATAGGGGCCGGTTTTCTCTACCACCACGCCGCGCTCGTCCAGGAACTTGGCCACCAGCGCCGCCGGAATGCCGGAGGCTTCCAGGTTGCCCTGCTCGTCCATGCCCGGCGTCAGGATGGTGACTTTGATCGGGTCAAGGTACATATGCTCCGGGTCGGTGGCCCCGAAACCGTGCCAGTTATCGTCCGGGTTCAGCGGCCAGCATTCAGCCTCGCTGATGTTCTCCGGCTGCCAGACGTCAAAGAACCAGCTGTCGGACTCCTGACGCAACCGCTGGATCTCATGGCGGAAATGGAGTGCGCGCTCAACCGAGCGGTTAATCAGCCGCCGCCCCGGGTTACCGCGCAACATCGCCGCGGCCGTTTCCATCGAGGCCACAATGCTGTAGTTCGGCGACGTGGTGGTGTGCATCATGTAGGCTTCGTTGAACGTCTCCTCCCGGTATTCGCCTTTGATATGAATCATCGACGCCTGCGAAAAGGCGGCCAGCAGCTTATGCGTTGACTGGGTTTCATAGATGACCTTGCCGGGGATGCGCTCGCCGCTCATGCCGCTTTTGCCGGCATAGATCGGGTGGAAATTGGTGTAAGGCACCCAGGCCGAGTCAAAGTGGATCGACGGCACATCCAGCTCCTGCTTGATGTAGTCGGTGTTATAGAGCAGGCCGTCATAGGTTGAGTTGGTGATCACCGCATGTACCGGCCAGCCGGCATTGGGGGTGTTCGCCACTTTCTGCGCAATACTTTCACGGCTGAACTCCCGGCGCGGAATGCCGCCCAGAATGCCATAGGCGTTACGTACCGGGCGCAGGTAAATCGGGATGATGTTGGTCATCATCATCAGGTGCGCCAGCGATTTATGGCAGTTGCGGTCAATCAATACCGTGCTGCCGGCGGGCGCGGCGTACATCCCGACAATCTTATTCGCCGTTGAGGTGCCGTTGGTCACCATATAGCTCTGTTCCGCATTGAACGTGCGGGCAATGTACTCTTCCGCCTCCAGATGCGGCCCGGTATGGTCAAGCAGCGAGCCCAGCTCCGTCACGGAGATGGAGACATCCGCTTTCAGGGTATTGGCCCCAAAAAAGTCGTAGAACAGCGTGCCCACCGGGCTTTTCTGGAACGCGGTGCCGCCCATATGGCCGGGGGTGCAGAAGGTGTATTTCCCCTCTTTGACATAGTTAAACAGCGCCTTCGTCAGCGGCGGCGTGATCGCATCGCGGTATTCGTCGGTATATTGCTGGATGCGCTGGGCGATATCTTCAGCCGCATCCAGGGCATACTCGAAGAAGTAGAGCACCATGCGCATCTCATTGAGGGTGACGTCCAGCGAAGAGTGGGTGTTGATAAAGGCGTAGAGCGGCAGGTATTCGTTGAGCTCGTTGATCTCAGTACACAGCTCCATGCTGTATTGATCCCAATCGAAAATGACGCCGCAGATCCGCGCGTTGTGCTCAATCAGTTTCAGCAGGTCAGCCGCATTCTGCGGGTAAACCAGCTTGAATCCGCGCCGGGTCAGGGCTTCATCCAGCTCACGCATCGGCTCATCTTTATAGTAAGCCGCGGCCGGCGAGAGAATGGCGATGATATTCATGCAATGATCCTTATTGGTTTTCGGCGTGCCCTTTATTGAAACATAGCAAAACAGCTGGCGTTACGCCTGCCGTCCGAAAACCCTTCCCTATAAAAATGGGCGGGTTACCCCGCCCATTGCATCCTGGTGTCAAGCACACCGCTTATTTACAGCTTTTAATCAATTTCCATTGTGACCAATCACCGGTGAAGTCCGGATTCCCTGGTTCATTATTTTGAGTCCAATAGTTGGCGCGGTACTCATTACCTTTCCAGACCACGCTCTCGCCACCGTAATAGACTTTGTCTTGCTCCCAGGAGTTGGTGCAACCGGTGGTGGTGTCAGGAATTGGCGCTTTTTTCGGTGACACTTTCAGCTCATAACGCGCCACGCTGCTGGTTTTGCCGTCTGACACGGTCAGGGTGAACTTATACGTCGAGTCCAGAGTGACCACCGGGGCGACAAAGCTCAGGCTGTTTCTGTCAGTCAGGCTTCTGCCGTTCGGCAGCAACCAGTGATAGCTCAGGGTATCGCCGTCAGCGTCATGGGATTCCCCCGCATTCAGCGTGACATTTGCCTGGCTTTCCACTGTCCCGATGGGGCCGGAGATGACGGCCACCGGGGCACTGTTTTCCGGCACCACCGGTGTCGGCTGCGGAGCAGGCGTCGGCTGTGGCGCAGGTGTTGGCTGTGGAGCCGGTTGCGGAGCGGGTGTCGGCTGTGGCGCGGGTGTCGGTTGCGGCACGGTGCCGCCCTCGCCCGGTGCACCCTCAATTTTCACATTGAAGTTATGTTCGACGCAGCGGACATAGTCCCCCTCTTTGAATGCCGTAAACGGTGTCTGGTATCCCACCAGTTTACAGGCGTAGGTTTTGCCGTCCGGTGTATCGGCGCTCCACCCCCAGTCCTGTTCCCAGTAAATCGGCAAGGCACCTGCGCCGCCTTCATCAAACTGTTTCATGTTGGCGCAGCCCAGCACCTCATCTGCCGGCACCGGCACTTTCAGGTATTCCGCTTCACTTTTGTAGTAAGAGATACGGTTCAGCCCCTGGGCGATATCCTGTGGCCCGCCGCACTCCACCCCGCCGTTGATGATTTGAATGGAAGTCCCAAAGCCGGGGACCAGGCCGTTGGCTTTATCATGATCGTTCGGTACCCAGGTGCCGTCGATCACGTGCAACATGCTCGGTTTCGGCGGTTGCGGGTATACAAAGAAGAACACCGCACTGGCCAGGTTCAGCCAGGTGTCCGCCACCAGGTCCGGGCGGTCAAGCAGGGTGCGGACGGTGCCGTACATCGCATCGGAGAACGGCCCATAGTTATAGTTATAGGAGAGCTGTTTGGCACCGCGGCCAAAGTAACTGAGGAAGTTCCCCTCGGCATCTTTACCGCATGGCCAGGTCTGGCCTTGCCACACATCCGGGTTACATTCGCCGTTATAGCCACCCAGCTGGCCTTCGGCCCAGCCCATTTCACGCAGCCAGACTAACCCCTGCCGCCACTCAGCTTCCGGTCGCCAGCTTTCATGGCCGCCGGTTTCCTGGGCAAAGTGCGCGAACATGGTCGCCAGGACTTTACGGCAAATGGCTTCGGAATCGCGGCCGTCAGTATACGTACCGCATACCGCCGGGAATTTTCCCAGGGCTTTTAAGAAATTGCTGTAGCTATATTCCGGCGCCCGCAATGGGAAAATATATTCCCAATCCTTATTGGTTAATATTTTCTCAACCCGTTTTACGTTTTCTGGATTAGACGGTTTTCCCGGTTCAATGGCTTCAACGACACTATTATCCAGCGTGCGGATCGATTCTTTTACTTTCAGCATCAGTGGATCGGTCGTCATTTCTTTTTCTTTTTTAACTAAGTCACTGTATTGCACTACATAAGGCTCAGAGGACTTGGTTTCTGCCGCCTGTAGCGGCAAGAAAGCACACAGCCCCAGTGAAAGCGCAATAGAATTCAGCGCTATATTTTGTGTGGATGTCATCGTCATAGTTAACCCCTTGAAGGATAAATAGCGGCCACTACGCTAATGTTTACCATCGCATTAACCGCCGTAAATATTCCGCGAACGCGAAACACCTTCAGCATAAATAGGGTTAATCAAGTGACAAACTCAATTCATCTCAATGGTAAACATGATGAATTAAAAAACAGGGAAATAAAGAACAGTGAAAGGGAAAATAATAAAAAGAGAGTAATTGCCGGAATGAGTGATAAAAAATCATGCTCACTTTCTGACGCCGGTAATAAAAAAGCCCGCCCTTTTACAAGGGCGGGCTGTCTGCGTTGACGTATCAGCAGTAACCGTAGGTCATCAGCCGCTGGTAGCGGCGATTGCGCAGTTCTTCTTCATTCAGCACGTCGAGGTCGCTGAGGTCGGCCAGCAGCTGAGCTTTCAGGGAAGCCGCCACCGCCGGGATGTCACGGTGCGCGCCGCCCAGCGGCTCCGGGATCACGGAGTCAATCAGCTTCAGCTCTTTCAGGCGCGGGGCGATGATGCCCATCGCGTCGGCGGCCAGCGGGGCTTTATCGGCGCTTTTCCACAGGATAGAGGCGCAACCTTCCGGCGAGATAACCGAGTAGGTGCTGTACTCCAGCATGTTCACCTTGTCACCTACGCCAATCGCCAGTGCGCCGCCGGAGCCACCTTCGCCGATCACGGTACAGATAACCGGGACGTTCAGGCGCGACATTTCACGCAGGTTGCGGGCAATCGCTTCTGACTGGCCACGCTCTTCTGCCCCCACGCCTGGGTAGGCACCTGGGGTGTCGATGAAGGTAATGATCGGCAGCTTGAAGCGTTCGGCCATTTCCATCAGGCGCAGCGCCTTACGGTAACCTTCCGGGGCCGGCATACCAAAGTTACGGCGGATCTTCTCTTTGGTTTCACGGCCTTTCTGATGACCAATAATCATCACCGGGCGGCCATCCAGGCGGGCAATACCGCCTACAATGGCTTTGTCATCAGCGTAAGCGCGGTCGCCGGCTAACTCGTCAAACTCTGTGAAAATATGTTCGATATAATCCAGCGTGTAGGGACGGCGCGGATGGCGCGCCAGCTGGGCAATCTGCCAGGCCCCCAGATCGGAGAAGATTTTGCGGGTCAATTCCACGCTTTTCTCACGCAGGCGCTGAACCTCTTCGTCCAGATTAATATCTAATTTTTCGTCTTGACGACTGACTGCAGTCAGCGAGTCAATTTTCGCTTCAAGCTCCGCAATCGGCTGTTCAAAATCAAGAAAATTCAGACTCATAGTATTCCTATATTAGTCAAATTCCAGTTCCACCTGCTCATTACCGACCAAGGTACGCAAATCCAGCAGTAAACGATCGGTCGGCGTGACGCGCCAGGTTGCACCAAAGCGCAGCCGTGCGCGTGCATCTTCGCGCTGATAATACAGATGCACTGGAATCGTCCCCGATCGATGGGGTTCCAACGACTGACGGAGACGGTTCAAAAGCTGGTCATCAATTTGCCTGTCAGTCAGCGAGATAGCAAGCCCGCGAGCATATTTTTCCCGGGCTTCACTGATGTCCATGAGTTCACGGGCCGTCATTTTAAGGCCGCCGCTGAAGTCATCAAAGCTGACCTGTCCGGTGGCAATCAGGATACGGTCTTTTTCCAGCAAATGCTGGTATTTTTCCAGCGCATCGGTGAACAACATCACCTCCAGACGCCCTGAGCGGTCATCCAGCGTGCAAACCCCGATGCGGTTACCCCGTTTGGTCACCATAACGCGTGATGCCACCACTAATCCTACCGCAGTGGTCATTTTGCCCCGTTCCGTCGGGTGCATATCTTTCAAACGTTGCCCGCCGG
The DNA here is from genome assembly GCF_002858805.1 of Chimaeribacter arupi. Classification (GTDB taxonomy): domain Bacteria; phylum Pseudomonadota; class Gammaproteobacteria; order Enterobacterales; family Enterobacteriaceae; genus Chimaeribacter; species Chimaeribacter arupi. Next base: position 20,548 of record NZ_PJZI01000019.1, read on the forward strand.
CATAACGTTCGATCTCCTTCAGGTATTGCGTGATGGGGTGGCCGGTGAGGTATAACCCCAGCGTCTCACGCTCCCCATCCAGCACTTTCTGTTCCGGCCACGGCGCTACGCTGGCGTAGGACTGCTCCACCTGCTCCGGGGCCTCCGCCAGCACGCCGAACATGTCGACCTGACCAATCGCCTCTGCTTTGGCATGCTGGTCGGCGGCTTTCAGCGCGTCGCCCAGTGAGTGCATCAGCGCGGCGCGGTGCGGCCCGAGGCGGTCAAACGCCCCTGACATAATCAGCTTCTCCAGAATGCGCCGGTTCAGCTTTTTAATGTCGGAACGCGCGCAGAGGTCAAACAGCTCTTTGAAGTAGCCGTCTTTGTTACGCGCCTCAATGATGGCTTCGATCGGCCCTTCCCCGACGCCTTTGATCGCGCCGATGCCATAAACGATCTCACCTTCATCATTAACGTGGAAATGATAGAGGCCGCTGTTGATGTCCGGCGGCAGGATTTTCAGCCCCATGCGCCAGCATTCGTCCACCAGCCCGACCACTTTCTCGGTGTTGTCCATGTCGGCGGTCATCACCGCCGCCATGAACTCCGCCGGATAGTGCGCCTTCAGCCACAATGTCTGGTAAGAGACCAGCGCATAGGCGGCGGAGTGCGATTTGTTAAAGCCATAACCGGCAAATTTCTCTACCAGGTCGAAGATTTTCACCGACAATTCGCCGTCGATGCCGCGTGATTTCGCGCCGTCTTCAAAACCGCCGCGCTGTTTGGCCATTTCGACCGGGTTCTTTTTCCCCATCGCACGGCGCAGCATGTCCGCGCCGCCCAGCGTATAACCGGCCAGCACCTGGGCTATCTGCATCACCTGTTCCTGATACAGGATGATGCCGTAGGTCGGCTCCAGTACCGGCTTCAGGGACTCATGCTGCCACTGGATGTCCGGGTAAGAGATCGCTTCGCGGCCATGCTTACGGTCGATGAAGTTATCTACCATGCCGGATTGCAGCGGGCCGGGGCGGAACAGCGCCACCAGCGCGATCATGTCTTCGAAGCAGTCAGGCTTCAGGCGCTTGATCAGGTCTTTCATGCCGCGCGATTCAAGCTGGAAGACTGCCGTGGTCTCCGAGCGTTGCAGCATGTCGAAACTTTTCTTGTCATCAAGCGGGATAGAGGCGATGTCGATCGGCTCCAGCCCCTGTTTGGCGCGCCGGGCGTTGATCATCTCCAGCGCCCAGTTAATGATGGTCAGTGTGCGCAGGCCAAGGAAGTCAAACTTCACCAGCCCGGCATATTCCACGTCGTTCTTGTCGAACTGGGTAACCGGCTGGTTGCCTTCCGCGTCACAGTAGAGCGGCGCGAAATCGGTGATTTTGGTCGGCGCAATCACCACGCCCCCGGCGTGTTTACCGGCGTTACGCGTTACCCCTTCCAGCTTGCGCGCCATGTCGATCAGCGCACGCACTTCTTCATCGGCGTCGTAGATCTCCGGCAGTTGCGGCTCCGCCGCAAAGGCTTTCTCCAGCGTCATGCCCGGATCGGGCGGCACCAGCTTGGAAATACGATCCACAAAGCCATACGGATGCCCCAGCACCCGGCCCACGTCACGGATAACCGCTTTGGCCGCCATCGTCCCGAAGGTAATAATCTGGGACACCGCGTCACGGCCATACAGCTCCGCCACGTGCTCAATCACCAGATCGCGTTTCTCCATGCAGAAGTCGACGTCGAAGTCGGGCATTGAGACACGTTCCGGGTTGAGGAAGCGCTCGAACAGCAGGTCAAACTCCAGCGGATCGAGATCGGTGATTTTCAGCGCGTAAGCCACCAGTGAACCGGCACCCGACCCACGGCCCGGCCCTACCGGCACCCCGTTGTCTTTCGACCACTGGATAAACTCCATCACGATCAGGAAGTAGCCGGGGAAGCCCATCTGGTTGATCACGTTGAGTTCAACGTCCAGCCGTTCATCATACTCCGGCCGTTTCTGCGCCCGCACCTCAGGGTCAGGGAACAGGAACTCAAGCCGCTCCTCCAGCCCCTCGCGTGATTTCATGACCAGGAAATCTTCGGTGGTCATCTCCCCGGTCGGGAACTGCGGCAGGAAGTATTCGCCCAGGCGGATCGTGACGTTACAGCGCTTGGCAATCTCAACGCTGTTTTCCAGCGCTTCCGGGATGTCGGCAAACAGCTCGCACATCTCCTCTTCGCTGCGCATATATTGCTGGGCGCTGTAGTTACGCGGCCGCTTGGGATCGTCGAGGGTGAAACCGTCATGAATGGCGACGCGGATTTCGTGGGCGTCAAAATCATCGGCCACCAGGAAGCGCACATCGTTGGTAGCCACCACCGGCACGCCGCGCTCGGTCGCCAGCGCAACGGCGGCGTGGAGATAGGCTTCTTCATCCGCCCGCCCGGTGCGGATCAGCTCCAGGTAATAGCGGTTGGGAAAGTGTTCGGCATAAAACGCCAGCGCCTGATCAACCTGCACCTGATTGCCGCGCAGCAGGAATTTACCGACGTCGCCCAGGCGGCCGCCGGAGAGCAGCAACAGCCCCTCTTTCTGCTCTGCCAGCCACTCACGGTCGATAATCGGGCCGGCCGCGCCGTAGCCGCGCTGATAGGCCCGCGAGATAAGCAGAGTGAGGTTTTGGTAACCCTCATTATTCATCGCCAGCACGGTGAGCTGGGCCAGCTCATCGCCCAGTTCGGGACTCTGCACATGGAAATCGGCCCCGATGATCGGTTTGATCCCGGCACCGTGCGCGCTGCCATAAAACTTCACCAGCCCGCAAAGGTTGGTGAAATCCGTGATTGCCAGGGCCGGCATAGCGAGGGCAGCGGCTCGCTTAACCAACGGGCCCACTTTGGCTAGCCCATCGATCATGGAGTAGTCACTGTGTACGCGCAGGTGAACAAAACGAGGTTCGGCCATATCGAAATACCAGAATAGAGTGAATGGAAACCACGCACCGGAAGGTGCGCGGGTAATCAATTAACGTGGCGGCAGCGCCAGCGCTCGCCTGACCGGGCCAAAACTACGCCGGTGGTGGATTGTCGCCCCGAACTGCGCCAGCCTCTCCAGATGAAAGGCAGTAGGATACCCTTTGTGCTGGGCAAAACCATAGTCCGGGAACTGCTGGTCCAGCGCGGCCATCTCGCGATCGCGGGTCACTTTAGCCAGAATCGACGCGGCGCTGATCTCTGCCACCCGGCTGTCGCCTTTGACCACGGCCTGTGCCGCCATCGGCAGCGCCGGGCAGCGGTTGCCGTCAATCAGCACCATGTCCGGCGTGACGGCCAGCCCGGCGACCGCCCTCTGCATCGCCAGCATTGTGGCATGCAGGATATTCAGCTGATCAATCTCTTCCGGCTCAGCACGCCCCAGGCTCCAGGCCAGCGCCTTTTCGGTGATTTCGTCAAACAGCGCCAGACGGCGTTTTTCGCTGAGTTTTTTGGAGTCGGCAAGCCCGGCAATCGGGCGGGCCGGGTCGAGGATGACGGCGGCGGTGACCACCGCGCCGACTAACGGGCCACGGCCCACTTCATCCACACCGGCAATACAGTGCGCGGCGGGATAGACAAAAATTTCACTCATGGATGAGCCAGTTCCAGTACAGCCTGCGCCGCCTGTTCATCGGCGTTGCAGCGGATATGCTGATGTAGTTCAAGGAAAGTCTGTTTCAGCGCCGCACTCTGCTCCCCGCCCGCCAGCAGCGGTAACAGGGCAGTGGCCAGCTTCTCCGGCACACAGTCATGTTGCAACAGCTCCGTGACGATTTCGCGCCCGGCCAGCAGGTTTGGCAAGGAGACATACGGCGTTTTAATCAGCCGTTCGGCCAGCCAGAACGTAAAGGGTTTCATCCGGTAACCCACCACCATCGGGCACTTCGCCAGCATACACTCCAGCGCGGCCGTGCCGGATGCCAGCAGCGCGGCGTCACTGGCGATCATCGCATCCCGCGACTGGCCGTCCAGCAGGTGCATCGGCAGTGCCGGTGCCACCTCCGCTTTAATACGCTCAAACTGTTCGCGACGCCGGGCATTAACCAGCGGCACCACAATCTCCAGATCGGGATACGTTTCGCGCAGCCGCAGCGCCGTACGCAGGAAGTCTGCACTGAGCATCTCGACTTCCGCATTGCGGCTGCCCGGCAGCAGCGCCAGACAGCGTGCGCCGGCCGCAATACCCAGACGCTGGCGGGCCTGCTGTTTATCAGGCTGCAGCGGCATGGCATCTGCCAGGGTATGGCCGATAAAGCGGCACGGCACATTGAATTTGTCGTAAAACGCTTTTTCGAAAGGCAGGAAAGCCAGCACCAGGTCGGTCGCTTTGCCGATTTTGAAAACGCGCTTTTGCCGCCAGGCCCAGACTGAAGGGCTGACGTAATGAATGGTACGCAGGCCGCGCTGTTTCAGCCGCCCTTCCAGCGTGATATTAAAATCCGGGGCATCAATGCCGACAAACACATCGGGTTGTAATTCGCTGAAGCGGCGCGTCAGGTCACGGCGGATTTTCAACAGGCGCGGCAGACGCTCAACGACTTCCACCACGCCCATCACCGCCAGCTCTTCCATCTCGTACCAGGCTTCACACCCTTCCGCCTGCATCAGCGGCCCGGCGACACCCACAAAGCGGGTGTCCGGGTAATGCGTCTTCAATGCACGAATCAAACCGGCGCCAAGAATGTCGCCGGATGTTTCACCGGCAACCAGGCCGATCGTCAATGGACGTTTTTGCATAGGTCAGCGAATAATGCCGCGCTTGGAACGGGCAAAGAACTCACTGAACGGTTTGACTGCCAGGTGCTGCTCAGCGATAGCGGCAATTTCCGGCAATGCCTCTTCCAGCGTTTTACCGCTGCGGTAGAGCACCTTGTAGGCATTGCGGATCGCATGCAGCGACTCTTTCTCAAAACCGCGGCGTTTCAGCCCTTCGATATTGATGCCGAACGGCGTGGCATGGTTGCCCTGCGCGATGACAAACGGCGGCACATCCTGCGCCACACCGGAACACCCGCCTACCATCACATGCGCACCAATCACACAGAACTGGTGAATCGCCGTCATGCCGCCGATGATAGCGAAATCATCGATATGCACGTGGCCGCCAAGCGTCGCGTTATTGGCCAGAATGCAGCGGTTACCGATCACACAGTCATGCGCCACATGAGCATTGACCATCAGCAGATTGTCATCGCCAATCTTCGTCAGGTTGCCGCCCTGGGTGGTGCCGCGGTGGATGGTGACGCTTTCACGGATGCTGTTACGATCGCCAATCTCAGTACGCGTCGGTTCCCCGGCGTATTTCAGATCCTGGTTAACTTCACCAATGGTGGCGAACTGATAAATCGTGTTGTCACGGCCAATTTTGGTGACGCCGTTGACCACAACATGCGATTTCAGCACCGTCCCTTCACCAATCTCTACCTGCGAGCCGATATAGCAAAAAGGACCAATATGTGCGCCGGCACCGATAACGGCACCCTCTTCAACAATAGCGCTGGGATGGATATAGGCGGTTTTGTCAGTCACGAATTAACTCTCCCGACGACGGGCGCACATCATTGTAGCTTCACAGGCCACTTCACCGTCAACTTTGGCGACACCTTTGAAACGCGCTACGCCACGACGCTCTTTAATGAATTCAACTTCCAGAATCATCTGGTCACCTGGTAATACTGGACGTTTAAAGCGGGCATCGTCAATGGCAGCGAAGTAGTACAGTTCGCCCGGCTCAAGTTTGCCGACGCTTTTAAAGGCCAGAATACCGGTTGCCTGAGCCATAGCCTCAAGGATCAGTACACCTGGGAAAATCGGCTTACCAGGGAAATGGCCCTGGAAAAACGGTTCGTTGACTGAAACGTTTTTCACTGCACGAAGGAATTTACCTTCCTCGAAATCCAGAACGCGATCGACCAGCAAAAAAGGATAGCGGTGCGGAAGCAAATCCATGATCTCTTCAATATGCAGAGTATGAGTGTCAGTAGTCAAAATACTCTTCCTGTCTAAAAAACTGATGGCATTAATAACACGGCCTGCTTAACCCCCAAAAGGAGGGCATAAGGCAGGCCGCAAATAGGGGTATGTATGTGCAACGTGCTGCAGCACGCTGCGGCCTTACCCGCCGTTCGCGGGCAAGGATGGTGATTAGTCTTTTCCGACTTTACGCTCAACAGCTTTTAAGCGCTTGTTTATTTCGTCAATATTCATCACCAGCGCGGCAGTTTTTCGCCACGCTTTATTGGTCTGCAGCGGAATGCCCGAAGAGTATACCCCAGGTTCAGTGATTGGTCGCATAACCATTCCCATTCCGGTAACAACGGCTTGATCGCAGATCTCCATGTGACCGTTGATCACACTGGCTCCGCCAATCTGGCAATAACGGCCGATTTTAAGGCTGCCGGCCATAATGACGCCGCCCGCAACCGCCGTATTGTCGCCAATCACGACGTTATGCGCAATCTGACATTGGTTATCAATGATGACACCGTTGCCGATAATGGTGTTGTCCAGCGCACCGCGGTCGATGGTGGTACAGGCGCCAATCTCTACCCGGTCACCAATTTGTACGGTACCGAGCTGAGGAATTTTGATCCAGTTACCACGATCGTTGGCATAACCGAAACCGTCTGCGCCGATGACCGTGCCGGATTGTATCAGGCATTGCTGGCCGATTTCGATATTGTGGTAAACCGTAACGTTGGCCCACAGGCGGGTGCCTGCGCCAATCCGGGTATTTTTACCGATGAAACATCCCGCACCGACCACCACGTTGTCGCCCAGTACAACGCCGGATTCAATCACCGCGTTGGCACCAATCGCCACATTGGCCCCCAGGCTTGCCTGCGGGGACACCACGGCACTCGGCGCAATCTCTTCAGCCGGTGACGGGGTCGTATCTAACAGCTGCGCCATGCGCGCATAGGTCAGATAAGGGTTTTTCACTACCAGCGCGGCACCCTGCCAGAACGGCAGGTCAGCTTCCGTTAAGACCACTGCGCCCGCCTGGCAGGCAGCGAGTTGTTCACGGTAGCGGCTGTTGGAGAGGAAAGTGATGTGCTCAGAACCTGCGGAATGCATAGAAGCAATGCCGGTGATGGCAATATTGCCATCACCGTGCACGTGTGCATCCAACTGCTGTGCAAGATCAGCCAGTCGAATTGAAGACATGGATTATTTAACCTGTTTCAGCACATCAGCAGTAATGTCTTTGTCAGCATTGGCATAAGCCACGGCGTTAGCGTCGATAACCACGTCATAGCCTTCTTTGCTGGCAACGGATTTCACTGCATCCTGAATACGGCTCAGGATTTTGTTACGCTCTTCCATCTGACGGCGACGGTTGTCCTGCTCGAAAGCCTGCGCTTTGCTGGAGAAGGTTTCACGCTGTGCCATCACGCTTTTTTCCAGTTTGCTGCGCTCGCTGGCTTTCATGGTAGAGCCGTCACGCTGCAACTTTTGCATCTGGGTTTGCAGATCGCGTTCCATACCCTGCAACTCAGTCGCCCGGCTTTTGAATTCGCTCTCCAGTTGCTTGGCAACTGCATCACGCGCAGGAAGCTGCTGGAAAATGCTGGAAACGTTAACCACTGCAATTTTGTCAGCAGCCTGAACGCCTGCAGAAGCAGCCATTGCTAAACCGAGGCCTGCGGCACACAACCACTTTTTCACTATAAACTCCTTAACATCACCCGTTTGTGTCATAGACACTTGAATTACACAACCCACCAAGCATAACACACTGCCTTTTCCCAGGACTCGCCTGGGAAAGAGAGCGGCCGCGTGATGTCGCCGTGATTTTGCCGGACAGACACCCCAGGGGGTGTCTTACCATGTTTTGCCGATATTAAACTGGAACTGCTCTGCCTTGTCGCCATCATATTTTTTGATTGGCTGCGCATAGGAGAAGACCAGCGGCCCCAGTGGCGACATCCACTGCAGCGCGATACCGGAAGACACGCGGAAGTTATCCGGTGAACTGTAATCCGGGACGCCTGCCGCGTCAGTCGCGGAGGTGTTTTCCCAGTTGGTATCCCACACTGTACCACCGTCCACAAACAGCGAGGTACGTACGGAGTTAGCATATTTTTCGCTGATAAACGGCGTCGGAACAATCAGCTCAGCACTCAGTACCGCCATCGCGTTACCGCCGACGGCATCATCTGAGTTCTCTACCGGGCAGCCGGCATAGCTGGTGTTACCGCTGTTACAACGGTAATAAGCGGCTTTCGGGCCAATGGTATTGGACTGGAAGCCACGCACCGTGCTTGAACCACCGGCATAGAAGTTGTCGTAGAACGGCACTTCTTTGCCGCCCAGGCCATCAGCATAACCGGCACGGGCACGGCCCATCAGCACCCATTCGCGGTTTTCGCTCAGCGGCAGATAGGACGTCGAGTCAAAGGTGACTTTGTAGTATTCGTTATCCGAACCCGGTACCGTCACCTTGCCGTTCAGGCTGGCGCGCGTCCCGGACGTCGGGAAGTAACCGCGGTCAAGGTTGTTGTACGTCCAGCCGAGGTTCAGCATGAAGTCATTGGCGCTGTAGTCGGTGGTGTTGGTATCTTCACCCACGGTCACAGCCGGGTTAACGCCCACGGAATTCAGGTAACGCCACATGTTGACCTGAGGCTCCATATCGGACAGGTCGTTATGGACGTAGTCCAGCCCCAGACGCAGCGAGTTATTCTCGTTGATCGGGAAGCCAAGCGTCGTGCCGAGGCCGTAGCTGCGGTTGGTATAGTCAGACAGGTCAGCGTCGTCCGCTTTGAAGTCGTTATAGAACAGACGGCCGCCCAGGCTTACCCCGTCCACCGTAAAGTACGGGTCGGTCAGGGAGATTTCCGCATAGGTCTGGTAATCGTTCTTGGTACCGTTAATGCCCACGGTGTTCCCGGTGCCCAGCCAGTTATCCTGCTGTACGCCGACCTGGAAACTCACGCCGCTTTCTGTACCGTAACCAATACCGAAGTTGAAGGTACCGGTATTACGCTCTTTAACTTTATAGGTGACATCCACCTGGTCAGTCGTGCCCGGCACGCGCTGGGTATCGACGTCCACCGTTTCAAAGTAGCCCAGGCGGTTCAGGCGCTCTTTGCCCTGGTCAACCTGGTCATTGCCCAGCCAGGCCCCTTCCATCTGGCGCATTTCGCGGCGCAGTACGGAGTCCTTACTGGTGTCATTGCCTTCAAAACGGATATGGCGCACATAGAAGCGGTTCCCGGCATCAACCGCAATATGCAGTTTGACCGTCTTGTCCGCATCATTGATTTCAGGCTGGGTAATCACGCGCGGGTAGGCGTAACCATAACGGCCCAACATCTGTTTGATGTCGTTTTCCATTTTGGTCACTTTGGTGCCGTTATACAGCTCGCCCGGCTCGATTTTCGTCAGGCTGGTGACTTCCGCAGAGTGCCCGGCCATATTGCCGTTAATCTCAACACCGGACAGCTTATACTGCTCGCCTTCGGTGATATTCAGGGTGATATAAATCCCCTTCTTATCCGGCGTCAGGCTGACCTGGGTGGAGTCGATGTTGAAACGGGCGTAGCCGCGATCGAGATAGAAACTGCGTAAGGTTTCCAGATCCCCCGCCAGCTTCTGCTTCTGATATTTCCGGTCGCCGACCAGGTTCCACCACGGCACTTCATCACGCAGCTGGAAGCGCGAGATAAGTTCATCCGTCGGGAACGCGTGGTTACCCACGATGTTGATCTGCTGGATTTTGGCTGACACACCTTCCGTAAAGACCAGTTTCAGGTCAACACGGTTACGCGGCAACGGCGTCACCACCGCTTTCACGGAGGCGCTGTATTTACCGACGCTGTAGTAGAAATCCTCCAGGCCTTTCTCAATGCTGGAGAGAGTCGTGCGATCGAGCGCTTCACCAACGCGGACGCCAGAGGCTTCCAGGTTCTGTTTGAGCATGTCATCTTTCACCGACTTATTACCGGAGAAAGTGATGCTGGCGATTGTCGGGCGCTCTTTCACTTGTACGATTAAGGTATCACCATCACGCAGGACGCGGACATCCTCGAAGTTCCCTGTTGCAAACAGGGCGCGGATGGTGCTGCTGATATCTTCATCATTCACCGTATCGCCTACGCGAACCGGCATATTGAGTAACGCCGCACCGACGGCAACTCGTTGCAGGCCTTCGAAATGAATGTCCTTCACTACGAACCCGTCTGCACCGTATACGGTGGCGCTGCCAAACAGCAGCGACGCTATGAGCAACTTTTTCATCGCCATCGTTGTTATGCGTTCTTCCTAACCTATCCCCCGCCTCAGAGACGGGAGAAATCATTGAAAAGTGCAAGCCCCATTAACAGCACCAGCAATACCGAGCCGATGCGATAGCTGAAGTCTTGTACTCGCTCAGAAACCGGCCCACCCTTCAGCTTTTCAATCGCCAGGAAGAGCAGGTGTCCACCATCCAATACCGGCAGTGGGAACAGGTTGATAATCCCGAGGTTCACGCTGATAAGCGCCAGGAACATCAGGTAGTAAACCAACCCGTACTCTGCTGACATCCCTGCGCCCTGCGCAATGGAAATAGGGCCACTCAGGTTGTTCAGCTTCACATCACCGGTAATCAACTTGCCCAACATACTGACCGTCAGCTTCATCAGCTGCCAGGTTTTGTCCCCGGCTTCATAGAAGGCTGTAAACGGCCCATACTGGCGGATCGTCTTATACTCATCAGGCAGCGGGATAATCTTCGGGACCACGCCGGCAAACCCTTCCACCTCACCTTTTCCTGCCGGCTTTGTATCCGGAATCAGGGTCAAAGACAAGGGGGAACCTGCCCGCGCAATCTCTACAACCAGTGGTTTGGCCGGGTTATCACGCACCAGCGTGACAAAACGCTGCCACTGCCCTAAAAGCTGACCATTGACTTTAACGATCCTGTCACCGGGTTGCAAACCCGCTTTTGCCGCAGCTGAACCCGCCTGCACTTCTGCCAGTACCGGTTCAATCTGCGGACCACGCGGCATAATGCCCAATGCCACGACGGGATCCTGCTTGTCCGGCTCAAACTGCCACTGACGTAAATCCAGTGTCTTCTCAACAACCTGTGAGGAGCCAAACGGCGCCACACCGACCGTGGTTTGCGCATCGCCAATTTTGCCGATAAGCTCCAGACGCACTGAATCCCAATCAGGCGTTTCGATACCGCCAAGTGACTTAAGTTCCATACCCGGCGAAATTTCCGCGTGTGCGGCGACCGAGTCAGGGGCTATCTCCCCCACCACCGGGCGCAGGCTGGGAACCCCGATGATGAACACCAGCCAATAGGCAAAAACAGCGAAAATAAAGTTGGCAACAGGCCCGGCGCTGATGATCGCTGCGCGCTGCCAGACCGTTTTGTTGTTGAAGGATTGGTGACGTAATTCAGGTGGGACGGCCTCAACCCGCTCGTCGAGCATTTTGACATAGCCGCCGAGCGGGATCAGGGCGATAACATATTCGGTGCCCTGGCGGTCAGTCCGCCGCCAGAGCGCGCGGCCAAATCCGATAGAGAAACGTTCAACACGGACACCACAGCGACGGGCGACCCAGAAATGGCCGAACTCATGCACGGTGATCAACACCCCCAGCGCAACGATAAACGCCGCCAGGCTCCAGAGTATGTTCATCATATTCCCTAAACTCCCCGTCTCAGACGGCTTAGAACACCAACAGCATCAGGCAGGCAAAAACCGGTACCGCGGCCGTCAGGCTGTCAATCCGGTCGAGTACCCCACCGTGACCGGGGATAAGGCTGCCGCTGTCTTTAATACCGGCTTCACGTTTGAACATGCTTTCCGTCAGGTCGCCCAGTACCGAGGCCAGGGCCGCGACAATAGAGCATACCAACAGCATCATAGGCTGAATGCTCAGCGGCGCATAACGGCCGAAAGCCCAGGCGATAACCGCAGACGTCACCAGCCCGCCAATCAGCCCCTGCCAGGTTTTCCCCGGTGAGACTCTGGGTGCGAGCTTATGTTTTCCGAACAGTTTGCCGAAGATATACGCCCCTGAATCTGCGCCCCAGACCAGCAGCATCACATACAGCAGCCACCAGGCACCGGCTGTGGGATTCTCTTCATAACCATATTGCCGCAGCGACACCATGCCCCAGAAAAACGGCACGATGGTCAGCAGGCCAAACAGCAGCCTCAGGGGTTTTGAATGGCGCCATATGCCGGCTGAGCGGGGATAGAACAGCACCAGCAGCAGGGCTGCCGCCCACCACAGCAACGAGGCCCACAGTGACAGGCTTACCTGCAACACAGGCAGCGACTGAGGATAGGCCGGCACGGTCAGCATCATTAGCGCCAGCAGGAACCCGCACAGGATAGCCAGCCAGACGCGCTGGTTGCGTGAGGTGAAGCCGGCCAGCTGGCCCCACTCCCAGGCAGCCAGCATACAGACGATCAGGGTAACGACAGCAAACCCCACCGGCGGAAGCAGAAACAGCGCGGCGATGACGATCGGGATTAAAATAAACGCAGTGATGAGGCGATACTTCAGCAAAAGTTCTCCCTAGGACGCATCAGCGCCGATAGGTGTTGTTCCCCCGAAGCGGCGCTCGCGATGTGCAAATGCATTCAGCGCACCTTCAAAGACATGTTCATCAAAATCAGGCCAAAGGACATCTGTAAAGTAAAGCTCAGCATAGGCAATCTGCCACAGCAAAAAATTACTGATACGGTGCTCTCCACCCGTCCGGATCACCAGATCCACCGGGGCCTGCTCGTGCAGGCAAACCAGCTCGCTTAAGCCTTCCTCAGTAATCTGGTCTGGCTGAAGCTCGCCCGCCTGAACCTGCTGCGCCAGCGTTCTCATTCCCTGAATGATATCCCAGCGGCCGCCATAATTCGCCGCGATGTTAAGCGTCAGGCCATCATTACCGGCGGTTAACGCTTCAGACCGGCGGATTCGCTCCTGCAGACGGGCACTGAAACGGCTGGTATCCCCAATCACCCGTAAGCGGACGTTATGTTTATGCAGGCTTTTGACTTCGCTGTCCAGCGCTCTGACGAACAGCTCCATCAATGCGGTTACTTCCTGTGCGGGACGATTCCAGTTTTCACTGCTGAAGGCATAAAGCGTGAGTGCATCAAGATGATGGTTGGCAGCGAAACTCACTGCGCGACGCACCGATTTCACCCCTGCTTTATGACCAAAGATCCGTAACTTTCCCTGACGTTTAGCCCAACGGCCGTTGCCGTCCATGATAATGGCGACGTGGCGTGGTCCCGGGATGGGCAGGTCAGCCCCTTGTTGATTTGCGGACGACATAACGCGTACTTATTTCCTCAATCAGAAATACAACAGTGCTACCGGAACATAAGGCCCTGTGTGCGCAAAAAAGCCGTGAACAGGCACGGCTTACCCTAAAAAAAGCCCCCGCACTGCCGGCGACAGCGCGCCGCTGAAAATCCTTTTTACTGACATTCATGACAGGTGCCGGGAGGCGCTGACTATACCATTTTCACCTAACGCCGACAAATTGCCGTAAATGCAAGCAGATAGGTCAGCGACGGGCCGCGTTCACGCGGTGAGATGCCGCATCACGTGCCCGGCGGTCGATCTCCAGCACATCCTCGACACTGTGTGGCTCTGTCAGGGCCAGTGTATCAAGCACGGCGCGGTTTACGGCAGCAATGTCAGTGAAGCGGATCGCATTATCCAAAAATGCCGCGACGGCAATTTCGTTAGCGGCGTTCAAGGCCGTGGTGGCAGCCTGCCCGGTATGGCAGGCATCAATCGCCAGCTTCAGACAGGGATAGCGCTGATAATCAGGCTCCATGAAGGTCAGCGCCCCAATGCGGCAGAAATCCAGGGGAGCGACACCGGCCCCGACCCGTTGCGGGTAGGCCATCGCATGGGCGATCGGGGTACGCATATCAGGGGAGCCGAGCTGCGCCAGCACGCTGCCGTCACGGTAACGCACCATAGAGTGAATCACGGATTGCGGATGGAGAATCACTTCCATCTGTTCAGCAGAGGCGTTGAACAGCCAGCGGGCCTCAATATATTCCAGTCCTTTATTCATCATGGTGGCGGAATCGACGGAAATTTTACGGCCCATCGACCAGTTGGGATGCGCACAGGCCTGCGCCGGGGTCACACCGGCGAAATCCGCCAGCGGTGTGTCACGGAACGGGCCACCGGAGCCGGTTAAAATAATCCGCGCGACACCATGATCTTCAAGGGAAGCATACCCTAAGCAGCGTTGAATGCTCTCCGGTAAACTCTGAAAAATCGCGTTATGTTCGCTGTCGATAGGCAGGAGTTGGGCGCCGCTCTGTGCCACAGCGTCCATAAAGATGCGCCCGCAGGTCACCAGGGACTCTTTATTGGCCAGCAGCACCTGTTTGCCGGCCCGGATGGCGGCAAGCGTGGGCAGCAGGCCGGCAGCGCCGACAATGGCCGCCATCACCTGGTCAACCTCAGGCAGGGCCGCTAACGTGCAGGCCGCGTCCTGGCCGGCCATCACTTCAACCCGGAGGCCCAGCTCAGCCAAACGCAGACGTAACTGCTGTGCCGCCTGTTCATCCGCCATCGCGGCGTACTCAGGCCTGAATTCGGCACACTGTTGTGCCATGACGTCGACATTATGCCCGGCAACCAGGGCTTTAACCGTAAATTGCTGAGGGTTGGCACGAATAACAGCCAGGGTGCTGATGCCAATAGACCCGGTGGAACCCAGAATGGTCAGTTGCTTCATGAGGATGCTCTGAATAACTGTTTATTATGATTGGAAGGCGTCCAGTCTGAAACCTGCAACCTCTGTTGTCTATGGGATTTCAGCGACAAACAGAAATATCACCTTATAAAATAATAAAGCGCCGCCGGGGCGACGCTTTATTTCACAGCGGGAATTAAAACTCCATCAATTCCGCTTCTTTCTCTGTCAGCGTGACATCGATTTTCTTAATGAAAACATCGGTCATTTTCTGGATATCATCCTGAGAACGACGCTCTTCGTCTTCACTGATTTCTTTGTCTTTCAGCAGAGCTTTCACTTTTTCATTAGCATCACGGCGCACGTTACGTACGGAAACGCGACCCTGCTCTGCTTCGTTGCGCACGACTTTGATCAGATCTTTACGACGCTCTTCTGTCAATGCCGGCAGCGGTACACGAATCACTGCACCCGCAGAGGACGGGTTCAGGCCGAGGTCAGAGGACATAATGGCTTTTTCAACGGCCGGGCCGAGGGTGCGGTCGAAGACGGTAATAGCCAGGGTGCGGGAATCTTCAGCTACGACGTTAGCCAGCTGACGCAGCGGCGTCGCGGAGCCGTAATATTCCACCTGAATCCCATCCAGGATGCTTGGAGAAGCACGGCCGGTACGGATTTTACTGATGTGGGTTTTGAAAACTTCCACGCATTTTTCCATACGCGTTTCAGCATCTTTTCTGATTTCGTTAATCACGTTGCGAACCCTTGAAAACTGGTTACTTGGCAGACTCTACACTAAGTATAGTCGGAAAATATTCACACCAGCAGCGAGACTGGCTAAAGATAACAGGGGAGCACCGGCGGTATACCGCTCCCGCGTGCGCCCATGATATCAAAATTAATGGTACGCCGTTATTTACAGATCAGCGTGCCTTCTTTTTCACCCATCACGACGCGGCGCAGGGCGCCCGGTTTGTTCATGTTGAATACGCGGATCGGCAGGTTATGGTCACGCGCCAGGGTAAAGGCCGCGAGATCCATCACTTTCAGTTCGCGCTCCAGCACATCAGCATAAGAGAGCTGTTCGTACAGCGTTGCATCCGGGGTTTTTACCGGGTCAGCGGAGTAAACGCCATCCACTTTCGTCGCTTTCAATACCACGTCAGCTTCGATTTCGATACCGCGCAGACAGGCCGCAGAGTCAGTGGTAAAGAACGGGTTACCGGTACCGGCAGAGAAGATAACCACGCGGTTATTACGCAGCAGGCTGATCGCTTCAGCCCAGCTGTAGTTATCACACACGCCGTTCAACGGAATCGCGGACATCAGGCGGGCATTCACATAGGCACGGTGCAGCGCATCACGCATCGCCAGGCCGTTCATCACGGTGGCCAGCATTCCCATGTGATCGCCCACTACGCGGTTCATGCCGGCCTGAGCCAGGCCCGCCCCGCGGAACAAGTTACCCCCGCCAATGACCACACCGACCTGGATGCCCAGCTCGACCAATTCCTTTACTTCCTGTGCCATACGATCCAAAACGCTAGCGTCGATACCAAAACCTTCTGCGCCTTGCAGGGCTTCGCCACTCAGCTTAAGCAGGATACGCTGATATACGGGTTTTGCATTGGTTGCCATGGTGTTCTGTCCTAAGAAGCAGTGAGAGTAGTGGGGTTTTTTGTGTATCACATCACAACTTTGTTGCAAGCGCTACAAGGCAGGATGTCATTGGGATTAATCTGGCTGGATAAAACGGAACCGCCTGATGGCGGCTCCGTAAAGTCATTAAGACTGCTTGCTCATGGCTGCAACTTCAGCAGCGAAGTCAGTTTCGACTTTCTCAATGCCTTCGCCCACTTCAAAGCGGATGAAGTTGATCACGTCAGCGTTGTGCTCTTTCAGCAGCTGGCCAACGGTTTTGTTCGGGTCCATAACGAAGTTCTGGCCGGTCAGAGAGATCTCACCGGTGAATTTACGCATACGGCCTTCAACCATTTTCTCAGCGATTTCGCGCGGTTTACCAGACTGCATCGCGATGTCCAGCTGGATCTGGTGCTCACGGGCAACCACGTCAGCCGGGACGTCGTCAGGTTTCACGTATTCCGGCTTGCTTGCAGCAATGTGCATTGCTACGTGCTTCACCAGCTCTTCGTCAGCGCCGGTTGCAGCAACCATGACGCCGATACGTGCACCGTGCAGGTAGGTACCCAGCACGTCGCCTTCCAGGACAGCCAGGCGGCGGATATTGATGTTTTCACCAATTTTTGCCACCAGCGCAGTACGCTGCTCTTCGAACTTCGCTTTCAGCACTTCAACGTCGTTGATTTTTTCGTCCATCGCTGCTGCGATAACGTCATCACCGAAGGCTTTGAAGCCTGCGTCTTTAGCCACGAAGTCAGTTTCGCAGTTCAGTTCAACGATTACGCCGTATTTACCGTCTGCAGACACTTTGGTCAGAATCACGCCTTCAGCAGCCACACGGCCTGCTTTCTTAGCAGCTTTCGCCTGACCGGATTTACGCATGTTGTCGATAGCCAGCTCGATGTCGCCGTTAGCTTCAACCAGTGCTTTCTTACATTCCATCATGCCTGCGCCGGTACGTTCACGCAGTTCTTTTACCAGGGAAGCGGTAATATCAGCCATTCTATTTTCCTCGGTTATCTCGTGGGGGAGCGAGAGGCTCTCACAGAGACGGTTCTCGCATTTAAGATAAGCAAAGGGGGCCTATAAAAGGCCCCCTAACCAACCATATTCAATACCTGGTTAATAAGGGCTCAGTGTGAGCTTGCCTTATTATTCAGCTTCTACGAAGCTGTCTTCTGCCTGAACAGCCAGATCTTGCGAACGGCCTTCACGAACAGCGGCAGCAACAGCGCTCAGGTACAGGTTTACTGCACGGATTGCGTCGTCGTTACCTGGGATGATGAAGTCAACGCCATCCGGATCGGAGTTGGTATCAACGATGGAGAATACCGGGATACCCAGGTTGTTCGCTTCTTTGATCGCGATGTGTTCGTGGTCAGCATCGATAACAAACAGTGCGTCCGGCAGGCCGCCCATGTCTTTGATACCGCCCAGGCTGTTTTCCAGCTTGTCCAGCTCACGGGTACGCATCAGCGCTTCTTTCTTGGTCAGCTTGTCGAAAGTACCGTCTTGAGACTGGATTTCCAGATCTTTCAGGCGCTTGATGGACTGACGAACCGTTTTCCAGTTGGTCAGCATGCCGCCCAACCAGCGATGGTTCACGAAGAACTGGTCGCAGCTGTTTGCTGCTTCTTTTACCGCTTCGCTTGCAGCGCGCTTGGTACCAACGAACAGGATCTTACCTTTACGGGAAGAGATCTTGGTCAACTCAGCCAGGGCTTCGTTGAACATCGGTACAGTCTGCTCCAGGTTGATGATGTGAACTTTGTTACGTGCGCCGAAGATGAATGGCTTCATTTTCGGGTTCCAGTAACGGGTCTGGTGACCGAAGTGTACACCGGCCTTGAGCATGTCGCGCATGGAAACAGTTGCCATGATAAAACCTCTATAGTAGATGTTGGGGTTATGCCTCCACGTATCCCATAACGCCGACCAATCAGAGCAAGCTCCTCAGGGCACCCCGGCGTATGTGCCGATACGTGTGTGTTATACACATATGAGTTTAGTTGGCCGATACCGTCTGGTCATTATTCACGACGCAGATGCGGTTCGCCGGCGCGCTTTATACCATAAACCCGCCCCTGACTCCACTACTTGTTACATCCCATGCTGCCGGGAAATCAGCGTTTGGCAGCGAATTGCCGGGCTGATACCATATTGTGATGCACTCTTTTTTGCTGGCCGGCTGGCCGGCCCACTGAACATCTGCGGAACATTTCATGGCAATTTCGATTAAAACTCCTGAAGACATTGAAAAAATGCGCGTCGCCGGCCGCCTGGCGGCGGAAGTGCTGGAAATCATTGAGCCTTACGTCAAACCCGGCGTGACCACCGGCGAACTTGACCGCATCTGCCACGACCACATCACGAATAAACAACATGCCATTTCCGCCTGCCTGAACTACCACGGCTTCCCGAAATCGGTGTGTATTTCAATCAATGAAGTGGTGTGCCACGGTATCCCAAGCGATGACAAAGTCCTGAAAGACGGCGACATCGTTAACATTGACGTCACGGTGATTAAAGACGGCTTCCACGGCGACACCTCAAAAATGTTTATCGCCGGCAAACCCACCATTCTGGGCGAGCGCCTGTGCCGCGTCACCCAGGAGAGCCTCTACCTGGCGATTAATATGGTGCGCCCCGGCATCCGCCTGCGCAGCCTCGGCAAAGCGATCCAGGCCTTTGTGGAAGCGGAAAAATTCTCAGTGGTGCGTGAGTATTGCGGCCACGGCATCGGCGAAGGGTTCCACGAAGAGCCGCAAGTGCTGCATTATGATGCGGATGACGGCGGCGTTGTGCTGCAGCCGGGCATGGCCTTTACCATTGAGCCGATGGTCAACGCCGGTGATTTCCGCATCCGCACCATGAAAGATGGCTGGACGGTAAAAACCAAAGATCGCAGCTTGTCCGCGCAGTATGAGCATACTATTGTGGTGACAGAGAACGGCTGCGAAATAATGACCCTGCGCAAGGATGACACCCTGCCGGCGGTGATTACGCACGAACAGTAAAAGAACAAGCCGGCGGTTGCCGGCTTTTTAATGGGCTGCGCTTATGTCTGAGAATTTTCCCGATCACGAAATCCCTGTTATCCCGCCGCGCTCCGTGCCAGAGCAGCCCCCCTCCCCTACCCACCTGACTGATGCACAGATCACCTGCCCGTCGCTGAAGCAGCACCTTGAAACTTTCCAGCTCTGGCTGGCAGCGGCCTTCAATGCCGGTGAAAGTGCAGAAACATTAGTGGAGGCCCGCAGCCTCTATATTGATCGGCTGTTACGCCGGCTCTGGACTTACTACGGCTTTGACGACGTCCCGGAGACGGCGCTGGTGGCGGTAGGCGGCTATGGCCGTGGCGAGCTGCACCCGCTTTCTGATATCGATGTGCTGGTGCTGAGCCAAAAGCGCCTCAGTGATGAACAGGCCCAGCGCGGCGGGGAGCTTATCACCCTGTTGTGGGACCTGAAGCTCGAGGTCGGGCACAGTATGCGCACCCTGGAAGAGTGCCTGCTGGAAGGGCTGGCGGATCTTACCGTGGCGACCAACCTGATTGAGTCCCGGATGATTTGCGGGGACGTCGCACTGTTCCTGTCGATGCAAAAGCATATTTTCAGCGAGGGCTTCTGGCCGTCGCCGGACTTTTTCCGCGCCAAAATCGAGGAGCAGCACGAACGCCACCTGCGCTATCACGGCACCAGCTACAATCTGGAGCCGGACATCAAAAGCAGCCCCGGCGGCCTGCGTGACATCCATACCCTGTTATGGGTGGCCCGCCGCCATTTCGGTGCCACATCCCTTGATGAGATGGTCGGCTTCGGCTTTCTCACCGACGCAGAGCGCACGGAGCTGAATGCCTGCCAGAGCTTCTTATGGCGCATCCGCTTTGCGCTGCATCTGGTGCTGACCCGCTATGACAACCGCCTGCTGTTTGACCGCCAGCTGAGCGTGGCCCAGCTGTTGCAGTACCAGGGCGAAGGCAATGAGCCGGTTGAGCGCATGATGAAAGATTTCTACCGCGCAACCCGCCGCGTGGGTGAACTGAACCATATGCTGCTGCAACTGTTTGACGAGGCGATCCTGGCGCTGGATGCCACAGAGAAACCGCGGCCGCTGGATGATGAATTCCAGTTGCGCGGCAACCTGATCGACCTGCGTGACGAAACCCTGTTTGCGCGCAAGCCTGAAGCGATCATGCGCATGTTCTACCTGATGGTGAAAACGCGCGATATCGTCGGCATCTATTCCACCACGTTGCGCCAGTTGCGCCATGTCCTGCGGGATTTGCACACCCCGTTGTGTGAAATCCCGGAGGCGCGTGAGCTGTTTATGGCGATTCTGCGCCACCCCGGCGCGGTGTCGCGGGCGCTGGTGCCGATGCACCGCCACAGCGTGCTGCTGGCCTATATGCCGCAGTGGAGCAACATCGTCGGGCAGATGCAGTTTGACCTGTTCCACGCCTACACGGTGGATGAGCACACCATCCGGGTGCTGCAAAAGCTGGAGAGCTTTGCTGACGAAGCCACCCGCCCGCGCCATCCGCTCTGTGTAGAAATTTACCCGCGCCTGCCCCACCCGGAACTGCTGCTGGTTGCCGCGCTGTTCCACGACATCGCCAAAGGGCGCGGCGGCGACCACTCGATCCTCGGCGCGCAGGACGTCATGGCGTTTGCGGAGCTGCACGGGCTGAACTCCCGCGAAAGCCAGCTGGTGGCCTGGCTGGTGCGCTGCCACCTGCTGATGTCCGTGACCGCCCAGCGGCGTGACATCCAGGACCCGACGGTTATCCAGCAATTTACGGCGGAAGTGCAGAGCGAAACCCGGCTGCGTTATCTGGTGAGCCTGACCGTGGCGGATATCTGTGCCACGAACGAAACCCTGTGGAACAGCTGGAAACAGAGCCTGTTGCGTGAGCTCTATTTCGCCACCGAAAAGCAGTTGCGCCGTGGGATGCAGAACAGCCCCGATTTGCGCGAACGGGTCCGCCACCACCGGTTGCAGGCGCTGGCGCTGCTGCGGATGGACAACATCGACGAGGAGTCGCTGCACCGCATCTGGAGCCGCTGCCGCGCCGACTATTTCCTGCGCCACTCGCCGAACCAGTTGGCATGGCACGCCCGCCACCTGCTGGAGCATGACTCCACCCTGCCGCTGGTGCTGGTCAGCCGGCAGGCCACGCGCGGCGGCACGGAGATCTTTATCTGGGCGCCCGACCGCCCCTATCTGTTTGCCGCCGTGGCCGGTGAACTGGACCGCCGCAACCTGAGCATCCACGATGCCCAGATCTTCACCAACCGTGACGGTATGGCAATGGACACCTTTATCGTCCTGGAACCGGACGGCAGCCCGCTGGCCGCCGACCGCCACGACGCGATCCGCCAGGCGCTGGTACAGGCGATGACCCAGGAGTATCAGCCGCCGCGTGCGCGCCGCCCGTCACCGAAGCTGCGCCACTTCAGTGTGCCGACCAACGTCAATTTCCTGCCGACCCACACTGACCGGCGCAGCTATCTGGAGCTGGTGGCACTTGACCAGCCCGGCCTGCTGGCCCGGGTGGGTGAAGTCTTCTCCGATCTCGGGCTGTCACTGCATGGCGCGCGGATCACCACCATCGGCGAACGGGTTGAGGATCTGTTTATTCTGGCCGACAGCGATCGCCGCTCCCTGAACCGGGAAACGCGGCGAAAACTGGAACAACGGTTGACAGAAGCCCTCAACCCAAACGATAAAGTGTCATAGATATTTTTCCCTAAACGACAAATCAGGACAGATAACAGGATGCAGCAACTACAAACCGTTATTGAAAACGCCTTCGAGCGCCGCGCAGAGATCACCCCGGCGAACGTGGACACCGTAACGCGCGAAGCGATTAACCAGGTCATCGGTCTGCTGGACAGCGGCGCCCTGCGCGTTGCCGAAAAGATCGACGGGCAGTGGGTAACGCATCAATGGCTGAAAAAGGCCGTGCTGCTTTCCTTCCGCATCAATGACAACCAGGTGATTGACGGCGCGGAAACCCGTTATTACGACAAAGTACCGATGAAATTTGCCGGTTATGACGAAGCCCGTTTCCAGAAAGAAGGGTTCCGCGTGGTGCCGCCGGCGTCCGTGCGCCAGGGTGCCTACATCGCCCGCAATACCGTGCTGATGCCGTCGTACGTCAACATCGGTGCCTACGTGGATGAAGGCTCAATGGTGGACACCTGGGCCACTGTCGGCTCCTGTGCGCAGATTGGTAAAAACGTGCACCTCTCCGGCGGCGTCGGCATCGGCGGCGTGCTGGAGCCGCTGCAGGCCAGCCCAACTATCATTGAAGACAACTGCTTCATCGGTGCCCGTTCCGAAGTGGTTGAAGGGGTGATTGTTGAGGAAGGCTCCGTGATCTCCATGGGCGTCTACCTGGGCCAGAGCACCAAGATTTATGACCGCGAAACCGGCGAAGTACATTACGGCCGCGTGCCGGCCGGTTCGGTGGTGGTGTCCGGCAACCTGCCGTCCAAAGACGGCAGCTACAGCCTCTACTGCGCCGTGATCGTGAAGAAAGTGGATGCGAAAACCCGCGGAAAAGTGGGCATCAACGAACTGTTGCGCACCATCGACTAAGCCAGAACGGATAGCGGGTCATTGACCCGCTATTTTTTTGCCCGCCAGACGGCACGCATTGCCCGCAATCACATCTTATGCTGCCGGTTTACGCCATACTTCCCACTGGATAATAACCAGAAAGGTGCTGCTATGTATGAAAACCTGAAAAGTTTAGGGATCCCTAATCCGGATGATATTGACCGTTACAGCCTCCGTCAGGAAGCCAATAACGATATCCTCAAAATTTATTTCAGAAAGGATAAGGGTGAATTTTTCGCGAAAAGCGTGAAGTTTAAATACCCGCGCCAGCGCAAAACCGTGGTCGCGGACAATGCCGGCCAGGGGTTCAAAGAGATCCATGAGATCAACCCGAACCTGCGGTATGTGATCGACGAGCTGGACCAGATTTGCCAGCGCGATCAGGTTGAAGTGGATCTGAAACGTAAGATCCTGGATGACCTGCGCCATCTGGAGTCGGTGGTGGCCAACAAAATCGCCGAGATCGAATCCGATCTGGAAAAGCTGACCCGCAACGGCCGTTAGGCCCTGCCCCGGCGAAAAAAAAGCACAGCCTGCGCTGTGCTTTTTTATGCCCGGACGGTCAGCCCAGCAAGGTGCTCCACTGCTGCACCCAGGGGCCGCTGACCACTTCCGGCTCCGGCTGTTCGATAGCATCGATCTCCAGCCGCTCGCCAATCCGGGTCGCCCCCTGCTCCTGCAACAACGCATCAAACGCGCGCCCGCCGCCACAAAAATGGTCATAGCTGCTGTCACCGAGTGCGATCACGCCATAACGCAATTCCGGCTGATAACCCACATGCTCACGGATCGCCTCAAACAGCGGCACAATCGAATCCGGCAGGTTGCCTTGCCCGGTGGTAGAGGTGATCACCAGCGCATAATGCGACCGGTAATATTGCCATGCCTCCAGCGTGCCCTCTTCAAACAGCTTAACCTGATGTCCCTGTTTGGTGAGAATAGCTTCCGCCTCTTCTGCAACCATCAGCGCATTGCCATACACGGTGCCGACAAAAATGCCTACCTGAGCCATGCCGCTCCTCCCTTTTGGGTGATTGAATCAGCCGTTATCCTGACCCGGCTGCGCCGGAAACTCAACCCTTTCCAGCGCCGGGACGCAGCCCTGCCAGCCAAACGCGGTAGTGAGCCGTTGCCAGCGGTTGTCCCAACGGGCGGTCAGTGCCAGCGGTTCGCCGGTCACCGGGTGCGCCAGCGTCATATGGCTGGCATGGAGCATCAGGCCGGGGCAGTCAAAGTGGCCCGCGATACCGCGGTTCTGACGCAGGTCACCATGCGTGGTATCGCCGATAATCGGGTGGCGCAAATGCGCCATATGGCGGCGCAGCTGATGTTTGCGGCCGGTTTCCGGCGTCAGCTCGACCAGACTGAAACGGGACGTCGGGTAGCGCCCGATGGCCAGCGGCACTTCTGCCTGCGCCAGCGCACGATAGTGGCTGATGGCCGGCTGCGGGGCTTTGTCCGGGTTACTGAATTTGTCGGCGATCTTATCCAACTCTTCCGTCAGCGCGTAATCCACCGTGCCATCCTCCAGCACATAGCCGCGCACCACCGCATGGTAGGTTTTCTGCACGTCACGCTGTTCAAACTGCTGGGAGAGCAGGCGCGCCACCTCACTGGAGAGCGCCATCAACAGAATGCCGGACGTCGGGCGATCGAGGCGGTGGACGGTAAACACATGCTGGCCAATCTGATCGCGCAGGGTCTGCATAACAAATACCGTTTCGTGGCGATCAAGCCAGCTGCGGTGCACCAGCCAGCCGGCCGGTTTGTTCACGGCAACCAGATGCGCATCCTGATACAGAATTTCCAGCATCTCAGGCTTCTTGGTTCAGCAGGTCATCGAGACGTTGTAACGCCGCCAGCAACCCGTGCGGCACGCTCTCCTGGCCGGTAAAGGCCATCTCGAAATAGGGGGTCAGGGCAAAGCGGGTCGGCAGCGCGGCCTGTTGCGCCAGCAGGGCCTGCATCCGCGGCAGGAACACCCATTGCAGCCACTGTTCGGCGCGCATGGTGTCCACGCTGAACGGCTCGGTGCTGTTAAACGCAGCCGCGTCAGGCGGTGCGGCCTGCCACAATCCGGCGGCTTTCATCGTCTGCTCAATCTCCAGCAGACGCTGTTGAACCTGGTTTTCTGTACTCATGGTTTCTCTCAGCTTTTACGTATTCAGCTTGCACAATCATCATCCGGTCGCCGGGTATCCGGCCGGGCCGGGAGAGCATACCATCAATTATCCGCCCCTCAAGGGCACAAAAAAATGGGGGTACTGTAAAAACAGTACCCCCGGTTCGTTTTGCAGCGCTCCCGCTACCTGTGTGCTCCCTGCTCAATCCTTGAAAACTTTTCCAACGGTTATCCTAACCTGCTGTCCTTGTCTGACGTCCCTCTTTCATCCTGACGTGTCATCCTGCACCCTGCCGGTGCGCACTCCTTTAGTCTTCCTGACCCACCTGTCTGCTCCGTGGACAAGCTCTCATTCTCCATCCTGGAGGTGTCCCTTACTTCTTCCTGAAGCCTCCTGAGCATCTTCCTGATACTCTCCTGCATTCGTCCTGAATGCTCTCCTGCTGAAGCGGGTATCATCCTGATTATCCTGCTTCACCGCGTTCCCTCGTGGTGGTAATACAATCGCTTATTTGCCTTAGTGCCGCAAGGCACTGTAAGTAAAACCCGTAACATGAACCTGCAACGCTTACCCTGACTTACCCAACAATTATTTGAATTATAATGATTTTTATTTAAGCGACAGATAATAACACATGAAATTAAAAGCGATGTCTTACAGCCCGTGTGAGAGATCTCTTACACGGGCATTGGGCAGAAGCGTAAGGCTCTTCTTACGCGGCCACCGGCTGAAGCTGGTTCAGGAAGGCCGGCAGGCTGGGCGCCAGCACCGTACGGCGTGCCGTCCCGAAGGATTCCAGCACCACATTCCCGGTCAGGTTACAGAGTGACACCATCAGCATCTCGGAATCCGTGGTGCCGATAAACAGCGTGGGTGACAGCTTCAGCCGTTTTTGCGTCACCAGATGGCCGATCAGGTTCTCCTGTAACCGGGTGAAATCCTCCTCACTCCAGACCTGCAACAGCGTCAGCGCCTGGCCGTCAAAGGTGGCGGTCATGTCCCCGGCATATTGGCTGGTGTAGAAAGCGTGGATCTCGTCGCGTAACTGAATGTCCAGCGCCCGCTCAACATTCGCCAGCGTGGCCGGCGGGCTGAAAGGCTGCGCCTGCCAGTACACCGCCTCATCGCTGCTGCGTAATACGCAGGGGGAAGGCACGCCCAGCAATGCCTCACTGGCGGGTGCAAAACCGGTCTGTGCCTGCCAGTGTGCTTCGTAACGCTGGGTGAAGGCCGACAGCGCCTCAACGGTATCTTTCATATTTTCTCTCATCTCTTGGGCAGGGTACGGTAAACTGGGCACTATTGTACCTATCCCGACGTAAGGTGACAGCATGTCCTCCTATCAGGAGCATCAGGCTCTGCAAAAACTGACCCTGGGGAAACCCACCGCTTATCAGGATCACTACGACGCCACACTGCTGCAGGCGGTGCCGCGCAGCATGAACCGTGAACCCCTGGGGCTCTACCCGGATAACCTGCCGTTCCACGGCGCGGATATCTGGACGCTGTATGAACTCTCCTGGCTGAATGCCAAAGGCCTGCCGCAGGTGGCCGTGGGTGATGTCCGGCTCAATGCCGCCAGCCTCAACCTGGTGGAGTCAAAAAGCTTCAAGCTTTACCTTAACAGCTTCAACCAGACTCGCTTTGCGAGCTGGGACGAGGTGCAGGCGACGCTGCAACGTGACCTCACTGCCTGTGCCCAGGGCGACGTGCAGGTGACGCTGTTCCGCCTGGATGAGGTGGAAGGCCAGCCGATCAGCCGCTTTGAAGGCGAATGCATCGACGATCAAGAGATTGAGATCGACAACTACCAGTTCAGCACCGACGTGCTGGCGCAGGCAACATGCGGCGAACCGGTGGAAGAGACCCTGGTCAGCCACCTGTTGAAATCCAACTGCCTGATCACCCACCAGCCGGACTGGGGCTCAGTGCAGATCCACTATCGCGGCAACCGCATCGATCGCGAGGCACTGCTGCGGTATCTGGTCTCTTTCCGCCATCACAATGAGTTCCACGAACAGTGTGTTGAGCGTATTTTCAACGATCTGATGCACTTTTTCCGCCCGGAAAAACTGGCAGTTTATGCCCGATATACCCGTCGTGGTGGTTTAGACATCAATCCTTGGCGGGCGAATTTCAATTTTGACCCGGCTGCCGGGCGTCTGGTGCGGCAATAATTGCGAGACGCCGCTCAACAAACAACCGAACACTAATCAGGCATTGGTAAAAAGCCAGGGGCATCGTTAAGGTTAAAGAAATAACAACGGCATCACACAGGATGTAAGGAGCAATTTTGATTACTCATATCAGCCCGCTTGGCTCTATGGATCTGTTGTCACAACTGGAAGTCGATATGCTGAAACGGACGGCCAGCAGCGACTTATACCGTCTTTTCCGTAACTGTTCCCTGGCTGTGCTGAACAGCGGCAGCCAGACCGATAACAGCAAGCAATTGCTGGATCGTTTTCAAGACTTTGATATCAACGTGCTGCGCCGTGAGCGCGGGGTAAAACTCGAGCTGGTTAACCCGCCGGAAGAGGCCTTTGTCGACGGGAAGATTATCCGTTCGCTGCAAGCCAACCTGTTTGCCGTGCTGCGCGATATTCTGTTTGTGAATGCGCAAATGACCAGCGCCGGGCGTCTCCAGCATCTTGACCTGGAAAACCCGGCGCACCTCACCAACCTGGTGTTCTCTATCCTGCGCAATGCGCGCACGCTCCATCTGGATGAAGACCCAAACCTGGTGGTGTGCTGGGGCGGCCACTCGATTAACGAAACCGAATACCTCTATGCCCGCCGCGTCGGCAGTGAGCTGGGCCTGCGTGAGCTGAATATCTGCACCGGCTGCGGGCCGGGGGCCATGGAAGCGCCGATGAAAGGCGCGGCCGTGGGCCATGCACAACAGCGCTACAAAGGCGGGCGTTTCATCGGCATGACGGAGCCGTCAATCATTGCCGCCGAACCGCCTAACCCGCTGGTGAACGAGCTTATCATCATGCCGGACATCGAAAAGCGCCTGGAAGCGTTTGTGCGTATCGCCCACGGCATCGTCATCTTCCCCGGCGGCGTCGGCACCGCCGAGGAGCTGCTCTACCTGCTGGGGATCCTGATGAACCCGGAGAACCAGGATCAGGTCTTGCCGCTGATCCTCACCGGGCCGAAAGAGAGTGCCGACTACTTCCGCGTGCTGGATGAATTCATCTTTAACACGCTGGGCGAAGAGGCGCGCCGCCACTACACCATCATCATTGATGATCCGGCTGAAGTAGCACGCCAGATGAAAAAAGCGATGCCGCTGGTGAAAGAGAACCGCCGCGCCACCGGTGATGCCTACAGCTTTAACTGGTCAATCCGTATTGAGCCGGATCTGCAACTGCCGTTCCTGCCGACCCATGAAAACATGGCCGGCCTGAACCTCTACCCTGACCAACCGGCCCAGGAGCTGGCGGCCTCACTGCGCCGGGCGTTCTCCGGCATCGTGACCGGTAACGTCAAAGAGTTCGGAATCCAGGCGATTGAGACCTTCGGCCCTTATAAACTGCATGGCGATCCGCAACTGATGAAGCAGATGGACAGCCTGTTGCAAGGGTTTGTGGCCCAGCACCGCATGAAACTGCCCGGCACGGCTTACATTCCCTGCTATGAGATCTGTGCCTGATCCCCTCCCCCGGCGCGGCTTCCGCGGCGTCGTTTTTTCTTTTCCGCCGGGCTGCCCGGCGGAGTTTTACACCAGGTCTGCCCGCCATGATCCATCTTTTAATTATTGATGCCCTTAACCTTATCCGGCGCATCCATGCGGTACAGGGCTCACCCTGTCAGGATGCCTGCCGCCACGCCCTCAGCCAGATCTGCCAACATGCGCAGCCCACCCATGCGGTGGCCGTGTTCGACGAGGATGACCGCGCAGACAGCTGGCGTCACCGCTGCCTGCCGGAGTACAAAGCCGGGCGCAACCCGATGCCGGAAAACCTGCAACAGGAGTTGCCTCTGCTGCGTGCAGCCTTTGAGGCTGCGGGCATCGCCTGCTGGCAATCGCCCGGCCATGAGGCGGATGACATCGCCGCTACCCTGGCGGTAAAAGTGGCCGGTGCCGGGCATCAGGTGACGATTGTGTCCACCGACAAAGGCTATTGCCAGCTGCTGGCCCCCCAGGTGCAGATCCGCGACTACTTCCAGAAACGCTGGCTGGATCTGCCGT
This sequence comes from Chimaeribacter arupi, assembly GCF_002858805.1. Lineage (GTDB taxonomy): Bacteria > Pseudomonadota > Gammaproteobacteria > Enterobacterales > Enterobacteriaceae > Chimaeribacter > Chimaeribacter arupi. Next base: position 49,808 of record NZ_PJZI01000019.1, read on the forward strand.
TTGTGATGCAGGAATTTGGCGTCACCCCGTCCCAGCTGCCTGACTTCTGGGGCCTGGCCGGCATCAGCAGCAGCAAAATCCCCGGCGTCAGTGGTGTTGGGCCGAAAACGGCTGTCACCCTGCTGCAACAGGCGGGGTCGCTGGAGGCGCTTTACGATAATCTGGAGGCAGTGCCGGAGAAGTGGCGGGCAAAACTGGTACAGCACCGGGACGCGGCGTTTGCCAGCAAACAGGTAGCGACCCTCTGCACCGATGTGCCGCTGCATGGCAATCTGCAACAGCTCAGGTTACCGGCGTAAAAAAGAGAACGGCACGCTGTGCGTGCCGTTCTGGATTAACGCTCGTCGCGACGGCCGGGGACGGCCGACCACATCCGGCGCACATGCACCGTCACTTCTTCACGGTCGTGATAGAGCTGTTTGGCGTGAATCTCGGAGTTGATACCGTTCTCATCAAGCTGCTCCTTGATCGCCTGGAGATTCTGGCTCACCTCTTCGTAGCGCTTTTTCATCGGCAGCTTCAGGTTGAAGATCGCCTCGCGGCACCAGCCTTTGACCAGCCAGTCCGTCATCAGCTGCGCCACTTTCGCCGGTTTTTCTACCATGTCGCACACCAGCCAGTAGATGTTGTTGCGCGGCGGCTCAAAGCGGAAACCGTCCGCTTTATAGTGCGTAACCTGCCCGGTTTCCATCAGGCTTGGCGCCATCGGGCCGTTATCCACGGCGTGTACCATCATGCTGCGCTGCACCAGTTGGTAAGTCCAGCCACCGGGGCAGGCCCCGAGATCCACCGCATGCATCCCGCTCGCCAGGCGCTCGTCCCATTCGTCTGCCGGAATAAAGACGTGGAACGCCTCTTCCAGTTTCAGGGTGGAGCGGCTCGGCGCATCTGACGGGAATTTCAGGCGCGGGATGCCCATATAGAACGGGGAGTTGTTATTGCTGTAGGAGTAACCGACATAACAGCACCCAGGGGCGATAAAGAAGACGTGCACCACCGGGCGGTGCGGGTTTTCACGCTGCGCCATCACATTTTGCTCACGCATCCCGGCGCGCAACGGTACCGTGAGTTTGCGGCAGAATTTGGTCAGCTCTTTGGCGTCGTTAGTGTCCGGCACTTCCACGCGCAGCTCGCCGGCGCCCTGCACCACGCCGACCAGCATCCCGACAATCGGCGATACGCGGTCATCCACCGGCAGATCCTTCAGCAGCTCCCCGACCACCAGCATCTGGCGGGCGAAAATCAGCTCGCGGAACGGCAGCTCGCGCGCCAGTTTATCGGCCTCTTCCGGCTGGTAGCACTCAAACAGCACATAACCGCTGTTCTCTTTGACCCTGGCAAAACCGAACACCTCGCGGGCGGCCGCTTTCTCCGTAATTTCTGCCGCGCACTCTTTCTCAAAACCGGGGCGACAATACAACGCTAACTTATTCATGGCGATCTGCCTTTCTCTTAAGACGCAACGCGCCAATCAACATCAAAACCCAGCCCGCCAGGAAGCAGAAGCCCCCAACCGGCGTAACGAATACCCACATACGCAGCTGTGACAGCGCCAGGCAGTAAAGGCTACCGCTGAACAGCACCGTCCCCAGCGCCAGCAACGCCCCGCTCCAGTAAAACCACAGGCTGGCACGGCGCTGCATCGCCAGGGAGAGGCCCATAATGGCAAGGGTATGGAAACCCTGATAATTCAGGCCGGTCTGGATCCAGCCCATCTCTTTTGTGCCCAGTGAGGCGCTCAGCACATGGGCGCCGAATGCGCCCAGCGCCACAAAAACAAAGCCGCTGATGGCGGCAAAAATCAGCATGAAACGGCTGCTCATGGTATGACCCATCTTTCTTTAAAAACGGCGTATGAAAGTAAAACCCAAAAAGCCTGTGTCAGGAACGACGCGCACTTAATGTTCGTATCGGAAACGGAATTTTTCCTGTTCGCTGGCCGCGCGGGCCAGGATCCATTGCCGGAAGGCGGCTATTTTACCGAGTTCTGCCTGACTGTCATGACATACCAGATAAAAAGCGTTTTTACTTACCAGCACGTCATTAAACGGGCAGACCAGGCGACCGGCCTCAATCTCCATCTGCGTCATGACATTATTGACCAGCGCGACCCCCTGGCCATGCACGGCCGCCTGCACCACCATCGCGCTGTGGCTGAAAATCGGCCCTTGCTGCACATTAATGTGCGACAACCCCAATTGACGGGTATAGGCCAGCCAGTCACGGCGTGAGGAGTCATGCAGCAGGGTATGGTAAGCCAGATCGGCCGGGGTTTTCAGCGGGTGGTCGCCGGTGGTCAGCAACAGCGGTGAACAGGCCGGCAGCAGGTATTCGGCGTAGAGCCGCTCTGCGCGCAGCCCCGGCCAGTTGCCGCGGCCATAAAAAATCGCCACATCCACGTCATCCGCCAGCTTGTCCTCTTCGCGGTCAACCGCCTGGATACGCACATCAATGCCGGGATAGGCCGAGTTGAAGCCGGAAAGGCGCGGCACCAGCCATTGGATGGCAAAGCTCGGCGGCAGGCTGACGGTGAGTGCGCCTTTGGCGCTGCGGGCCTGCAATTTGCGGGTGGCGTCATTTAATGCCGTAAATATCTCTTTAATGTCAAGGTAATAACTCTGGCCCTCTTCCGTCAGCAGCAGGGACCGGTTGCGGCGGCGGAACAATTTAAGGCCGAGAAAATCTTCCAATGATTTGATTTGGTGACTGACGGCTGCCTGGGTAACGAACAGTTCCTCAGCCGCTTTGGTAAAGCTCAGATGGCGGGCAGCCGCATCAAATACCCGCAGGGCATTGAGCGGGGGGAGTCGTTTTGACATGGTAAACAGCTTATGAGTTGACGTGTGATTACAACAAATAATTTTTAGTTACTTATTAGATTTTTTTATCCGAGCCATTATAAATTGTCCGTTGAGGATGCGCCAGCAAATACCTATAGTGGCGGCACTTCCCGGGCCGGAACGAAAAGTTGATGGGTATGAGGATACCGAGAGGCTTTTGGCTTGTGGTTGTGATGTTGTGTTTGCAAGTTGTCTGGCACTCCAGACGCAGTAGCAGAAGCTACTCTTTTTCACTTCCTGTACATTTACCCTGTCTGTCCATAGTGATTTATGCAGCACCGCACTTTGCGGTGCTTTTTTTTTGCGTGTGGCGGAGCTGTGCGCCCCGCCGGCAAAGGGCCTGTTACTCCCCTTTCACCATCTCTTTCACGTCTGCACGGTTGATCTGCTGTTCATTGCCATAGGCGTCTTTGTAGCTGATCATCCCGGTATCATCATCAACCTGAGGTTTCCCTTCAGACACGATGGTACGGCCATCATTGGTGTGCATCACATAGTTGCTGGAACAGGCAGCCAACGTACAGGTCAACATTACGGCAGAAACCACTGCTGCTAACTTTTTCATCATGAACTCCTTGTAGAGAGATGTTTTCTCGAATTGTTGCTGTTATCAGGCGAAAAATTTTTTAGCCCGTTATAAATCAGCATAACAAAGTTCCGAGAGTTTGCCAGAAAAGTGCCCCCCGCCCCCACCCGGCCTTGTGCCGCCGCGTTAAATCGGCGAGGATCGGTGCCAGTAATCAGGAGAGCGCAATTCCATGACCCCGTTTGATGCGGCCGGCTTCCGCCGCCACTTCCCCGCGCTGGCCCACGCCGGCGTCTATCTCGACAGTGCTGCCACGGCGCTGAAGCCGCAGGCGATGATTGACGCCACCACGGCGTTTTATCAGCAGAGCGGCGTCACGGTGCACCGCAGCCAGCACGCGCAGGCACAGGCCCTGACCCGGCACTATGAGTCAGCGCGTGAACAGGTCGCCGCCCTGATTAATGCCGCGCACCCGCAGGAAATTGTCTGGACGCGCGGTGCCACGGAAGCGCTGAACCTGGTGGCGCAGGGCTATTTCCGCCCGCGGCTCCAGCCCGGTGATGAGTTGCTGGTGAGCCAGGCGGAGCATCACGCCAACCTGCTGCCTTGGCTGATGCTGGCCGAGCAGACCGGCGCGGTGGTGGTGCCGCTGCCGCTCGATCAGCACCAGATCCCGGACATCGACGCATTAGCTGAGCTATTGCGTCCGCGCACACGGTTGCTTGCCCTGGGGCAGATGTCCAACGTCACCGGCGGTTGCCCGGATCTGGCGCGCGCCATCGCCCTGGCCCATGCCAATAACACCCTGGTAGTGGTGGACGGCGCACAGGGCGCAGTGCATAACCCGCCGGACGTCCAGGCACTGGGCATTGATTTTTACGCCTTTTCTGCCCATAAGCTCTATGGCCCGACCGGCATCGGCATGTTGTACGGCAACCTGGCGCACCTTAACGAGATGGCGGCCTGGCAAGGCGGCGGCAAGATGATTAGCCAGGTCTCTTTCTCCGGTTACACCCCGCAGCCGGTGCCGCACCGTTTTGAAGCCGGCACGCCTAACATTGCCGGGGTGATCGGTTTATCCGCCACGCTGGACTGGCTGGCCGGGCAGGATCTGGCGGCGGCAGAAGCGTACAGCCGCGGGCTGGCGCGTGATGCAGAACAGCAACTGGCCGCGATCCCCGGCTTCCGCAGTTTCCGCCGCTCTGACGCCAGTTTGCTGGCGTTCGATTTTACCGACGTGCATCACAGCGATATGATCACCCTGCTGGCCGAACAGGGCATCGCCCTGCGCGCGGGCCAGCACTGCGCGCAGCCGCTGATGGCGCAACTGGGCGTTTCAGGCACCCTGCGCGCCTCTTTTGCCCCCTATAACACCCCGCAGGATGTCGGTGCGCTGGTCGCCGCCGTGCATCAGGCACGCGCCATGCTGCTGGATTAAGTTGACCGGAGTTAACCTTATGATGCTTGCCCCCCACCCGTTCGGCCACGCGCTCACCCTGGAGGCCCTGACCGCAACCTTTACCGGTTTCAGCCAGTGGGAAGATCGTTACCGCCAGCTGATCCAGCTCGCACGGCAATTGCCGCCGCTGGATGAGGCGCTGAAGACGCCGGAACGTGAACTGAGCGGGTGTGAAAACCGCGTCTGGCTCGGTTACCAGCGCAATGAAGACGGCACGCTGCACTTTTATGGCGACAGCGAAGGCCGGATTGTGAAAGGCTTGCTGGCGGTTATCCTTACCGTCATTGAAGGGAAAACGCCGGCAGCGTTACAGCAGCTGGATCTGCTGGCGCTGTTTGATACCCTGGGCCTGCGCCAGCAGCTCAGCGCCACCCGTGCCGGCGGGTTGCAGGCACTGGCAGACGCCGTGGCCCGCATCGCCGCCGCTGAGGGCGGCTGACGCCGTTATGCCTGTGCCGCCTGGCGTTCTGCTTTGGCGACCATTTTCTTCAACGCATGGGACACCGCCACAAAACCAAAGGTGGCGGTGACCATCGTGGCCGCGCCAAACCCGGCGGCGCAATCCATCCGCTTCGGCCCTTCGGCGGTGCTGCGGGACGCGCAGACTGAGCCGTCCGGCTGCGGGTAGACCAGCGGTTCGCTGGAGAAGACGCAGTCAATCCCTAGTTTCCCTTTGCTGTTTTTCACCACGTTAAAATCACTCTTCAGCCGTTCACGCAGTTTGGCCGCCAGCGGGTCCTGGATGGTTTTCGCCAGATCGGTAACCTCAATCCGCGTCGGGTCAATCTGCCCGCCCGCCCCGCCGGTGGTCACCACCGGGATTTTGAAACGGCGGCAGTAAGCCAGCAGCGCCGCTTTCGGCCGCACGCTGTCGATGGCGTCAATCACATAGCTGAAGTTGTTATCCAGCAGCGCCGCCACATTCTCCGGCGTGATGAAATCATCGATGCAGGTGACGCGGCACTCCGGGTTAATCGCCAGAATGCGCTGGGCCATCACCTCGGTTTTCGCCTGGCCGACACTCTGTTTCAGCGCGTGGATCTGGCGGTTGGTATTGGTGACACAGACATCGTCCATGTCGATAAGCGTAATCGCGCCGATGCCGGTACGCGCCAGTGCCTCGGCCGCCCAGGAGCCGACGCCGCCGATGCCAATCACGCAGACGTGCGCCGCCGCGAACACCGACAGCGCCGACTGGCCATACAGCCGGGCCGTGCCGCCGAAACGTTGCAGATAAGCGTCAGAATAGGCTGCTGTTGTCACGTTCATTACCTCAACACTGTAACCGGGATGCCCGGCGAAAAATAAAAAAGCAGCCCGCAGGCCGCTTCTGTTGCTGCCCGGTGGCGGAATTACTGCGGGTTGTTCACCAGCAGGGTGCCGCCTTGTGAACCGCTGTTCAGCACCGGTTTGGCCTGGCTCTGGTAGGCCGTGAACAGCGGGCCGCCGCTCTGTTTGGATTTCAGCACCCAGACCCGGCCATAGTGGTTGTAATAACCGGCCGCGTGGCCCGCTTCCGGGCCGATGCCCTGATAGATGTCGAAATGCTGGCCTTTAATCGCCCCGCCGACATCCAATGCCACCATTAGCCGCATATGGTACTTGCCGGTAAATTTGCCGTTATTGTCCAGCTCCGGCACTTCTGCCAGCAGCGTGGTGCCGGCCGGGATCAGCGAACGATCCGAGGCCACCGAGGCTTTGGCAATCAGCGGTACGGCGCTTGCCCCTTTCACCGGCGCAAACATCTCCGGCTTAAAGAACACAAAGGAAGGGTTCTGTTCCAGCAGCTCACGCACTTCTGCCGGGGAGTGGCTGTCCGCCCACTGGCGGATCGCCTGCATCGACATATCTTCGCGCGCCACTTCACCGCGATCAATCAGCACTTTACCAATGCTGCGATAGGCGTGGCCGTTCTTGCCGCCGTAGCCAAAGAACATCAGCGGGCGACCGTCGCCGAAATCCACATACCCGCTGCCCTGCACTTCCATCATGAAGTTATCCATCAGGGAGTTGGTGTAAGCCACTGCGTAACGCTCATCCAGCGCCCCGCTGTAAATCGCGGCGCGATCCGGCAGGCGGCGTTTGCCTTTTGGCGGCATCCGGTAGAGCGGGTAACGGAATTCGCCCTGCGGGGTATAGCGCGCCTGCACCACCGGCGTGTAGTAGCCGGTAAACTGCACATTGCCGAAGTTGTCCACGCCCTCCATCTGGTAGGCGCTCAGCCCGTACTGGCTGAGGGTACGGGTATCGCCCCCGGCGCGGATCCACTGCTGCACATTCTGATAAGTCGGGCTGTTGCGGCTGAACAGGCCCGGTGAGGCGTACTGGATTTCCTGCAGCTGATCGGCATAATCCTTGGCATTGACCGGCTTCCCTTTGGCATTCGGCTCATTAACCAGCGCCAGCGACTGTTCCAGACGCCCATCTTTATACTGCTGCCCACGATCGGTGGGCCGGGAAGAACACCCGGCCAGGATAGCGATTACCACGCCGCTGACGATATATTTGCCTAACGATCCTTTCATTGCCTGCACTCTTTACCGGATTTTCACCCGCGCACGATAACAAACGCCCATAGAGAAAGGAATTCTCCCTGCCAAAAAAGGCAGCCGCCATCGGGAAAAAACAGGCAAAAAAGCGTCATTTCGTTTAAAAAACCTGCGCCTAATGCATTAAATGTAAAAACAACTTGCAGCAAATCTCATGGCCGGTATAGTGCGCATCCATCGGACGCGGGGTGGAGCAGCCTGGTAGCTCGTCGGGCTCATAACCCGAAGGTCGTCGGTTCAAATCCGGCCCCCGCAACCAATTCGATGCTGTACCAGCAGCAAAAAACGTCGGATGGTTCGATAAGCAGTAAAGAAGTAAAGATGTTACGGACGCGGGGTGGAGCAGCCTGGTAGCTCGTCGGGCTCATAACCCGAAGGTCGTCGGTTCGAATCCGGCCCCCGCAACCAATTCGGTGCTGTACCAGCAGCTGAAAATCCGCATTGCACGTAACAGCGGCCTGGCGTACAATCAGGACGTTAGCGTTAAAAAAGTAAGTATGGTTGTAAAAAATAAGCAGTAAGACGGACGCGGGGTGGAGCAGCCTGGTAGCTCGTCGGGCTCATAACCCGAAGGTCGTCGGTTCGAATCCGGCCCCCGCAACCACTTACATGACATCAGACACCCTTCAGGGTGTTTTTTTGTTTCTGCCGTCTGGACTTCTTTTCCCCTCTCCTTTTTGTCTTTTCCCCTGCCCGGTTTATTGCGCGCCACCCGGCGGGCAGCGCGGCATCATCCTGTTCTTACTCTTCTTCTCACAACTTACCGCCGCACCAGTCCGCCTTTGGCGAAATAGGACGTGATCCCGGCCAGAATCGACTCCGCCACCTGCTGCTGAAAGCGGCTGGTACGCAGCTTGCGCTCCTCTTTCACATTACTGATAAACGCCGTTTCCACCAGAATCGACGGAATATCAGGCGCTTTCAATACCGCAAACCCCGCCTGATCGACATGGTTCTTATGCAGGTGATTCACTTTTCCCATCCGTGCCAGCACCTCTTTGCCGAATTTCAGGCTGTCATTGATGGTGGCCGTCTGCACCAGATCAAACATCGTATGGTCGAGATAACGGTCGCCGCTTTTCCCTACGCCACCAATGTTATCCGCCTCATTCTGCGTTTGCGCCAGGTAACGTGCGGCGGCGCTGGTCGCGCCTTTGGTAGACAACGCAAACACCGAGGAGCCACGTGCCGCCCGGTTGGTAAAGGCATCTGCATGAATCGACACAAACAGGTCAGCGTGCTGTTTGCGCGCCTTCGCCACCCGCACCCGCAACGGGATAAAGACATCTTCGTTGCGCGTCATATAGGCTTTCATGTTCGGTTGCTTGTCGATCAGCTTTTTCAGCCGCCGGGCAATCAGCAGCACAATGTCTTTTTCACGCGTCTTATATTTCCCGACGGCCCCCGAGTCTTCGCCGCCGTGGCCGGGGTCCAGCATGATGATAATCGGCCGGTCGTGGCCGGCATTGCCGCGTCTGGGCGTCGTCGCCGGCAGCGAGCGTTCCAGATCGCCTTTGTTGTAATCTTCCAGCAGCGCCAGCAACGGATCGGAAGGCTCCCCTGCCCGGCCGCTGGCCGGATAGAGATCCACCACCAGCCGGTTTTTAAATTCTGACACCGGCCCGAGGGTAAACAGGTGCGGCGTGCTGTTTTGTTTCAGCTCCAGCACCACCCGCACGGTATCTTTCGTAAATTGCCCGACGCGGGCCTGCTTCAGGTAAGGATCGTTGGTGCGCACCTGTTTGCCGATGCCTTTCAGCACACTGTTGAGGTGAACACCTTCAATGTCGATCACCACGCGCTCCGGGTGGCTGAGTGCAAACTGCTTATACTTAAGCGGCGTGGAGGATTCGATGGTCACGCGGGTGTAGGGCGTTGAAGGCCAGACACGTACGGCAATCACGTGTGCGGCGGCGGCAAACCCGACCTGGCTGACGCTGAGCAACCAGGTGGCGGCGGCGGCCTGCACCAGACGGCGGCGGCCCAGATTAGGAGGGTTATCGTTCATGCGGCTCCGGGAAAATGAAAAGCGATGAAAAGGCATCGCTAAAGCGGGCTAAACGTCAAAAACTTTAACGAATCAGCCGCTTCCTGTCACCCTTAAAGCCGCCCACCGGCTAAAAAGCCCAATCTTCTGATAAGCACTAACCCCCTGTTAACCTCCTGATAACTTTTCTTGGTGATTTCCTGCTTGCGATCTCGGCAATAAAGAATAAAAATACAGAAATTACGAATAATCATGCAAGAGGCGAAGCCCGTGAAGGAACGTAGTACAGAGCTGGTTCAAGGATTCCGTCACTCAGTCCCCTATATCAATGCCCACCGCGGCAAGACATTTGTGATCATGCTGGGCGGGGAGGCCATCGAGCATGAGAACTTCTCCAACATCGTTAACGATATCGGTCTGTTGCATAGTTTGGGCATTCGGCTGGTGGTGGTGTATGGCGCCCGCCCGCAGATTGACGCCAACCTGGCGCAGCACCATTGCGAGCCGGTATACCACAAACACACCCGGGTAACGGATGCCAAAACCCTGGAGCTGGTGAAACAGGCTGCCGGTTTGCTGCAACTCGACATCACTGCCCGCCTCTCGATGAGCCTGAATAACACGCCATTGCAGGGCGCGCACATCAACGTGGTGAGCGGTAACTTCATCATCGCCCAGCCGTTGGGTGTGGATGACGGCGTGGACTACTGCCACAGCGGCCGTATCCGCCGTATTGATGAAGAGGCGATCCACCGCCAGCTCGACAGCGGTGCCATTGTGCTGATGGGGCCGGTGGCGGTCTCCGTGACCGGGGAGAGCTTCAACCTCACCTCAGAAGAGGTCGCGACCCAACTGGCGATCAAACTCAAAGCGGAGAAGATGATTGGCTTCTGTTCTTCGCAAGGGGTGACGGACAGCGAAGGCAATGTGATTTCCGAGCTGTTCCCGAATGACGCCCAGCAGCGCATCGACGCGCTGGAGCAGACCGGTGATTACTACTCCGGCACTGTGCGGTTCCTGCGTGGGGCGGTCAAAGCCTGCCGCAGCGGCGTGCGCCGCAGCCACCTGATCAGCTATCTCGAGGATGGGGCGCTGGTGCAGGAGCTGTTCTCGCGTGACGGTATCGGTACGCAGATCGTGATGGAGAGTGCCGAGCAGGTACGCCGCGCCACCATTAATGACATCGGCGGCATTCTGGAGCTGATCCGCCCGCTGGAGCAACAGGGGATTCTGGTGCGCCGCTCCCGTGAGCAACTGGAGATGGAGATCGACAAGTTCACTATCATCGAGCGCGACAACCTGACCATTGCCTGTGCGGCGCTCTACCCCTTCCCGGAAGAGAAGATTGGTGAAATGGCCTGTGTGGCCGTGCACCCTGACTACCGCAGCTCCTCACGCGGTGAGATGTTGCTGCACCGGGTGGCGAGCCAGGCGCGCCAGCTGGGGCTGGAGAAGCTGTTTGTGCTGACCACCCGCAGCATCCACTGGTTCCAGGAGCGCGGCTTCCAGCCGGCGGATGTCGAGGTGTTGCCGATGCAGAAACAGGCACTCTATAACTACCAGCGCCGCTCCAAGATCCTGCTGGCCGATCTGTAACGCCGGCTTTTCCTGCCTGCCCACGCCGACGGTTCGCCGTCGGCGTGGCGTTTCTCCCGGCTTGCGTGTTGTCTTGCGAAAAACGTCAACCGCTGCAAAACAGCCTCACTGAAAAAACAGCCCTCGCTGAAAAAGAGAGTCATTGCCGCAAAAAACAGTCACCGGCGCAAATACAGTCACCGTCGCAAATACAGTCACCGTCGCAAATACAGTCACCGTCGCAAATACAGTCACCGCGCAGCCTGAATCCCGTCAGGAAGCCGCCTGAAGCGCCTGCATTAACCGGTCACCCAGGCCACTGCGCCGCTGCGTCGGGGTGCTGATGGCACTGGCCAGCACGTTATGGCTGGCATAAAGCGACAGCTGTTTTTTGGCGCGGGTAATGGCGGTGTACACCAGCTCACGCGTCAATACCGGCAGCCACTGGTTCGGCAGCACCAGCAGGGTGTGGTCAAATTCCGACCCCTGAGACTTATGCACGGTCATCGCGTAGGCAGTTTCATGCGCCGGAAGGCGGCTTGGCTGGACGGACTTAATTTCACCGTTCGGCAACTGGAAATAGACCCGCAGCTCGTTGCGGTGGTCACGCAATGTGATGCCGATGTCGCCGTTAAACAGCCCAAGTGCGCTGTCATTACGGCTGATCATCACCGGCCGGCCGGCATACCAGCGCCCGGCCGCGCCCGGCTGGCGGCGGATTGCCCCACAGCGGTTCAGCGCCAGCTCAATCCTGTCATTCAGCCCGCTGACGCCAAACGGCCCCTCGCGCACGGCGCACAGCACGCGGAACTGGTTGAACAGCCTCAGGATCTCCCCGGCACCGGCACCGGCTTTCACCTGTTCCAGATAGGGCCGGTAGTGCGCCACGCAGCGCTCCAGCAGATGCGGATAGTCTTCGTTCTCTGCCAGCGGGTAACCCTGCACATCCTCATGGCTGCCGCCCAGCACCTTCAGCGCCGCTGCGGCTTTCCCGGCGTTCACCGCACTGGCCAGCAACCCGATGCCGGAAGCCGCATCAAAGCGATAACTTTTGCGCAGCAGGCAGAGGCTGTCACGCACGGTAGCGTGCGCCTTGAGATCGGTGCCGCTCAGCGCGCAGCCGGTGATGCGGCTTAACTGATCGGCCCGCGCCGGGCTGTAGCCCTGTTCAGCGAAACGGCAGAGATCGCCCAGCACCGCGCCCGCTTCCACCGAGGCCAGCTGATCGCGGTCACCGAGGAAAATCACCCTGGCGTGCGGCGGCAACGCAGCAATCAGCCGCGCCATCATCGGCAAGTCCACCATCGAGGCCTCATCCACCACCAGCACATCCAGGTGCAGCGGGTTCGCAGCATGGTGACGCATTCGCTGACTGTTGGGCTGTGCGCCCAGCAGCCGGTGCAGGGTCGAGGCCTCCTGCGGGATCGCCGCCTGGATCGCGGCATCCAGCGCCAGTTCACGGCTGGCCTTGCCGAGGGATTCCGTCAGCCGGGCAGCCGCCTTGCCGGTCGGCGCAGCCAGCTGGATACGCAGTTTCCTGTCTGCTGAGAGCTCAACCAGCGCCGCCAGCAGCCTGGCCACCGTGGTGGTTTTGCCGGTGCCCGGCCCGCCGGAAATAATGGAGATGCGGCGGGTAATGGCGACCGCTGCCGCCACCTTTTGCCAGTCCGGCTCACTGCCGCCGGGGCCGAACAAACGATCGAGGATCGCGCCCAGCGCCGCGTGGTCAGCAGGCTGGTCGCTGTCACTGGCGATAAACCCGGCCACCTGCGCCTCGCACTGCCACATCCGTTGCAGGTAGAGACGGTCCTGATGCAGCACCAGCGGCGTGGGTTGGGAGCCGTCGCTCACCGCCGGTGACTCTTTCAGCCAGTGGAGCCACTGCGTGCCGCCAGGGTGGCCGAGGCGCGCGCCCATCTCTTTTGCCAGTTCCGGGTGGCGGCCATCAAACAGTGCATCCGGTGTGAGCTGGGCCAGCGGCAGGCAGACATGGCCGCTGCCCGCCTCTGCGCTGACGCAGGCTGCCGCCAGCAGCATCGCGGGTTGGTTCTCATCCGCCAGAAAACGGGCAAATTGCACATCCAGCGGCCTCAGGGCGCCACCCAGCAGCGCACGTTCCAGTAAGGTCATCATGAAGGTGATCCTGCCTCAGTAAGAGAGAGCGTGTGGCCTTCGAACAAGGCATCCATCTCGCGGATAAAGTCCGACGGGGGGCGGCAGCGGAAAATGCCGTTTTCCGGATGCTGTTGGTCGATCCCACGCAAAAAAAGATAAATCACGCCGCCAAAGTGGCGGTCGATGTCATAGCCAGCCAGGCGGTGCCGCAAATAGCGGTGCAGCGCCAGGCTGTAGAGCTGGTATTGCAGGTCATAGCGGTGTTCGGCCATCGCCTGCGCCATCGCGGGCTGGGTATAGGCAGCGGCACTCTCGCCCAGCCAGTTGGATTTATAATCCAGCAGGTAGAACTTTCCTTCCCAGCAGAACACCAGGTCAATAAACCCTTTCAGCATCCCTTTCACCTGCCGGAAATCCAGCGGCGGGCAGGCAGCCGACAGCGGATCATACTGCTTCACCAGACGGTCGAGATCCGCCGCGCGCAGCAGGCCACGGATTGGAATATAGAATTGCAGTTCCGCCTGCCGCTGCGCAGGCGGCAGTTGCCGCAATGACAGCCCCTCCGGCCCCAAAGGCGCCTGCAGCACCTGTTCCAGCCAGCCGGCCAGCACCTCGCCCCACTCGCTGCCGAAGCCCTGGGCCGTGAGTTTCTCCTCCAGCCAGGCGCGATCCGGTGTCTGGCTGAAGTCGATCTCTTCAAACAAACTGTGCAGGAAGGTGCCGGGCGACGCCCCTTTCGGGAAGGTGTGCGGCGTCATGCCCGGTGTGGTTTCCGGCTGCTGCTCCCCGGCGGCGTCAATGTCCAGCCGCGGCAGCAGGGCTTCTGCCAGTGCGCTGCCGTGCTGCTGCAAGCCGGAATAGCTGGTGACCCGCCAGTTATCCCCGACGGGACGGGAGAACTCCCGCGCCTCCAGCGCCAGCGCCGGGGGAGCCGGCGCTTCCCACGGCTGCACCGCCGGTTCGGCAATCTGGGTCAGCGCGATGCTCTCATCCGCCAGCGCGCCCAGCAGCTCCGCCAGGGCAAAGGCGTCACACGTTTCCCCTTTCTGGATCAGGTAGCCCAATGCGCTGCGGTGCAGATCGGTGTCGCCCTGCTTTTTGCGGTTACCCTGAATCAACGGCGCAATGCCGATGCTGCAATGAAACACTGACCGGGTCAGGGCCACATACAGCAGGCGCAAATCCTCCGCCAGCCGTTCCTCTTCCGCCAGTGCCTTGCTCTCCTCTTCCTCCCGCAAGTCGAGCAGCGCCGCGAACGTCTGGCGGTCATGGTAGAGCGCCTGCTGCTGCGGGCGGAAATGGGCGATAAACGGCAGCCACACCAGCGGATACTCCAGCCCTTTGGATTTATGGATGGTTACAATCTGCACCAGATGGCGATCGCTTTCGAGGCGCAGCTGTTCGTTTTCCGCCTGCTTCTCCGGCTGGGCAATCTGCTGGGCCAGCCAGCGCACCAGCGCGTAGTCGCTCTCCAGCTGGGAAGAGGCCTCCTGCAACAGTTCACCCAAATGCAGGAAATCCGTTAACCGGCGCTCGCCCTCTTCGCTGACCAGCAGGTTCTCTGCCAGATGGCGTTTGCGCATCAGCTCGCGCAGCATCGGCAGCACGCCGCGCCGCTCCCAGTGTTCGCGGTAGCCGTCAAACTCCAGCACCAGCGCATCCCAGTCGGTTTCACTGGCGCTCAGCTCCGCCAGCGTACGGGCGTCCAGCCCCATCACGCCGGTCGCCATCGCGCTGCGCAGGGTACGTTCCTGCTCCGGAGCCAGCACCGCCTGCAACAGCCAGAGCATGTCCCGCGCTTCGGGGGTATCAAATACGCTGTCACGATTGGAGAGGTAAACCGAGCGGATGGCGAGCGCGCCCAGCGCCTCCCGCACCAGCGCAGCCTCAATCCGGTTACGCACCAGCACCGTGATGTCCGACGCCCTGACCGCGCGCCGTTCCCCGCCGTTGACCAGCCACGCCTCGCCGCGCTGCCCGGCAGAGAGCCAGTGGCTGATCTGCCCGGCACACTGGCGCGCCATCATCTGCTGGTAATCACTGACGCCAACGCCCTCACCCGATTGCAGCCAGAAATGCAGCGCCGGTTGCCGTTCGCCGGACACCTCAAACGCCAGCGCCTGGTTGCGGGCGGCTGCGGAAACCGGGCTGAACGGGATCTCACTGAAAATAAAGGGATCGTCTTTCTGCTGGAACAGCGTATTCACCGCGGCCACCATCGGGTGGGAGGAACGCCAGTTGGTGCCGAGCGTATAGTGGGCGCTCACTTCTGCACGGGCGCGCATGTAGGTGAAAATATCCGCCCCACGGAAAGCGTAAATGGCCTGTTTGGGGTCACCGATCAGCAGCAGGCCGCATTGCGGCTGGTTGCCGTAAAGGGTCCGGAAGATCCGGTACTGTTGCGGGTCGGTGTCCTGGAATTCATCGATCATCGCCACCGGGTAGCGGGCGCGGATCGCCTCGGCCAGCGCCCTGCCGCCTTCGGCCTGTAACGCCTCATCCAACCGGCTGAGCAGGTCATCAAAGCCCATTTCAGCCCGCTGGCGCTTCTCTTTCTGCACCGTCTGGCGGATTTCTGTGATCGCCTGCGCCATCACCACATCGCGCAGAGAGAGCGGCTCAGTACAGAGCTGCTCGATCAGCGTAAATACCGGGTGGCGCGGCGGCTCACCTTTTTTGGTTTTTTCCAGCAACCGTGCCTGGCTGAACTTTTCCAGTTCTGCCGGCAACTGGTAATCCTGCGTCTCCAGCGCGCACCACTCACTGACTTTCTCCAGCCAGAGCGGCAGGTAACGGCTGCTGTAACTGCGCTTGTCGACGCCGGAAGCAGAAATCAGCGCTTCCAGCTCCCCCGCCGCACTGTTCCATGCCTGTTTTACCTCGCTGATGCGGGCAATGATCCGCGCATGACGGCTCTGTAACGTTTCACCTTCGGCAGGCGGGTAACGCAGCGCCGGGGCTTCGCCGTGAAGATAAGGGGCCAGATCGCGCAGCAACTCCTCCGGGCCGCTCCACGCCTGCCCCACCGGCCGGGCAATCTCAATCGGCAGCGGGTAACAGTGCCGCCGCCAGAAGTCAGCACACGCCTGACGGCGCAACGGCATTTCATCCTGCACCAGCGTCTGCTCAAACAGGATGCCGGACTCAAATGCATTGTGGGTCAGCATCCGCTGGCAGAAACCATGAATAGTGTAAATCGCGGCTTCATCCATCTGCCGTTCGGCCGCCAGCAGCAACGCGGCGGCATCGGCCAGATCGGCAATCTCTGCCATCAGCGCCTGTAACATGCCGTCACTGCTGCTGCCGCGCACGCAGGCCAGCCGCAGGGCATGGATATTCTCGCGGATGCGGCCGCGCAACTCTTCGGTCGCCGCCTCGGTGAAGGTCACCACCAGAATCTCCTCGACCGTCAGCGGGCGCGGGAAGGCCGCCTCCCCGCCCAGCCCCAGCAGCAGGCGCAGGTAGAGGATCCCGATGGTGAAGGTCTTGCCGGTACCCGCTGAGGCCTCAATCAGCCGCTCCGCATAGAGCGGCAGGGTCAGCGGGTTCAGGGCGAGGGGCGCGGACGTCGTCATTGCCCATTCACCTGTTGCGGCAGGGTCGCTTGCAGACGGGTGGTGTCAGTGTAGGTCGTCCAGTCTGCCGGGGCAGCGAAACCGCCTTTTTGCGCATCCGGGCCGTTACCCTGGATCTGTGACAGCAACGCCAGCCCTTGCGGGTTCATCACAGCCTGTTGGTAGTACTGGTGCAGCTGGTCACGCGTCAGGGCTTTCAGCACCCCGACCACCTGGTCGCGGGTATCGAAGCGGAAATTGCCGCGGCTGAAGTCATTGCTGAAGCGGCTGGCTTCTTCACTCAGGGTTTGCGGACGCTGGGTCAGCTCATCGATCATTGCCTGACGGTATTGCACAAAATCCTCATTGCTCATGGCACCCAGCCGTTTATCCGCCTGGGCAAAGAAATCAAGGTAACGCGGGTAGAGGTAAGCCGGTGGCTGGCTGTTGCTCTGTAACAGGAAGCCCAGCCCCCACTGTTTCCCGACTGAGATAGGGAAGGCAAACACCGCGTAGCCCAGCTGCTCCTGCGTACGCAGCTGGCTGTAGAACCAGGGTTGCAGAATCTGCCCAAGCAAGGCGCTGTAGGCCATGCTGCGCACCTCATCATAACCGGACGGCACATAGACCGCAGCCAGTGCGGAATCACTGCTGCTGCCGGCTTTTTGCAGGTTGGCCAGCTGTTTCTGCGTAATCACCACCTCTTTGCCGTGCCACCAGGCTTTGCCGGTGCAGCCGAGCTGGGTTTTCAGCGAATGTGCCAGCCGGCGCACCTGATCCGGCGTCATGTTACCGACCACCAGCACTTCCGGCGCGGCCAGATGGAGCAGGCTGTCACGGTAGGCGATGATCTCCTCCACCGTGATGCTGTCCAGCATGGCGCGGCGCGCCTCACGTTCGCTGTAAGGCACGCGGGAGAGCATCTGGACCGGCATGATCGCCTGCTCAAAGGCTTTGCCTTTGCCGGAGGCATCCAGCTTCTCCCGGTACCAGGATTTGGCCTGCGCCAGCTGATCGGCGGTCGGCGTGAAGCTGGCGTAACCGGCCACCAGGGACGTGAGCAGTTGCGGCAAGCGCTGGGTATAGCCGTTGGCGTTAAAGACTACCCCATTATCCGGCGCAGTGGAGAAGCCGATACCGCCGATAGAGGCCTGATAACTGAGCTGATCCAGCGCCAGCCCCGCCAGATAGTCAGTGAGCGCATACATCACCTGATGGCGCGGTGAGTCGAGTGCCGTTGGGTTGCGGAAGGCAAAGGTAATGTCGGCGCGCGGCTCATCGGCAAAGGCGCGGCTTGGCATGTAGAGCGCGCGCAGCCCCGGCTCATCCACCACCACCTGTGGCCGCACCGGTTTTTCCGTGGAGGTAATCAGTGACAGATCGTCCGGGATATAGGGGTTAAGCGCCGGCAGTGTCAGGGCGATTTGTGTGCCCAGTTGCTGCCAATGCTGGCGCTGCGCCGGGGTAATACGGTCTACCTGGTATGGCGCATCAACGAAATAGGCAGTACGGTTGTGCGGTGCATCCGGGCTGACCACCCAGACACGCACTTTTTCCGGCGTCAATTGGCTCAGGCGGGCGGCGATGGCCGCCGGGTCATAGCGGTCGGCAATGTAGGGGGCATCCAGCGTATGGTTCACCGGTACCCGCAGCATGGTATCTACCAGCCACTCGATGTAATTCATATCGCGGGTAATGGCCGGGTAACGGTAATCGAGGTTCAGCACATGGCTGATTTCATCGAAATAACTTTTGCTGATGCCCTGCTGACGCAGCATCGACAGGTAGTTGAACACTGCGGCAATCACCTCGTCACGCTGCGCCAGCCCTTTGTCAGTCAACGACACGGAAATGGCAAACACGCCCTGGTTGCGGTCAACCAGCGGGTCGGCCCCGGCATTGATGGCATCTGCCAGGCCCTGTTTCTGTAACCAGTCCGACAGCGTGCCGGGGCTGCGGTTACCGATCAGGTAGCTGATGTAGGTGTCGGTTTTGCTGCGGAACGCCTGGCTGTTTTGATCCCGCGCGCGGTCGTTATCTATCGCGAACTCCAGCTTGAGCTGTTTACGCGGCTGCGCCGGGACATAGTGAACAATAATGCCCTCTTGCGCCGGGGTCAGCGTCGGCACGGTAATCGCCGGTACGCTGGCCTGATGGTTGGCGATGCGGCCAAAGGTGCCGGCCGCCAGCGAGGCCAGTGCGGGTAACGGCTGGTTGCTGTAGATCACGCCCACCATCAGGTTGGCGGAGTAGTAGCGCTGGTAGAACGCCGTCAGCTGCTCATGCAGTTTGCTGCCGGGCTTGTCTTTCAGCGTGTCGAGGTTGCCGCCGGAGAAGCGGGCGCTGGGGTGCGCCGGGTTAAGCGTCTCCGCCCTGACCTGTGCCATGCGCATACCGTCACGCGAACGCGCCATCGTCAATTCAGCATTGACAGCATGGCGTTCGCGATCGGCATTGACCGGGTCAAGCAGCGGCGCGGCAATGGCATCCGCCAGCCGGTCAACCGCCGGGGTCAGCGCGCTGTTTTCCACCTCCAGGTAGAATGCGGTGCGGTAGGAGGCGGTGCTGGCGTTATGGCTGCCGCCATGTTTCTTCAGAAACTCGGCAAGGTTTTCCGGGTCCGGGTACTTTTTCGACCCCATCAGCACCATATGCTCAAGGTAGTGGGCCAGCCCCAGCTGGCTCCCCGGATCGTCCAGCGAGCCGACCGGCAACGCCAGCGCCGCCAGCGATTTGGGGGCCTGGGCATCAGACACCAGCAGCACCGTCATGCCGTTATCCAGTTTCACCGCCTGGTATTGGCGGGGATCGTGTTCACTCTTGTTGATTGTTTCCGCCAGTGGCTGCCATCCCTGCGCAAAACCGCTGATTGGTGCTAAAAAAATCAATAACAACAGTAACCTGGAAATACAGGTAAGCTGTTTTCGCATTCCCACTCTCCCATCACCTGGTAAATGTACCGCCGGAGCAAACTTCAAAGGGTAAGGCCACTCTGCGTGAACGTTGCTGGCCGGGCCGCCTGAAGAGGTGAGACCCAGTATGCCGCGATAGTGCCGCCACAGGCGGTATCGCTGAGAATGCACCTGCCCTGTGGCAGCGGCGGTGCACGGCGGAGTCCTTTCATGACACGGTGACGCGTCTTGCCTTTATGCCGCCCCGGCCTGATGGTGCAGGGCCAGAGGCAGTAAAAAACGTTCCGCATTCTGCTGGATTTTTACGATGTCGTCATCGTCCAATTGCCGGATGACGCGTTGCAGGTAGGGATCATCGCCTTCGCCGGGAACACGCTGATCGCCCAGCCAGGCCTGAAGCAGTTTACCGCGGGCTTTGCCCTGCGTCTCCTCATCACGGTTTATCTCCCCGGTCTGGGGATCCACGCAGTGGCTGAGCCACGCCCAGCCGCTCTTGTTGACCAGCAGCAGCGGCTCACGCATACCCTGCCGGTACCCCTCGATCAACAGCGCCAGATAGTCCCGGGCCTGTTTGACCGGCAGAGCGGGGAAGTGCCACGCGGTATCTTTGCGCCCATAGCTGCGGCTTTCCCCCTTGCCTCCTGATGCACAATACGCCAGATGCTCGATCCACAGCAACACCCCATCCACCGCATTCAGTGTCGCAGGCCGCCAGCGCAACAGGCCATCGGGCTGGATATGGTGAACCCAGCCGGTGATCAGGCAGTCACCGATTTCCAGGGTAATCTCTTCACTGCGGGACTCACCGCGCAGCGCCCTGACCTTCTCTGCCAGCCCGGTCATCTCTTCGGACTGCTTCTGCCAGTAGATTTCACCAAACGCGCCGTAAGGCAGCGCGCCGGAGGCTTTCACCCGCGCATAGAGCGCGTCGGCGTCCTGCTCTTCAATCAGCGTATTGAGCAGCTGGCTGTTGAATTTATAGCGGTTGAGGCTGTCCAGCACGAACGGCTCTTCGTCCGGCAGCTCCGTCTCTTCCAGCATAAAATTGACGCCGAGGCGCATCTGGAAAAAGGCGCGAACCGGATGCCGATAAAAGCGCATCAGGTTTTCCAGCGTGATCTCTTCCAGCGGTTCCGGTGCCAGCGGCTGGTTGAAGTCCGGGTGCGGCTCACCCTGCGCGCTGGCGGCGGGCAGCCATTCGCGCGCGTAACTCTGGTGTTCATCACCCGGCACAAAGTTTTCCGCATTAAACGGCATCCGGGCATGGTGGCAGAGTACGTGCTCACGTACCCGGCGTTCGCTCTCGTCCGCCTCGCACGCCAGATCGTCCGGCAGCACGAAACTCTGGCCGATATACTCCATCAGCTCGGTCACCAGCACGGAGGCGTAACGCTCGCTGTTGTCCTGAATTGAACGGCCGATAAAGCTGATGTAAAGCCGCTGCTGGGCTGACAGCATCGCCTCCAGGAACAGATAGCGGTCATCATCACGGCGGCTGCGATCCCCTTTTTTCACCTGATGCGCCATCAGGTCAAACCCGAGCGGCGGCAGGGTACGCGGGTAAACGCCATCATTCATGCCCAGCAAGCAGACCACCTGGAAAGGAATCGACCGCATCGGCATCAGGGTACAGAAGTTGATTGGCCCTGCCAGGAAGCGCTGGCTGATGCGCTCCTGATCCAGCCGGGCCGCCAGGTCATCACGCAGGATGCTGAGCGGCACCTTATCCGGGTATTGCGCGGCCAGCCCGAAATTGATCGCTTTCTGCCACTGCTCCTCAATCACCGTCAGCACCCCTTCCGTCTCCACATCTTTGATGAAGAAGGTGTCGAGCATCTGGCGGCAGAGCGGCAACCATGCCGCCAGCGGGCGCGGTTCATCCAGCAGGGTGCGCCAGCGGGTAAGCTGCATCAGCAACTCTGCCAGGTGCCCGGCCAGCTCTGCCGCCAGCCCGGTGGACTCGTCATAGGGCAGTACGCCCTGCCAGTGCCCGGCTTCGCTGTCCATCGCGTAGCCCAGCAGCATCCGCGTCAGGCCAAAGCGCCAGGTGTGCTGGCCGGTCGGCGGCAGTTCAAGCTGGCGGATGGCGTCATCGTCCAGCCCCCAGCGGATGCCGGATTCACTGACCCACAGCCGTAACAACCGCAGCCCATCCTCATGGATAGCGAAACGGCCGGCCAGCGCCGGGACTTCCAGCAACGCCAGCACCTGCTCTGAGGTAAAGCGGCTCTGCGGCATCTCCAGCAGGGTAAGGAACGCCTGCAACGCCGGGTGGGCCTGGCTCGCTTTACGGTCAGAAATGGCAAACGGCAGGTAGCGATCCGGCGGGGCATTGCCAAATACGGCCTGAATGTAGGGCGCGTAGCTGTCGATGTCCGCCACCATCACAATGATGTCACGCGGCGTGAGATCCGGGTCTTCCGCCATCATCGCCAGCAGTTTGTCATGCAGCACTTCCACTTCGCGCTGCGGGCTGTGGCAGGCATGGATGCAGATGGAGCGATCCTCTGGGTTCAGCAGGCGTTTACCGGCGCTGTTGGCCAGGGTTTCCGGCGTCATGCCCAGCACCGCCTGGTCATTCAGCTCCAGCATGTCCTGCTGCACCGCGTGCAGCAGGGTGTCGTCTTCCATGTCCACAAACGCCTGCACTTCCTGAATGTCATCAATCTGGGAAAGCAGGTACATATGGTCACGCCCCAGCTTGCCCCAGGAGGCCAGCAGCGGGTTGGTAAGTGCCTGCTCCCCTTCCTGGTTAAACAGCTGCGGTGCCTGCGCCGGATCGCGGAACAGATCAACCTCGGCGCGGGCGAGGTAGTCACGCCGTTTGCGGCTTTGCAGTTTGGCCAGAAACGCATAGTTCTGGATGTCACCCCAATAGTAGCGGCAAGGGTTGGTGAACATCAGGTGGATGTCGATGTGCTTGCCCAGCGCCTGCAACGCCTGCAAATAGATTGGCGGCAGCGCGGAGATGCCGCAGATAAACACCCGCGCCGGCAGCCCCGGCGGGCAGGTTTCATGCTGGTTCAGGGTGGTGATAAAGCGCTGGTAGAGGTTGGCACGGTGCCATTTCGGCTGCCCCAGCGTGGCGGTGTACTCACACAGCCGCGCCCACAGTACCGCCTGCCACTGCTGCGCCTCGCCCAGATCCTCTTGCAGTTCACCGCGCTCCCACCCTTCCAGCCAGTGCGGGCGGTAAACCAGATACTGGTCAAACAGGTCAGCGACCCTGGCAGCCAGCTGGTGGATTTTGCGCTTGTCACCGTCATCCTGCAGGTAATGGCGCAGGGGGGCAAAGGCCGGTTCCGGCAACATCTCCGGCAGCAGCCACATCAGCTTCCAGGTCATGGCATCTTTACTGAAGGCGCTCTCTTTCGGGATCCCCGGCAAGACGCGGGTGAACATGTCCCAGATAAAGGAGGCCGGCAGCGGAAACTGAATATTCGCCGCAATCCCAAACTCATCGGCCAACTGCATTTGCAGCCATTGCGCCATGCCGGGGCTTTGCACCAGCACCACTTCCTGTTGGAAGGGATCGGAGAGCGGTTGCCCCTCAATAAGCGCCGAGATCAGTTTTTTCAGCAGATCCAGTTGGTTGGAGTGGTAAACGGTGAACATGATGCCTCTGAAGTGAATAACGGGTGTGGCAGGCGGCTTGCGCCGCAGCCCCACTGTAACCTGACGCCGCCGTAAAGCAACACCGGGGCGGGGTTTTAACATAATAACCGGCGCACCGTCACCTGTTGCTGTGCCGGGGCCGTTACGGTAACACTCGCCCAGCGGCAGCCGCCGGGGGCACCGGCAGACGCGCTGCTGATGGTCAGTTGCCAGCCCTGGGGCACCGGTAACAGCCCGCTCTGATGGCCGGTCAGGCTGAAAGCCTCCAGGTGCTGGCCGGCCAGCCGCCATGCCTGCTGCACCTGCCGTTGCCGGTCAAACCCCGCCGTCAGTGCCTGCTGGTAGGTGAGCAACCCCAACAGCGAGACGGCAAACAGCATCGCGGCAAACAGCACTTCAATCAGGGTAAAACCCTGCTGCGTCGTCATGGCACGGCTTCTCCGTCACAGTCATGCGGGGCCTTTTCCGGGCAGAAATCCAGCCAGCCCCCGGCTTGTAAGGTCAGCCGCCCGCCTTTACCGGGGGCAGCCAGCCGGTAAAGGAACAGCGGGGAATCGTCTGCCCGCTGCCCTTCCCCACGCAGCAGGATAACGCCCGGCGCGGACGCGGCTTTTATGCAGCCGTGCAGGCTGCCGGGATGAAAGGCCCGGCATTGCCATGTGGTGTTTGCCGGCGGCCAATTCAATGTTTCCGCCCAGGTGAGGGAGGACGCAGCCTGATGCCAGGCCAGCACATGTTGCCGCGTTCCGGCGGTGAGCCGCACCGCTTCGTCAAGCTGGCGGTGCAGCGCCGTCATGCCCATCAGCCCCAGCAGCATCAGCCCCATCAGTGTCAACAGCAGGGCGTTGCCCTGTTGCCGCCTCATGCGTTTGCCCCGGTCAGTAAACGGACGATCTGATGCGGGGTTACACCCTGCCGGTGTTGGCCGCTCAGAGTGAGTTGCAGCACGCTGCCTGCGGTTTCGCGGGCGTCGGTAAACGTAAAACCGGTGACGGTGACCTCAGCCGGATCGAACAGCCTCTCCCAGCCCGTGCCGCCGCAGTGCGCCACGCCACGCTGCGTCTCCAGCGCACCGGCCACCAGGCGGTAGCCAAAGGTTTCCGCCTCCGGCCCTGCCGGTTCCCAGCGGCCATTGCGGTTGAGGTCATACGCCAGCACGATGCAGCCCCCTGCCCCTGCCCCTGCCCCCGCGCCGGGTGCCGTGCTCAGGCGAATGGCGTGGCGGCCGCAGGCTGCCCCGGCACAAAACCCCGCGCGGCGCAGATCTTTTTCGAGGGTGTCCGCCACCTGATGCAGGGCATGATCCAGCCAGAACAGCTGACGCAGGCGCTGCCCCTGCTGGTAGATTGCCGGGTAACTGCCGGCTGCGGCCAGCATCACCACACTGCCGATGCCCATCGCCAGCAGGATTTCCGGCAGGGTGAACCCCTGTTGCCGGGCACCGGGCCTGTTCAGCGGCATGGCGGCACCCCACTGACCGTATTTTCAGCGCAGAGCCGCAAGCGTCCGTGGCCGGAAAGCACGACCCGGATGCGCCCGGCAGCATTGCCGAGGGTGAGATGGCCTGGCTGGGCGGTATTGCGCAGGCCATAAAACCCCATGCCGTTGCCGCTGAAGTCCACTATCGCCACGCCCTCCCCGCCGGGCCGGAACACCCGCAGTGCGTTCCCGTTGCACCCGTCAGGCACGTCATTCAGCCGCGTGACGCAGCCCGTCGGTCCCAGCGTCACCGCAAGCAGGTGCGCCTCATTGCGGGCGTTGGCCTGCGCCTGCATCCGGCCCAGAAAGGCCTGGAGCGTCTGGGCGCTCTGCCGCAGGCGGTGCGCCTGGCGCATTGTCTGGCCGTAATAGAGGCTGCCGCCGGTCAGGATGGCAATCAGCCCCATTACCACCAGCATTTCAAGTAAGCTCATGCCCTGTTGTTTCCCTGTGCGTCTGTTCATGCGGGCCAGTGTAAGGCGCAAAACCGCCCCGGCCAGCGGGCGGTGGCGGAACAGGAACCCATTACGCACCCCGGCATTGCAACGGCGGGAAACCGGCATTTTTCTGGAAGGTATCCCGCAAAACCGGCGGCGGCGGGCGGATGCAGGCATAAAAAAACCGAAGCCATTGGCTTCGGTTCTATACAGCAGAAGGATGAATCAGATCGCGACCGGGGCCTTGATGGCCGGGTGCGGGTCATACCCTTCAATCTCGAAATCGTCGAAGCGGTAATCAAACAGGGAGTCAGGTTTGCGCTTGATCACCAGTGTCGGCATCGGGCGCGGCTCGCGCGTCAGTTGCAGGCGCGCCTGCTCCAGATGGTTGCTGTAGAGGTGGGTGTCCCCGCCGGTCCAGACGAAATCCCCGACCTCCAGATCACACTGCTGCGCCATCATATGCACCAGCAGCGCATAGCTGGCGATGTTGAACGGCAAGCCGAGGAACACATCGCAGGAGCGCTGGTACAGCTGGCAGGAGAGTTTGCCGTCCGCCACGTAGAACTGGAAGAACGCGTGGCACGGGGCCAGCGCCATGCTCTCCAGTTCACCCACGTTCCAGGCGGAAACGATGATGCGGCGGGAGTCCGGGTCCTGTTTCAGTTGCTGCACCACGTTCGCCAGCTGGTCTATCTGGCGGCCGTCCGCGGCACCCCAGGCACGCCACTGTTTGCCGTACACCGGGCCGAGGTCGCCGTTTTCATCGGCCCACTCATCCCAGATGGTGACGTTGTTTTCACGCAGGTAGGCGATGTTGGTTTCGCCTTTCAGGAACCAGAGCAGTTCGTGAATGATTGACCGCAGGTGGCAGCGCTTGGTGGTCACCAGCGGGAAGCCCTCTTGCAGGTTGAAACGCATCTGATGGCCAAAAATCGACAGCGTGCCGGTGCCGGTGCGGTCAGCTTTCGGGGTGCCCTGATGGAGCACGGTGTTCATTAAATCCAGATACTGTTTCATGTTACCTCACAACGGTTTTCTGTGGGCGGCGGTAGGCCCAAATCATCATAATGACGCCCGCCACGATCATCGGAATCGAGAGGATCTGCCCCATACTGATAATGCCGTCGAACAGCCCCAACTGGGCGTCCGGCTGGCGGAAATGCTCCACAATGATGCGGAAGGCGCCGTAACCGATCAGGAACAGGCCGGAGACGCTGCCCATCGGCCGCGGTTTGCGGATAAAGAGGTTCAGGATCAGGAACAGCACCACCCCTTCCAGCAGCAGTTCATAGATCTGCGACGGGTGGCGCGGCAGCACGCCATACTGGTTCAGCAGCGGCAGCAGGGACGGGTCAGCGACGGCAATCGCCATATCTTCACTGCGCGAGCCGGGGAACAGCATCGCCCACGGCGTGTGGGTGGTGACGCGGCCCCAGAGTTCACCGTTGATGAAGTTGCCGAGGCGGCCGGCACCGAGGCCAAACGGGATCAACGGCGCAATAAAATCAGAGACCTGGAAGAAGGTGCGGTGGGTGCGGCGGGCAAACAGCAGCATCACGCAGATCACACCCAGCAGGCCGCCGTGGAACGACATCCCGCCATCCCATACTTTGAACAGGTAGAGCGGGTTATCGAGGAACAGCGGCAGGTTGTAGAACAGCACATAGCCTACGCGGCCGCCGATAAACACACCCAGGAAACCGAAATAGAGCAGGTTTTCCACTTCATCTTTGGTCCAGCCGCTGCCGGGCTTGTTGGCGCGGCGCACCGCCAGCCACATGGCAAACACAAAGCCCACCAGGTACATCAGGCCGTACCAGTGGAGGGAAACCGGGCCCAGGGAGAAAATCACCGGGTCGAAGTCAGGAAACGCCAGATAGCTGTTACTCATCCATCACCACAATTTGTCGAATGTTAGCCCCAGGGGGGTCAGCAGGTTGCGAATCATAGCATAGGCGAAAAGCGGTCCGGGGCGGGAATAGGTATTTATCTGTAAAGAAAGGCGTCGGCGTCAACCGGCCAAAACGCGGCTATTTACCGCCGCGAATCAGCCCGCCGAGGCCACGGCGCTCCATAAACGCCGAGACGATGTGGCGCACGTCGGCGGTATGCGGGGCGGTGAGCACCCTGGCGGCCAGCGCGTCCGCTTCCTCACGCGTCACACGCCGCAGCAGGTATTTGATACGGGCAATGCTGCGCCCGTTCATGCTGAGGTGGCGGAAGCCCAGCCCGACCAGCAGCAGCGCGCCCATCGGGTCACCGGCCATCTCGCCGCACAGGCTAAGATCCAGCCCAGCCTGTGCGCTCTGGTCAGCGATCATTTTCAGCACCCGCAACATCGACGGGTGCAGGCTGTCGTACAGCGCCGCCACGCGGGTATTGTTGCGGTCCACCGCCAGCAGGTATTGCGTCAGGTCATTGGTGCCGACCGAGACGAAATCGACCCGCCCGGCCAGGTGGGGGATCAGGAACACCATCGCCGGCACTTCAATCATGATGCCCAGCCGCACCGGCGGCAGAGAGTAACCGAGCACCTCCTGCACCTCACGCCCGGCGCGCTCAATCAGGCGTTTCGCCTCATCGATTTCTTCCAGGCTGGTGATCATCGGCAACAGGATGCTGAGGTTGCCGGTGGCGGCATTGGCGCGCAGCATGGCGCGCACCTGAATCAGGAAGATTTCCGGCTGGTCGAGGGTGATGCGGATGCCGCGCCAGCCAAGGCAAGGGTTCTCTTCGCTGATCGGCATATAGGGAAGCTGTTTATCTGAGCCGATGTCGAGGGTGCGCAGCGTCACGGACTTCTGCGGGAAAATCTGCAACATGCCCTGATACTGCGCTACCTGCTCCTCTTCTGACGGGAAACCGCTTTGCAGCATAAACGGGATTTCCGTGCGATAGAGGCCGATGCCGTCCACCCGGCCGCCGAACAGCTTTTCATGGTCGGCACTCAGCCCGGCATTCAGCAGGGTGAAAACCCGCTCGCCGCTTTTCAGCTGCGCCGGTTCCTCCACGTCATCTTCCGCGCGCTGGCTCAGCTCCAGCTCTTCGTTGATCAGCCGCTGGTACTCCTGGATCAGCACCGGTTCCGGGTCGATCAGCAGTTCACCGCGATAGCCGTCAACGATCAGCGTGCGCTGGTTGAGCAGCGAGGTCTGGATGTCGGCGCCCATCACGGTCGGCACACCCATTGCCCGCACCAGGATCGCCGCGTGGGAGTTGGCGGCCCCGTCGCGCACCACCACCCCGGCCAGCCGCTCCGGCGGCACTTCCGCCAGCAACGTGGCGGTCAGTTCGTCGGCCACCAGCACAAACCGCTCCGGCCAGGGGATGTCGCCCTGCACGCTGTCGTCGAGGTGGAACAGCAGCCGCTGGCCGAGCGCGCGCAAATCCCCGGCACGCTCGCGCATGTAGGCGTCCTGCAGGCTGGCGAACTGGGCAGCGAAATGCTCCACCACCTTTTTCACCGCCCACTCCGCCACGGAGCCGCCGTCTATCTCAAAATAGAGCTCACGCTTCAGGCGGGCATCATTCAGCAGGTGGGAGTAGAGGTCGAAGATCGCCGCGCTCTCTTTCTGCGCGCTGGCGGTAAAGCGTTTGCTGAAGCGGCGGAACTCCGCCCCGGCCTCTTCCAGCGCACGGGTCAGGCGTTCGCGCTCCCGGGTGCTGTCGAGGGTCGATGCCATATAGACCAGATCCAGCGACGGCTGCGAGCAGTCCTGCCAGCCCACGCCAATCGCCACGCCCGGTGAGGCGGGCAGCGCTTTGACGCGCGTCTGGCGGAAGCGGCCAAACAGCTCGGTCAGCTGCACCTGGGTCAGGAACCCGGCGATCTGCGTCGCCAGGGTGACCAGGAACGACTCTTCGCTCTCGTCGAACTGGCGATGTTCGCGCTGTTGCACCACCAGCACGCCCAGCAACTGGCGGCGGTGGATAATCGGCACCCCGAGGAAGGAACGGAAACGCTCCTCTTTCACCTGCGGGACATATTTGAAACTGGGGTGGCTGTGGGCATCGGCGAGGTTGATAGGCTCCGCCAGGCGGCCCACCAGCCCCACCACGCCCTCATCAAAGGCGAGCGTCACCTGTTTACCGCGCGGTTTTTTCAGGCCGCGCGTGGCCATCAGGTAGTAGCAGCGGCGATCGTTGTCCGCCAGGTAGATGGAGCAGACTTCAGTGTCCATCGCCAGGCAGGTTTCGTTGACGAGCAGATCCAGCGCCTCGTTTAGGCTGGTTGCCGCAGCGACTTTTTCAACAATTTCTCGCAAACGCGTGAGCATAATCTGCGTGACTTAACCTCTTTTGCGACGGTAAGCAGGGGGTGAGCGAGGCGGGCTTAACTCCTGCACCGGCATCACGGTTGTGGAAAACTCTTTCATCACACGGCGATAGACATCACGTTTAAAGGAGACGACCTGCCGTACCGGATACCAGAAACTGACCCAGCGCCAGCCGTCAAATTCCGGCGTGCTGCTGCGTTGCATATTGATATCCGCGTCGTCGCACATGAGCTGCAAGAGAAACCATTTTTGCTTTTGGCCGATACAAACCGGCTTTGTGTCCCAACGCACCAAACGTTTTGGCAATTTATAGCGCAACCAGTTGCGGGTTGAGGCCAGAATGCGCACATCTTTCCGGTTCAGCCCCACTTCTTCAAACAGTTCACGGTACATCGCCTGCTCAGCGGTTTCACCGGGGTTAATCCCCCCCTGAGGAAACTGCCAGGAGTGCTGACCGTAACGACGGGCCCAGAGTACCTGCCCCTGCCGATTACAGATTACGATACCAACATTCGGGCGGTAGCCATCATCATCGATCACCGGACTACCTCAAATAAGCGTAAATGCATATGCCTTGATTGTTTCACACTCCCAACAGGCGGTAAACCACTGCTTATCAGCCGTTCATCAGGAATAACACCGGGATAACCCACAGCTTCCTGCCAAGTTATAAACATATCCCCGGCTACACCCCCGATTTTATTCACGTTTTCTGTGGATATCTTTGTGCAGAACTTCAGGGTAACGCCTTAAACCCCCCGGCGGTGGATAACTTCACCCCTGGTCACTCTCAGCATTATCTTATTTAAAACAGCACGATAACCCCGTATGCCGCGGCGCGGCGGCAGAGATAATGTGAGCAATATCACCTTTCATTGTTGATGAGGTTAAAAATGAAACAAAGTTGGTTTTATCCACAGATAATGCCAATTTATTGGACATAAAAAGAGTAAATTATCCAAAACCCCGCCGCGTCAAGCCTGTGGATGAAACCAGTAGTACGTATTAAGCCGGGTTATCCCAAAAATCTGTGGATAACCTGGTGTAAGATCCTGTTTATTGTCAGCGGCAAACGGTGAAAAAAAGCGGTGCCTTTCAGGTTATCGGCAAATTAACAGAAAAATTTATCAGCTAAATCATGCTATTATTCTGTTTTTCCCCCACCTGGCGCGAAATACCGCTCCCAGGGGAAAGACCAGTACATTTTTTAACCACTCCGACAGGTGACACGCATGGGCCTCTCTCCCCTTCCTCCACCGCAACACAGTGATGAACTGCTGCAACGCGCCCAGGCGCTGGCCGGGCACTCACTGGGCGACCTGGCCACGCAGGCCGGCATCGCTATTCCGGCCAATTTAAAACGGGATAAAGGCTGGGTTGGGATGCTGCTGGAGTTCTACCTCGGGGCCACCGCCGGCAGCAAAGCAGAGCAGGATTTCCCGGCGCTGGGCGTGGAGCTGAAAACCATCCCGGTGGATGCCGCCGGGAAACCGCTGGAGACGACCTTTGTCTGCGTGGCCCCGCTCACCGGTAACAGCGGCGTCAGCTGGGAACGCAGCCATGTGCGCCATAAACTGTCGCGGGTGCTGTGGGTGCCGGTGGAGGGCGAACGCGTGCTGCCGCTGGCAGAGCGGCGCATCGGTGCGCCGTTGCTCTGGTCGCCCAGCCCGGAAGAGGAAGATCAACTGCGCTGTGACTGGGAAGAATTGATGGACATGATCGTGCTCGGTAAGGTTGAGAGCATCACCGCCCGCCACGGCGAGGTGCTGCAACTGCGGCCCAAAGCGGCCAACAGCAAGGCGCTGACCGAGGCGATAGGCGATCGCGGCCAGCCGATCATGACGCTGCCGCGCGGGTTCTACCTGAAAAAGAACTTTACCGCGGCGCTGCTGGCGCGGCATTTCCTCATGTGAGGGCAGCGTTAAGGTAAGCGTGCGGAAAATCAGACTTTTGGAGGAGATTTTGCCTGGCTTTTTATGGCAGTTTGCTACGCTTAATACACCTTTGCCGTCTGCCGAATAGTAAGGAAATCATCATGAAAACATGGGCCATTGCTGCCTCTGCGCTGGTTGTTGCACTCTCTCTCACCGGTTGTTCCAGCGATTACGTCATCGCCACCAAAGAGGGCAATATGATCCTGACTCAGGGTAAACCGAAAATTGATAAGGAAACCGGCTTAATCAGTTATACGGATGAGCAGGGTAACCAGCGTCAGATTAACGGCGACAGTGTTAACCAGGTGATTGAAAGGTAACAAATTAGTTAACCATTGCCCGGCGGGAAACAGCATTGTCCGGCCGGGCCGGGTGGCTTCCGGCACCCACCGGGCTGCGCCCTTCTCTTCCCCGGCCACTTTCCCCCTCCCGGCAGCTTGGTTATAGTCAATCCGGCATTGATCATCTGTGCGAGAAGAAAAACGCGATTGTGAAGAAAAGATAACGTCCCCAGAGACGCATTTTTTCAGCCTATATTCTTAACACTAAGGAAAACCGGCAATGCATTATCACCGTATCCCCCACAGCTCTTTGGAAGTCAGCGTTCTGGGATTGGGCACCATGACCTTCGGTGAGCAAAACAGCGAAGCCGATGCCCACCAGCAACTCGATTATGCCCTGTCCGCCGGGATTAACCTGATCGATACCGCAGAAATGTACCCGGTGCCGCCGCGCCCTGAGACACAAGGGCTGACTGAAAGCTATATCGGCAGTTGGCTGAAGGCGCGCGGCTGCCGTGAGAAAGTGGTGCTGGCAAGCAAGGTGTCCGGGCCGTCACGCGGCAGTGATGCCGCCATCCGCCCCGACCAGGCCCTCGACCGTAAAAACATCCGCAACGCGCTGGATGCCAGCCTGAAACGCCTGAACACCGATTACCTCGACCTCTACCAGCTGCATTGGCCGCAGCGCCAGACCAACTGCTTCGGTAAGCTGAACTACACCTACACCGATGACAAACCCGCCGTGACGCTGCTGGAGACGCTGGAAGCGCTGAACGAGCAGGTTCGCGCCGGGAAAATCCGCTATATCGGCGTCTCCAACGAAACCCCGTGGGGCGTGATGCGCTACCTGCAACTGGCGGAAAAGCACGACCTGCCGCGTATTGTCTCGATCCAGAACCCCTACAGCCTGCTGAACCGCAGCTTTGAGGTGGGCCTGGCAGAGATAAGCCACCACGAGGGCGTGGAGTTGCTGGCCTACTCCAGCCTGGCGTTCGGCACGCTGAGCGGCAAATACCTGAACGGTGCCAGACCGGCCGGCGCGCGCAATACCCTGTTCAGCCGTTTCACGCGCTATACCGGGGAACAGGCGGAGCAGGCGATTGCTGAGTACGTGGCGCTGGCGAAACGCCATAACCTTGACCCGTCGCAGATGGCACTGGCCTTTGTGCGCCAGCAGCCGTTTGTCGCCAGTACCCTGTTGGGTGCCACCACGCTGGATCAACTGAAGCTCAACATCGACAGCCAGAACCTGGTGCTGGATGAAACGATCATGCAGGAACTGGAAGCGATCCACCGCCGCTTTACCATTCCGGCGCCGTAACCTTCTGCACATCAGGCAAAAAAAACAGGGCGGAAATTCCGCCCTGTTTTCATGGTGAGGGGTGTTTGAGGGGAATGACCGTGGATTAGCCCGTCCGCCGCCCCTGCCAGAGCCACAGCCCGCCAATCGCCAGCGCAAACAGCACACCAAAGCCAATCCCTACCGCCACCACCGGCGTGCCCAGCTTCACCACCAGCGAGTAGAGGCCGAGCATCAGCAGCATCGCGCTGTTTTCCCCCAGGTTTTGCACCGCAATCGCGTTACCCGCCCCGACGGTGAGTTTGCCGCGCTCCTGCAACAGCGCGTTGAGCGGCACCACAAAGAAGCCGCCGAGCAGGCCAATCGCCACCAGCAGCACGGCTGCATTCACCAGCTGATGCTGGAGCGCAAACAGCACCACCGCCACGCCCATTAAAATCCCGGCCGGCATACAGCGTTTCACGGTTTTCAGCGTCACCAGCCAGGCCGCAGCCCCGGCCCCGAGCACAATGCCAATCGCCACAAAGGCGTTCAGCAGCGTCGGCAGGGTGTGGGTGGTGATGCCGAGCGCCACCGGCACCCACAGCACCAGCAGCAACCGCAGCGTGACACCCGCGCCCCAGAACAGGCTGGTGCCCACCAGCGAGAAACGGGCGCCGCTGTCCTGCCACAGGGTGCGTGCCGCCTGCGCAAAGGCGCTGACCATCCGCACCGGGTGCCACGGCTGGCCGGGGCGCGCCGCCGCCAGCCGCGGGATAAACAGGTTCGCCACCACCGCCGCCCCATAGGCCGCGGCACACACGCCGATGGCCGCCAGCAGGTGCCAGTCCGCCAGCCAGCCACCGGCCACCGACCCGAGCAGGATTGCGGCGATGGTCGAGGACTCCATCAGCCCATTGGCTTTGACCAGCTGCTCACCGCGGGTGATCTCGCCGAGGATGCCGTACTTGGCCGGGGAATAGGCCGCAGCCCCCACGCCCACCAGCGCGTAGCCGAAGAACGGGTTCAGCCCGGCCAGAATCGCCGCCGCCCCCACCAGCTTCAGCAGGTTGGCGACCATCATCACCCGCCCTTTGGCGACGCTGTCGGCAAACTGCCCGACAAAGGGTGCCAGCACAATATACGCGGCGACAAACGCCATCTGGAGGATCGGCTGGCTCCAGTCGGGGTAGTGTTGCTGGGTGATCAGCGCCAGGGTGGCGAACAGCAGCGCGTTGTCACCAAAAGCGGAGAGGAACTGCGCCACAATCACCGCCACCATACTGCGCGACAGCAGGCCGTCACCGGCCTTCAGGTTCTGCATCATGCTGTGCTCTCCGGGTTTTCGGCCATCTGGCGCAGGGCGACGAAGTCAGGTTTACCGCTGCCGAGCAGCGGCAGGGCTTTCACCACGCGGATGTCACGCGGTACTGCCAGCTCCGGGGTGCCGCTGTCACGCGCGGCGTTCAGCAACTGTTCGCGCGTCAGCCCGCGATCGGTGGTGAACAGCACCAGCGTCTCGCCGCGGGTGCTGTCGGGGCGCGAGGCGGCGGCGTGTTGCCCTTCCGGCGAGGCCCGCAGCGCCAGTTGTTCGACACTTTCCAGTGACACCATTTCCCCGGCCAGTTTGGCGAAGCGCTTCACCCGGCCAAGGATGGTGCAGAAGCCCTGTTCGTCCAGCGTCACGATGTCGCCGGTGTCATACCAGCCGGGCTGCATCTGGCCTTCACGGTTTTCCGCCGCCGGTGTCTCCAGCCGGCCGGGGTTTTCCACCCGCAAATAGCCTTTCATGATGTTCGGCCCTTTCAGTTGCAGCCGCCCGCCCTGCTCAATGCCCGCCACCGGGATCAGGCGCGCCTGCATACCCGGCAGGATGCGCCCGACAGTGCCCGCTTTCGCCGCCATCGGCACGTTAATTGCCACTACCGGCGCACACTCGGTGACGCCGTAGCCCTCCAGGATGCGGATGCCGAATTTATCCTGCCAGACCTGTTTCGTGCCGGCGGAGAGTTTCTCTGCGCCCGCCACCACGTAGCGCACACGTGCGAAATCATACGGGTGGGCGAAGCGCGCATAGTTGCCGAGGAAGGTGGACGTGCCGAACAGCACCGTGCAGTTGCGGTCATACACCAGTTCCGGCACCACGCGGTAGTGCAGCGGGCTGGGGTAGAGGAACACGCGGCTGCCGGTCATCAGCGGCGTCAGCAGCCCCACCGTGAGGCCGAAGGCGTGGAACAGCGGCAGCGCCGACATAAAGCGGTCACGCGGGGTGAAGTCCGCCACGGTGCGAATCTGCTCGACGTTCGCCAGCAGGCTGGCGTGGCTGTGCACCACGCCTTTCGGGTTGCCCTCGGAACCGGAGGTAAACAAAATGACCGCGGCATCGTCCGGCTTTTGCGGCACCCTTGCCCGGCGCGGGAACAGCAGATGGGTGAGGATCCAGAGCTTGTCTTCCGTGGTCACGGTGTCTTTCAAATCTTCGAGATAGACCCAGTTGGCCTCCGTCACCTGCTCCGGCAGCGCAGTCAGGTTGCCCTTCTCAAGGAACTGGCGCGAGGTGACGATGGTGCGGATCTCCGCCGCTTTCATCGCACTGCGCAGGCCCTTCACCCCGGCGGTGTAGTTCAGCAGTGCCGGCACCCGCCCGCGCAGCGTCGCGCCGAGGATCGCCGCCGCCATGATGGTGGCATTGGGCAGCAGCAGCCCGACATGCTCGCGCTCCTGCGTGAAACGTTGCAGGATGCGGCTCACCCCGAGCGTTTTTTTCAGCAGCCCGTGGTAACTGTCCTCCTGGAAATTGATGTCTTCAATCACCGGCTTGAAGCGGCCGTAACGGGTCTGCGCCGCCAGCAGCGCGTCGAACAGCGTCTGCGGCTCACACGTCGCCATGCGCGCGTCCATCATGATCTGATGCAGGCGCGCCCCGGCCAGCACCCGGCGCTCACGGGCGCGCGGGGCGTCCGGCATCGGCACCCTGGTCGGCGGCAGCACGCGGATCGTGACTTTCGGGAACAAACGGGTCTGGAAATCGCCGCGCAACCGGCCGAACGGCGTGAACTCCGCGCCGTCGATGCGCACCGGCAGCACCGTGGCACCGGAACGGGCCGCAATAAAGGCCGCGCCGTCATAAATTTTCATCAGCGAACCGGTCACTGTGATCCGCCCTTCGGGGAAGACCACAATCGGCCGCCCGGCCTGCACCTCGCGCACCAGCCGCTTGATCGCCATCGGGTTGGTGGGGTCGAGCGGCACAAAATCGACGTAGGGCTTAATCAGCCGCATAAACCAGCGGTCAGTGATACGGCTGTAAACGGCAAACACCGGCTTAACCGGCAGGAATAACGCCAGCAGCGCGCCGTCGAGGAATGAGACATGGTTTGGCGTGATAAGTAACTTGTCATGCCGGAACTGCGCCGGGTCAGCCTCGACCGAGACACGAAACAGGATTCTGAATAATCCCCTGAGCAATGCATACACAGCCCATCTCCTTATGAGGAAACCGGGCAACAACATGCTGCCCTGAACAGGGCACAGGATAGCGTACCCGCCCGCCACTGACGACCGGGCAACA
This sequence comes from Chimaeribacter arupi, assembly GCF_002858805.1. Classification (GTDB taxonomy): domain Bacteria; phylum Pseudomonadota; class Gammaproteobacteria; order Enterobacterales; family Enterobacteriaceae; genus Chimaeribacter; species Chimaeribacter arupi. The sequence goes on from NZ_PJZI01000019.1 coordinate 86,201, forward strand.
GTAAAGTGTTAATTAAGTGAAGCCACGGGCGGGGCAGAAATCGCAGGCAAAAAAAAACCTACGCATCCGCGTAGGTTGGTGCAATTGAATAGGCTCTCAACATACAGAGTATGTTGATTTCTCACCAATCAATACCTCTGGGACGTCCTACTCTAGAGATCGCCCCCTTAAGAAACCACCGCTGAATCGAAAGAGTTCTGCTCTAAATGCAACCAACTGTAAAATCCCTTCCGTTCATGTAATCAACGAATTAAAAGTACATAAACCCGCGGTTTTATGGTTTTTTTCCCACGGCCTGCGGCGGGGTTTCTACGGCGCTCACCTCCACCAGGCAGCTCATGGCATTTGGCCCCTGAGTTAATGACGACGTCCCTATATCCAGCGTCAATACATTCGGGTTGCCCGCCTGCTCCACGTCTTCACGCTGCGTGCCGAAGCCGGGATCAAACCATGCGCCGGTGGCCATCACCACCACGCCGGGGGCGAGGCCCGCATTCAGGCGCAGCCCGGCGAGGCAGGCCCCGCGCGCATTATGCACCCGCACCACCCCGCCCTCACGCAGGCCACGGGCGGCGGCGTCATCCGGGCGCATCTGGATCGTCTCTTTCCCGGCCGTTTTATTGCCCTGCGCCAGCGGGGCCTGATCCAGCTGGCTGTGCAGGCGATCGCTGGGCTGCACGGTGATCAGGTGCAGCGGCCAGCGTGCGGCGGCGGCGTCCCCCAGCCATTCCACCGGCGGTTGCCACTGCGGGTGCGGGGCCATGTCGGCATGGCCGAACCCGGCCAGCGTCTCGCTGTACAGCTCAATCTTGCCGCTCGGCGTCTTCAGCGGGTGGCGCTGCGGGTCTTGCCGGAAACGCTCAAAAAAGACGTACGGCGTGCTGGGTTGCGGCAACTCAACGTGGCCGCGCTGCCAGAAGGTGTCGAAATCCGGCCAGGTGACGCCGGTGCCCGCCTGCGCCTCGCCGCACTGCTGGTAGATATGGCGCAGCCACGCCTGCTCATCACGCCCGCCGGTAAAGGCGTCACGGTAGCCGAGCCGCTCGGCCAGCTCGCTGAAAATATCGAAATCGTTGCGGGCCTGATGCAACGGCGCAATCGCCTGATGCATGGCGAAGACGTAGCGATCGCGCGAGGAGCCGCCGATGTCGTTGCGCTCCAGGGTCGAGGTCACCGGCAGCACGATGTCGGCCAGCTTCGCTGCCGGTGTCCACCAGATGTCCTGCACGATGATGGTCTCCGGCTTCTCCCAGCCTGCCAGCAGCCGGTTGAGTTGCTGGTGATGGTGGAACGGGTTGCCGCCCGCCCAGTGCACCAGCTTAACGTCCGGATAATGGTGGGTTTCGCCCTGGAAACTGTAGGGCGCGCCGGGGTTGAGCAGCATGTCGGCAATACGCGCCACCGGGATTGCCAGCCCGGCCGGGTTCGGCACGGCGGGCATTGACGGCCCCGGCGTGTCATGGCGCGGGTTGCCGACGCTGTTCATCGAGCCGTGGCCGAACGAAAAGCCGCCGCCCGGCAACCCGACCTGGCCGAGCATCGCACTCAGCGCAATCATCATCCAGTAAGGTTGCTCGCCGCGATGGGCGCGCTGGACGGCGTAGGCGCAGGTGATAAAGCTGCGTACGCCAATTAACTGTTGTGCCAGTTGGCGGATGCGCGCCGCCGGGATGCCGGTGATCGCCGCTGCCCAGGCCGGGGTTTTTGCCACGCCGTCACTGCTGCCGTTCAGGTAGGCGCGCAATGGCGGCCAGCCGGTGCAGTACGTCGCCATAAAGGTGTCATCCACGGCACCCAGCCGGTCAATCTCATGCCCCAGCGCCAGCATCAGCGCCACGTCGGTATTGGGGCGGATCGGGATCCACTCCGCATTGAGGAACGCGGGGCAGTCGTCACGGGTCGGGCTGATGTTGATAACCGGCGTGCCCTGCGCGGCCAGCCGCGCCAGCCAGGGTTTCAGCGTATGTTCACCCGCGCCGCCGGAGGCCACCTGCGCATTTTTCAGCGCCAGCCCGCCAAAGGCCACCAGCACGTCCGCGTGGTCAGCCACGCTCTGCCAGTCGGTGACGCGCCCGGTCAGCGGGCTGAAGGTGCCGATCACATGCGGCAGGAAGAATTGCGCCGCGCCCCAGCTGTAATTGCCGACCTGATCGACCCCGCCGCCGCCGCTGAAGTAAAAGCGCCGCACCAGCGAACGCGCATGGTGCAGGCGCCCGGCGGAGGACCAGCCGTAAGAGCCGGTAAACAGCCCGCCGGGGCCGTGGCGGTCGCGTACCCGCTGGTTCTCTTCTGCGACCAGCGCCAGCGCCTCGTCCCATTCGACCTCAACAAATTCCTCACGCCCGCGCAGGCTGCGGTCACTGTGTTCACGGCGTTGCAGCCAGGAGCGGCGCACTGCCGGTTTGCGGATGCGGCTATCGGCGTAGATCGCCGGGGCGATGGCGGCCAGCATCGGTGACGGGTCACGGTCAGCGGCAAAGGGCTCGCAACCGGTCAGCACGCCATCGTCGACGACAGCAGTGTAGGCGCCCCAGTGCGCCAGGTGCGGGAAACGTTGTATCGGCATGGTTATTGTTCGCAGGCTATCAGGCAGGCCGTCAACCTATCACCAACCGCCCGCCTTGCCAAATCTGCGCCGCCGCCCGTGGGGGCTTCTACACTTTACAGATGATGGTTTACGCACCGCCGCTGGCGGAAAAGGAGCCGTGATGGCCGATCCCTGCTGGTACCCGCTGCTCAGCCTGCCGCCCTACCCGGCTGAGCGTTTTGCGCCGCTGGCTGACCGGCTGGCGCGGCTGCTGATGACGAAAAACGATCTGCTGCTGATCCAGGGCGAGGCGATGCTGGCGCTGGAGTCGGTGGCGGTGAGCCTGTCGCGCCCCGGTATGCATATCCTGAATGTGGTCACCAGCCCCTACGGCCTCTACTTCAGCCAGTGGCTACGGCGCGGCGGCGCAGAGGTGCACGACGTCAAAGCGCCGTCCGGTTACCCGATCACGCCGGCGGCGTTTGATCAGGCGCTGAACGCTATGCCGACGCTGGACGCAGTGGTGCTGGCGCATGGTGAGGCGGCCAGCGGTATTGTTAACCCGCTGAGTGAGATTGCCGCGCGCGTCCGCCAACGCCAGGCGCTGCTGGTGGTGGATGCGGTGGCGTCGGTCGGCGGCCATACGCTGGATGTGGACGGCCTCGGCATTGATATCGCGGTGATCGGCCCGCAAAAAGCGCTGGGCGGCCCGGCGGGCCTGTCTGCCGTCAGCGTCAGCGCACGCGCCTGGCTGCGGCTGATGACGCCCGCCGGGTACGCGCAATCCTGCCTGTCACTCACCGAGCTGAAACGCCAGTGGCTGGATCGCGGCCGCGGCGCGCTGCCCGGCACGCCCTCCGCCGGGGATTTCTGGGCGCTGGAATCCGCGCTGGACCGGCTGGAAAACGAAGGGCTGGTCGCCCTGATTAATCGCCACCTCAAGGCCGCGCAGGCGACACGCGCCGGGCTGCGGGCGCTGGGGGTGGTGCCGTGGGTATCAGACGAGGCGTGCGCGTCGTCGCTGGTGACGGCTGCCCCGGTACCGGAGGACGTTGATACCGATGCCTTAATCGCGGATGCATTGGCGCTGGGCGCGGCCATCTCGCCCGGCGTCGGGGTGATCGCCCACCAGTTGGTGCGCCTTCACCACAGCGGCATCCATGCCGTGTTTCCCTCCGTGTTAACCAATGTGGTGGCTTACGGCGCGGCATTGGCGCGCCACGGCTGCCCGGCGGATGTGGCGGCGGCCGCGGCGGTCATCACCCATCATTACCTGCCGCTGCCTGGTGCAGCAGGCCATCAGCATACAGAGCCGACGTTGTAACCGCTGCCATTACGCCCGGTGATTATCTTTCGAGTGAAAGCCCCGCTTTCGCCGGAAAAATGCCTGTTTCTTTCGGTTGCAGCCCCAGTATGGGATCTGGCTCCCTTGCAGCCGCGGTGCTTTTCCGCAAAACTGAGGTGTAAGCGATTACCCCGCTGCCTGATGATGACATCAGGCGATGTAATCAGGCTGCCGTACACGGCACCTCACTTTGTATGATGGAATCACTATGGCCACGATTAAGGATGTTGCCAGGCTGGCGGGCGTTTCCGTTGCCACGGTATCACGCGTTATCAACCACTCCCCGAAAGCCAGCGAAAATTCACGCCTCAGCGTATTGAGCGCCATGGAGCAGCTGCAATATCACCCGAATGCCAATGCCCGCGCGCTGGCCCAGCAGTCCAGCGAGACACTGGGGCTGGTGGTCGGCGATGTCTCCGACCCGTTTTTCGGTGCGATGGTGAAAGCCGTGGAACAGGTTGCCTATAACACCGGGAATTTCCTGCTGATCGGCAACGGCTACCACAATGCGGAGAAGGAGCGGCAGGCGATTGAGCAGCTGATCCGCCACCGTTGCGGCGCGCTGGTGGTCCATGCCAAAAAATTGCCGGACGAGGAGCTGGCCGGGCTGATGGCGCAGATCCCGGGAATGGTGCTGATTAACCGTATTCTGCCCGGCTTTGAGGCGCGCTGCGTGGCGCTGGACGACCATTACGGTGCCTGGCTGGCGACCCGCCACCTGATTCAGGCCGGGCATCAGCGCATCGCGGTGATCTGCTCGAACCATCAGATCTCCGATGCCCATGACCGGCTCCAGGGCTATCTGGACGCGCTGAAGGAGCACAATATTGCGGTGGATGACCGGCTGATCGCCTATGGCGAGCCGGACGAAATTGGTGGCGAGCGGGCGATGATCGACCTGCTCGGCCACGGCAAAACCTTTACCGCCGTAACCTGTTATAACGACCCGATGGCCGCCGGGGCGCTGTCGGTGTTGAGTGATAACAGCATTGAGGTGCCGCAGCAGATGTCCCTGATTGGGTTTGATGATGTGCTGATTTCGCGCTACCTGCGCCCGCGCCTGACCACGGTGCGCTACCCGGTGGTGACGATGGCCAATCAGGCCGCTGAGCTGGCGCTGGCGCTGGCCAACAACCAGCCGCTGCCGGAAACCACCCACATGTTCAGCCCGACGCTGGTGCGCCGCCATTCGGTGATGGCCCCACCGGCCACGGCCCCGCAGCCGGTGCAGGCACCGGCCGGAGAAACCCCCTGAAGATTTCCCCAGCCGGTTTTTTATCCGGCAGGCTGTTTACCCGGAAAAGTACCAGTAGCCGCGGTTAATCAGCCCGGTCAGCACGGCCAGGAAAGCCGGATTCTGCCACGCCTCGCCCAGTTCTTCACGGCCCAGGGTGGTGTAGCGGCACAGCGCATCGGCCGCCGCCGGGTCGGGGGCGTCCAGCCGTTCGCTGTTGACGAAGCAGCGATCGCCGACGCGGATGACACGCAAGCCGCTCAGGCGGACCAGCGTTTCGCCTGCCTCGAGCGCGGCGGCGACTTCATCACTGTCATACGGGGGTTCTGCCGGGGCGATGTCCAGCTCATGGCGCGGCGTGGTGACAAACTGCCCGAGCCACTGGGTAAAGTCATCCGGTTGGTTGATCATCGCGATCATCATGTCGCGCAGGCGCTCCACTTCATGCGCCTCCATGCAGCCCGGATGCGCCCGGCGAGTTAACGCCGGGTCGCGGTAGTGTTCGCTGCCCAGATCGTTTTCCAGTGCGTAGTCGGCGAAGCTGCTGATCAGATCGCGGCCATTCGGCCCGCGGAAGCCCACGGAGTAGTTGAGGGCGGTGTCCAGTGTCTGGCCGTCATGCGGGAAGCCGGGCGGGATGTAGAGGATGTCGCCGGGTTCGAGTTCCTCATCAATAATCGGGGTGAACGGGTCCACATGCAGCAGGGCGGGATGCGGGCAGAACTGGCGCATCGGCAGGTTTTCGCCGACCCGCCAGCGGCGGCGGCCCATGCCCTGGATGATAAAGACGTCGTACTGGTCGATATGCGGCCCGACCCCGCCGCCCGGCACGGAGAAGGAGATCATCAGGTCATCCAGCCGCCAGTCCGGCAACACACGGAACGGTGTGACCAGCGCCGCCGACGGGAGGTGCCAATGGTTCACCGCCTGCGCCAGCAGCGACCAGCCGGTTTCCCCGAGGTGGTCAAACGCCTCGAACGGCCCATGCTCCGCCTGCCACTGTCCGTTTTTATAGCTCACCAGCCGGCTATCGACTTCATTCTCCATCGCCAGCCCGGCCAGCTCATCCGGCGTAATCGGGTCTGCAAAGTGTTTAAACGCCTGTTTCAGCACCACCGGCCGTTTTTGCCAGTACGTTGTTAAAAAGTGATCCCAGTCCAGCTCAAGTTGATAATCCATAACGACGCGCCCATGTGCGAAAAATGAGCCTGATTATAGGGAGCCTCACCCGCCCGCCACCTTGTTATGGGTCAAGTCTTCACCGGATGGAATTTTATTCATTTCTGAGAAAAACCAGGAAATTGCAGCGGGATAAACGCCCTGCTTTTTCCTGACATACCCAAAGAGTTGCAGGTTGGCGGCGGCATAAAAATCATTGCCAAGTGGAGCCGCAGGGCCGGGCGAGCGGGCAGAAAAAATAAAGTCTCTCCTATTCTTTCCTGACATACCCAAAGATTTGCAGTCTGGCGGGGGCGTAAAAATCATTGCCGAATGGAGCCGCAGTACATGAACACAGCCACGTTCAGCGAAATCCCACGAGCTATTCTTTCCTGACATCCCCAAAGAGTTGCAGCCTGGCGGTGGCATAAAAATCATTGCCGAGTGGAGACGCAGGGCCGGGTGAGCGGACAGGACGTCCGCGAGAGGGACAGCCACGCCGGGAGCGTGTCTGCGGCGACCCGAACAGCCTGGAGGCCGAAGGAGGGAACCCGCAGCGCGGGCAATAATTCTGCCGGGGCACCGAACGCGCGCGGGTGCAGGGCCGGCGCGCCGGCAGGCCCTGCTCGGTTGAGGATCGGATGGCCGGGTAGACAATGACACATAAACAACCGAAACCGACCACCCAT